>JAZNVS010000039.1:0-64290 GCA_045592965.1 Bacteroidales bacterium | reverse complement strand
GAATAATTTTGTCTAACACATGTTGAACTTTTTCAAGATTTATGTTTCTCTTTGGAATCTTTTCGTCTTTCTTTCAATCACATAGCTCGCTATGCTCTTTCAAGAAATACAAAAATCTTCTCAAAGATAAATACATAAATCTTTTGAAAAGCAATTTATAGAAGTCCCCTTGAATAGTGGGAGGAAAACCATATTAAAAAATTGTAAGATACAAGTCGCAAATTTTCAATTTTCAATTTTCAACTTTCAATTAAAAAGATGCTTCCCACATCAATCAAATCTCCGTCGTATAACTCTATGAGATTGAAATTATTATCTTTCAAGAATTTATCTAATTCGGCTTTCTCTTTTAGATTTTTCGTGCTGCCACAAACTATAAGATTATTTTTCCAAACGCCACAACAGCCAGGGAAAAATCCGTTTTTCTGACCTTCTAATTTAATCTGTTTCGGATCGATATACAATATGGACGTACGTCCGTACGTCTCTACAAAAGATTCGCGTGGATAAAGACTGTTGTCTGTTGACTGTTGTCTATTGACCACATTGAAAATACCAACATCCGATGTTATAAACGCATTTTCATTCAAAGCCAAAAGATTACATCTGGTATATCCTTGATTAACATTTATGTGATTTTCGTAAGATGACAAAATCGTCTCGTCGGTATGTTTCAAATTATGTATCAATAAACTTCCAATTCCGACCGCGTTATAAGGAACCGTCTCCGGATATTTCTTCCCGACTTCTTTCTTGCCTTCGATGAGTTTTATCTTTCGCTTCTTCAATTCCTTGATTATTCTTTTAGGAGCATTTGGCGCATAAATCAAGGCATCGTCTTTTTGAAAGAAGAAAATATCTGGATGTGATGATATTGAATTATAAGTTATTTCTGTTGGATTTAAAAACAAGACGTTTCCTAATTTCTTCAGATTTTTCTTCGCTTCCTCTGGCATTCTCGAATCAGCGATAATTGTCGGAAGCTCGTCTTTTGTAGTGATGGTAAACGTAAAATCATCATCTTCATCTTTTGTCTTTGGTCTTTTGTCATTAGCCTTAAACTCTACTTTATCAAACCACTCCGACAGCATTCTCTTATTCTCGCCATTCCATCCTATGGCGTGATTTATCTGTGATGCAGGCACATTGATTATTATGTCTTTTTTCAGATTTTCAGATTCTGAGGTTTTCAGATTCTCAAATTTCTCTTTCCAGATATGAGAAAAAACCATCTCAGCAAAATTCTTGTGATAAGGACCGGCAACGTAGCCGCCTGTATCCAATTCATCAGACTGATGTAATCCGATTCTTAAGACCTTAACATGATTCTCGATAAAATAAGAATATAATTTTGCAGAACGAATTACAGCCTCATTGATAGAAAGTGCTTTATATTCTCCATTACGATACATCGTTTCCAATTCAGTGTCATTCACAACGATACAAGGATAGATGCGAGTCTCTTTAGCTCCGAGATTCACTATATCTTTTGCTGTCTGAAAATCTTTCTCCTCCGAATCGTAAGGCAGACCTATCATCATCTGAAGTCCCAACGTAATTCCTTCTGAAAGAATAATCTGCGATGCTTCGACAATATCGTCGTAAGTATGACCACGTTTACAATGTTTCAGAACTTCGTCGTTAGTGCTTTGTGCTCCGAGTTCGATGTTACGCATACCGAGATGTTTAATTTCTTTAACACGCTGAAGCGAGATATAATCGGGGCGCGTGCTGCAACGAATACCTTGAATCAAACCACTATCGAGATAAGGCTGGACTGCCTCTAAATAATCGTTTTGCATTTTCAGAGGAAGTCCGGTGAAATTACCTCCGAAGAAAGCCACTTCAACAAGGCGATTTTCATCTTTGAAAGAAGATAAATAACTGTCAATTATTGTTTTAACATCATCTGGTTTTATAATATCGTTCAGACCAGTAATGCTAAACTGATTACAATAGACGCAGCGATAAGGACACGCTAGCTCAGGCATAAAAATCGGTATGTTGTAGTGTTTTATCATACTGCAAAAATCATAAAAAAATCATTTCAAAACATTTCTTTTTTCTATTCATACGAAAAATATCTTACCTTCCGTTAAGCCTAATAAATTGTTAATAAAAAACCTCAAAGGAGTTATTATTTTTAGTCCAAATTTATTATATTTGCGAGACTAATTTTTAAAATATATGACTATGAAATTACAAATCAAGAACTTATTCATTATTACAATGTTATTTTTTGTAACTATTGGAGGAACAACAAGTTGCGGTAGTAAGAAAAAAATGGCAAAGAAAGAGTACGAAGCAAAAGTTGAACAAGCCAAAAAAGATTTGAACGCAATTATCAATGGAGAAACTCAATGGACTTTGGAAGAACAAAAAGCTCGTGTTGAAGAGATAGAAAAAATGGACTTGCAAAATGACGAGATAAACGGTCTGATTGTCAAGGCGAAGGAAGTTTTGAATAGAGAAGCGGCAGAAGCAGAGCGTTTTGCGGAGGAAGAGAGGTTGCGTCAGATAGAGGAGCAAAATAACACTAAGCCCAAGACTTCAATAGCTGATTATTTTGCTATAATAGCAGCAGCACCGGATTCAGAGACGGCAAATGAGAAAATCGCTGAAGCTTTGGATTTGTTTGCGTCACCAGATGTTCCAGTTCTTATCGTAATATATCATGTAGGCGATATTATTGATTATGATGCACCTACAACTGCGGAGAAATATTTGAATTACATCAAAGACCAGAAGAAAGTTAGTGTTGGTGTTAAAAACATCAAATACGATAGTAATGAAAAAATCACTGAGTTAGAATTAATTAAAAAGTAAACAGATTATGAAAAAATCATTGTTAGCATTATTATTCGGCATATTTTTGTTAGGAAATACAGAGGCTATAGCGCAGGAATTAAGTCCAGAACGTAAGCAAGCTATTGATAGTCTTGCTCTTGAAAAAGTTCGTGACCTCAGTAAATATATAAAAATCGTTGGTTCAAAGGAGACTCCGTGGAGTGAGGCTAACAGAGTTATCAACCGTGCAGAGGAGTTGTTTGCTCCAGAAGCAGAAATAGGTGTGTCATCGTTGACATCCAATGAGGTAAGTTATTATAAAGTACGTCAATATCTTGAAAGATTGATGCGTCTTAATTATGATCGCGTTGAAATAGATTGGTATAAAATAGAATACGTAAGTGACTTGCAGCGTCAGCCTGATGGTACATACGTAGGTGTTATCACTGTCTTTCAGACATTTAAAGGTTTCGACAAAGAAGGTCGTCTCATATATCAAGATACAACCAAGAAGGACATCACGGTTTATGTGAAACGTAAAGAAACACAAATAGGAGGTCGCGTTATAGGTTTCTGGGACGTGTTGTTGGGCGATATGAGAGTTAAAGAAACAACACACTGATTGTTAGTGATTTGACAGCGTTTGTAAATTTTTGATAGATGAATAATATTTTGCGTCTCTCGACACTGATTTTGTTATTGTCACTTTTTCAAGTAGTAAAGTCGCAGGTGTATACCAATCTCGGTGATGTTGAATCTGATGAAAGGGCCTTATACACAATGACTAAGCAAATGAGTCAATTTATAAGCAGATTCAACTATGAAGAAGATCAGTATGGAAAAAAAATCAACCCCGACTCTCCAGATTATCGCGATAGAATAAAACGTAAGGATGTTTTACCGCTGTTGTTTGACATGGATAATCGGAGGACAAATGGATCATTAAGAGACTTTTTCATAGCCGACCTTACAGAGAAGGATTCTAATTATTTTGAGTTCCTCGGTGGAAAGTGGTATTCTGAGGTGTCGGCGACTTTCAAATGGAAAGGAGAAAGCGTTGAACTAAGTATGATTTTCGCAATAGAACAAGAAAATCTTGGTTCTAAGTGGGTTCTTACAAATGTATTTTTTTCGGAGTTTAACAAGCTTTTCCCTAAAGGCGATATTGCTGAACAACAGAAACATTTCCTTCACCCTATGAGTCATGAACTCGATTTCATGAATATTCATAAAGTCTTTAAAACTCCCGAATGTGTAGAATATTACGCATCTGAATCATATACAACAGATTATCTGTCAATATTTTTCTATGAGATTAAAAAAGGTAATCTAGTGTTTGAAAAAGTCAATAGCGAGAAATTTCATGTGTTTCAAATAGATAACTGGTATTTTGAAGTCTCGTGGTTTACCCGAGATGGTTATAACACTGGATGGCTAATATCTAATCTGGTGTTTTTGAAAGATAATGAAAAAGAAGAACTTCTGAAATTCTATCAACCAAACCTCAATAATCAAAAATGAAAAACATCTCATTATTAATATTGCTAGTCATGTCGGCCTTCTCGATAAAGGCTCAACAACCACTGTCGGATGATGATATTGCGGAGTACGAAATGCAGGTGAAACAGATGGTAAGCTATTTACAAGAAACACTTAACTTCATTGGCAGCCCAAATAACTCAGCCCAGGAAAAGGATATTATCTTCAAGGAGAGTTACTCCAAAGTGTTTAAAGACGATAAGGTCCAGGTTGAGGACGATCTCGATGAAAATCGTTCAATATCAATTAATAAAGATGTTCAAGCATATCTTAAAGATATTGATTTCTTCTTTCAGAATGTAGAATTCGACTTTGATGTTCAGAGTGTTACTCCTCAAATAAACGAGGCGGGAGAGACTTTCTTTAAGGTAGCTATGGTGCGCTCGTTGAAAGGCCGTACAATCACAGATGATACAATCGCGAACTCGACAAGTCGTTTCCTGGAGATTAATTTGGATACATACAAGAAAGAACTTAAGATTGTAAGTTTCTATACAACAAAGCCTAACGAAAAAGAAGAGCTTTATACATGGTGGAATTCTATGAGTAAACCTTGGAAAGAATATCTGGGAAAAGATTTGTTCGTTTTCGATAGTATTGAGATGAAAGATGTAAATCTTATTTTTAGCGACGCTTTCACTGTTTTTACAAAACGTAATGTAATTCTGCAAGATACATTTATGATAGTAGGTCTTGATACTATGAGTATGGATCGTATCGATGAACTTTACGGACATAGACCCGACACTATTTTATATATCAATGACACAGTGTCAAGATGGATGAATGACACAATTAAGTCGGAACTCTTACCGCTTTATGAGACCCTTCGGGTAATAACAAAAATGACAGAAGTGAATATTGCTGAAAATGTCAGCATCTCCGATTTGAACCCTTTGGCAGAACTTACGGACTTACGTTATCTCAATTGTTCAAATACTAATGTATCAGATATAAATCCGATTCGTAATCTTAATAAAATCAAAGAATTAGATATAAGTAATACCAAGATTACAGATATTTCTAATTTGAAATATGCTAACGTCGTGCAAATCTTCAAGGCTGATAATATTAATATCAATGATATCTCTGTAACAACTTTCTTCAAAGATCTTAACAATCTTTCTGTACGGAACACAAGCGTTTATGATATTTCAGCTCTTTCAGAATGTGTCAATTTACGAACCTTAAATATATCGTCGACGCAAGTTAATGATTTGTCGGCACTTAAAGGCTTGCTCACGCTTCATGACATAGACGCGTCTAATACTTTTGTTAACGATTTATCGCCATTGCAGGGACTTGTAAACCTTAATTTTCTAAATATTGAAGGAACGCAAGTGACAGATTTATCTCCTCTTTCCAATTTGGACAGGCTGAATGTCATTAACCTTTCCAATACAAAAGTTGAAAGTCTTGCAGCTTTGAATAATATGCCTCATCTTAATAAGATATATTGCGATAATACGTTGATAACCAAAGATGAAGCTGACAAGTATAAATCGGCTAATCCTAGTGTGTTGGTAATTAATGAAAGCAATGCCTTAACAACATGGTGGAATGAATTACCTTCGTTTTGGAAGACGCTTCTTAAAGATCAGGCAATGACAAGTATCAATCCTACTAGAGAGGAATTACATGCCATTATCAGTGTTAAAAATTTGAAAGTCAGTCATTTTATTCAAGATGCGGAGCCGATAAGTCGTTTGACAAATATCGAATTCCTTGATTTGTCAGATTCAAAAATTGATGATTTATCGCCATTGTATGGATTGCATAATCTTAAAACATTGAATATCAGTAATACAACGGTCTCTGACTTGGGTCCTTTAGCAAATAATAATAATTTGAGAGAACTCAATATAGAGAATACAAATGTCAGGTCACTTGCTCCTCTTCATGAATTGAATAGCATAGTTAAGATTTATGCGGATGGTACGGATATTTCTACCGAAGAAGTTGTTGAGCTGAAAAAAATCCAAAGACAGGTGAGCGTAATTTATCAGACTGATAATCTGAGGATTTGGTGGGGAAATCTTGATGACTCTTGGCGTGATATATTTAATTCACACATCTTGTGTAATTCAAATCCGACATCAGAGCAGTTGCAGTCGATAATAGATTTAGAAGAGATTGTTATAGAACCACAGAACATTGTTTATACATTGGAGCCAATAACGCAGATGACATTTCTTAAAAAATTGATTGTCAATAATAATCAAATTCAAGATCTCAGTCCGTTGAGTGATAAGTATTTTCTTGAAGTTCTTTCCGTAAGCGGCAATCCTGTAGATAATATTTTGCCACTTTCACACCTTACATTGTTGAAAGACTTAAACATAGAAAATACACCTGTAAATGAATTGACACCTATAGAATCATTAGAACACATTAAGGTTCTTAACATTAGTGGTACTTCAATTAGAAATCTGAAACCTATTGCAAAATTCAATGAATTAGAGGATTTGTCTATAGTGAATACTAGTATAAAAAATATCGAAGCATTAGGAGGACTAAATTCGTTAAAACATTTAAAAGCTTATAAGACAAAGATTAAGGAGAAATATATTGACCTATTGAAAGTTCAACATCCAGATTTGAATGTGATATATTATTAATGTATGTCATACTGATAATCAGCTATAAGATATTCATTCTGTTAGCGTCTTGTTTTAGGAAGACGAAGAACATCATGCTGAACATAAGTAAGCTCGAACCTCCATAACTAAGGAATGGCAATGGAATTCCGATGACAGGCATTAATCCTATTGTCATTCCGATATTTACCATCAGGTGGAAAAACATTATTGAAGCGATAGCATAGCCGTAGATTCTGCTAAACGCTGAACGCTGCCTTTCTGCAAGCCAAATAATCCTGACAAGAAATGCGAAGTAGAGTGATAAAAGAACGAAAGAACCTAAGAAGCCAAATTCTTCGCCTATGGTACAGAAAATGAAGTCGGTATGTTGTTCTGGAACGAAATTGTATTTTGTCATTGTACCTTGCATATAACCTTTACCAGCAAAACCACCAGAGCCGATGGCAATCTTTGACTGGTGTAAGTTATATCCGACGCCATAGATGTCTTTTTCCACACCTAATATTATATTAATACGCGTTCTCTGATGCGGTTTTAAAATCTCGTAGAAGAAGAAATCGACGGAAAAAACCATCACTGCTGATACTACGAGAGCTGCTATCAATTTCCAGATATTTTTCTTTGTCCTTTCTATGACAAACATGAGTCCAGCAAAGATAACGATAAGTCCAATGAGGACATACCATTTTGAAAAATATAGAGTTAGCAAAAACAAAATCACGGCGAAGAGACCAATCAAGAGTATTTTTCCCGACATACCTTCGCGGTAGAATACGAGGATAAATATCAGGAAGACGAGAGCCGAGCCAGCATCACCTTGAGCTAAGATAAGCATTACTGGCAATAACACCATCGCGTAAGTAATCATCTGCGTTTTTATTTTTGAGAAGTCGGTATTTATGTTGCCGAGGTAATGTGCCACAGCTAAAGCAGTTCCGAATTTTGCAAACTCGGAAGGTTGGAATGAGAATCCGCCTATTTGAATCCAGGAACGAGAGCCTGCGATTGTTGTTCCTCCGACTAAGACGTATATGAGTAATAATATTGAAAATCCGTATATTATGTAAGCAAAAGCATTGAAAAACTTAGCGTCAATAAGTATGATTACGAAGCCTACAAAGAGACTTACTCCAACGAAGAGAGCTTGTTTCCCGTAATGCTGAGACATGTCAAACAAACTAGGATGAGCCTCATTGAAAGCAGCAGCGTAAATCGTTGATATACCGATAACTACCAGTGCAAGATACATTATCAACAGCCACCAGTCTATCTTTCCTATTATGTTATTTCTTGTTGTCATTATTTTGCTTTCGGTTGACAAAAGACAAATGTCTATGTCCTATTTGTTCTATTCTATAAATTTCTTTTCTCTATCGGTGTTTTTGATATAACCTCTTAAGTATTTCTCTATCATAAGACTTGCAATAGGAGCTGCCCATTGGGAACCGAATCCAGCGTTTTCAACAACCACAGCGATAGCTATTTGTGGGTTATCGACAGGAGCGAAGCCAATGAACAAAGAGTGGTCGTCGCCATGTGGATTTTCTGCGGTTCCAGTCTTGCCGGCGACTTGTATACTGTCGATTTTTGAGAAGCGAGCAGTTCCGCTGTCTCCTTCAAAAACTCGGCACATTCCGGTTTTCACGTCTTTGAAATGTTTAGATTTTATATTGATGATCCGTTTTGTCGTCATTGATGAGTCGATAGGAGTTCCGTCGCTGAATTCTTTGATGAAATGAGGAGGATAATAAAACCCTTCGTTTCCAATAGCAGCAGCCATGTTTGCAAGTTGAAGAGGTGTGACAAGAATCTCACCTTGGCCGATGCTTAATGACCTAATTGTTAATGCGTTCCAAACGCCTCTATACATTCTGTCGTAGAATGAGCTCTTTGGAATATTTCCTGAAACTTCGGAAGGAATATCAGTGTTATAGGTGTGACCTAATCCAAAGCTAACGACCAGATCGTACCAGAAAGAATAAGCCTCTTTTGATGATGCAAAACGAGATGAAGCAAACATCTCTTTAAATGTCTCCCAGAAATAAGGGTTACATGAATTTTCTATTGCCTCATGAAGTGCTACGGGGCTATTATGATAGTGGGTGCAACGTATTGGTTGACTTTCTGTTCCGTTACAAGGGAAGGTGCTGTTTGCATTGACAACGCCGCTTTGCAAAGTAACCAATCCATTTACCATTTTGAATGTTGAACCAGGAGGATAGATTCCACTCGTTGCACGATTGAAAAGAGGTTTAAGAGTGTCGTTCAGGAGTTTAAGGTAGTTTTCGCCTCTTACTCTTCCTACGAGTTCGTTAGGGTCATAGTAGGGACTTGTTATCATTGCAAGAATCTGACCTGTAGAAGGTTCAATGGCGACGATGGAGCCTGTTCGGTTTTTCATAAGAGCTTCACCATATGACTGTAACTCAGCGTCTAATCCTAGGTAAATGTCTTTCCCAGCAATAGGAAGAGTGTCAAACTGGCCGTTCATGAAACGTTCTTTCTCTCTATTGTGAACATCGACGACAATGATTTTCATGCCTTTCTCTCCGCGAAGCTCATTCTCATAGAAATATTCAATACCCGATTTGCCGATATAATCACCCACCTTATAGTAAGAATCCTTCTCTAAATCTTTTTTGTCAACCTCGCCAATGTTACCTAGAGTGTGGGCTGCAATAGGATAAGGATAGTCCCTGACAGAACGGGTTTGAAAATAAAAACCAGGATATTGATGTAAGACTTCAGCAATTTTTCC
Source organism: Bacteroidales bacterium (assembly GCA_045592965.1). Taxonomy (GTDB): domain Bacteria; phylum Bacteroidota; class Bacteroidia; order Bacteroidales; family F082; genus Limimorpha. Next base: position 54,606 of record JAZNVS010000039.1, on the reverse strand, counting down.
ATATTCTTCCTTGGTGATTTGTGATATGAAAACGGAAGGACTAAATGAGGAGTAGCGTCTTGATTTCTTCATTCTTTCATTAAAAAAATCGCGAGTGATATCTAATGAAGAACAAAAATCTAGAGTGTCCAAATTTTTAACTTGTTTAGGAATAACCATCAAGTCGTAGATGGCTTCATTATATACCAAGAGATTGCCGTTGCGGTCGAAGATTTTTCCTCGTGCCGGATATTGCGTGACATAGCGAAGTGTGTTGTTGTCGGAAGATGTTTTATACGACTGATCAACAACTTGTATCATAAATAATTTTATCAATAGAATCATTATCACAACAAAAAATATTGCTATGACGACATATTTTCTTGAAGAATAATTGACTCTGTTTTTAATCATAAAACGAAAAAATTATCGGAAACAAAATTAAAAAAAATACCTCAATAAAGTTGTTATTTTAAAAGAAAAAAGTGCTATCTTCGCAAGTCGAAATATAATACCAATGCGCTACATTTTTAACATGTTATTGATCTCAGTATTATTGTTTGCGTCTTGTAAAAGAGAGCAAGATACTGCTGTGGTTTTCAGGGTTTTCCATAATCAAGAATGGTCGAGATTCGATTATATATATGGAGAGTTTGATGTAAAGGATGTTACAACAAATTATGAAGTGATAATGGAGGTTAAAGTCACTGAAAATTATCCAAGTCCGTATGAAAATCATCAAGATGATAGTCGCTTGTTATTTAACTTGACAATAAATAATCCTGAAGGTGGTAATTTCCGTTCTAGGAATTTCCAATTTAATTTGAAGGATAAGGATGGAAATTGGAAGGCTGAGAATAAAGACGGTTATTATGTCTTTAAACTGCCTCTTTATGAGGAGATGACATTCAGTGATGCAGGTGTGCATTCTTTCAAGATAGAGAATAAGTATCCAAAGGATCCGTTATATGGGATAGAGGAGCTTACTTTAAAATGTGTAACAAAGTAAATTACTATAGTACTATGAAGAAGATAGTTTTGATTTTATGTTTTATTGCGATGATGGGAGTCTCCATGTTCACATCATGTGTCCCGCAAAAGAAGATTTTGTACTTGCAAAATGAACAGATGTTAAACGATAGTGTTTTCATGTCTATCGAATATGAAAACGAACGTACATTCGACTACAAAGTTCAGCCAGGTGATAACCTGTACATCAGAATAGCAAGTCTTGACGAGATGTTTACAAAGTATTTTAACTCCATGAATCAGGGTAGTTATATGACTAACGCTTCAACCCAATATAGCAGTGGCAATGCTGCTGTATATCTCAATGGATATACTGTTGGTGCTGACGGTAATATAGATCTTCCTTTCTTGGGTGATGTTTTTGTTAAAGATATGACTATCGATGAGATTCAATCTAAGGTTCAGGATATTATGAGCAAGTATCTCAAAGAGACAATCGTTTATGTTAAGTTGGGTGTATTTAACTTAACAATATTAGGAGAGGTCTTGCGTCCAGGACAATATCAGATTTATCAGTCAGACATTAACATTTTCCAAGCAATGGCGTTAGCAGGCAATGCAACGGATTTTGCGAATAAATCGAGTGTAAAGATTATACACCAAACACCAAAGGGTTCACAAGTAGTGAGAGTTAATCTTAATGATGCTGACATACTTTCTTCGCCAGACTACTACCTGAAACCTAATGATATCATATATGTAGAACCATTGAAGACCAAACAATTCGGTTTCACAAGCGTGCCTTACGGAACAATTATCTCAGCGATTTCGCTTTTGGTTACATGTTTCACATTCGTTATTGTTTATTTGAAGTAATATTGAAAACTGATAGGTTATGGATAACATAGAATTACAAAACAAGCCTCAGTATCAAGAGGAAGAAACTTTAGATTTAAAGGTAATAATCATTAAGATATTAAGTTATTGGTATCTTTTCGTAATAGGTGTAATCGTAGCATTAGCCGTTGGCTTTGTATATAACAGATATACACCTAATGTTTATCAAACCACAGCATCAGTCTTTGTCAAAGAAGATAAAATGGGTATTGACCCAACTTCAATGATGACAGGTTTGACATTTAAAAGCAGTATCAACATTGATAACGAGATCGGTATCCTTCAGTCATTTGGTTTGAGAGAAAGAACCATTAAGGAATTGGATTTCTTTAATGTGTCATACTACGTGAAAGGTCGTCTTGCAACAAGAGAATTATATAAAAGCACACCATTTAATGTGGAGTTGGATTATGATACATTACAGGTTGTTGGTAATTCTTATCAAATAGAATTTATTGATAACGAATCATATAGGTTAAAGTCAAAAGAGGGTAGGTATTCTGTTTATAGTTATAAAACTGATAGCAACGCGGGTCTTATAGAAATGCCAGACTATGAAGGCGTATATCGTTTCGGAGAATGGGTGAATAATGGTTATAACAAATTCAGAATAATTCTTAATAGTAACTATAATCCTGATCCAGAGGAAGAATTTGTACCTAAGTATAGTTTTATCGTTAAAAGCCGCTTGTCACTTATAGCTGAAATGAGCCGTTTGTCAATCGCTCAAAGTACTAAGAATTCTTCAATACTGAATCTCTCGATACAAGGTTATAATGCTAATAAGATTACAGATTACCTCAACCAGTTGTTGTATGAATATATGGAAAGAAACTTGGAGCAGAAGAACCTCGTTTCTGAAAATACTGTTATTTTTATTGATGAGCAATTGATTGGCATTCAAGATTCTTTGCACAAAGCAGAAACAGACCTTCAGGTTTTCCAAGAAGGCAATGACTTCATGGATTTAAGAGCTCAATCGTCTGAGATGTTCAACCGTTTAAAAGAGATAGAGAAACGCAGGTCTGAATTAGAATTAAGCATCAAATACTATAGCAACCTTCAGGAATACATCAACAGAAATATTGATGATTTAAACAAACTTGTCGTACCAAGTGCTATGGGCATTCAAGACCAAATGCTTAATAAACTTGTTCTCGAATTGGTTGCTTTGTCTTCAAAAAAAGCTGAGCAAATGGCGACATCGACAGATATAAATCCTATCGTCCTTACTATTGACGAACAAATTATCCAGACTAAAAAACAGTTGTTGGAAAACATCACAAATATGATTAACAACACTAATGTCACGATAGAAGAGTTGTCAAATCAGATTGCTACATATGAAGAGCAAATTAAGATGCTTCCAACAACACAGCGCGCTTATTTAGGATATGAACGTAAGTTTGCCTTGAATGACGAACTATATAAGTTCTTGATGCAGAAACGTGCTGAAGCACAAATCGTCATGGCAAGTAATAGCCCAGACAATAGCGTCATTGACGAAGCTCGCGTGTCTAGAGCACGTAAGGTGGCTCCAAGAAGCATGATGGTTTATCTTGTTTGTTTAGTATTAGGATGCGGTATACCAGCAGCATTCATCTTCCTTAAAGAAATATTTAATACCAAAATCCTTGAAAGAAGTGATATTGAAAAGATTACAAAGTTACCTATCATAGGTCAGATTCCTTATACAAGTCCTAAGGATTCTAACTCAAGTTCAACATTTGTAATAGATTCGCCAAAGTCTCCAGTATCGGAAGCGTTCAGGTCTATCAGAACAAATATTGAATATATTGTTAAAGGTAAGGATAAATGTATATTCTCTGTAATCGCTGACTCTCCAGGTATCGGTAAGACTTATATCTCAATCAATATGGCTTCTATCTATGCAATGTATGGAAAGAAAACAGCTTTGATTGGTATGGACTTACGTAAACCTCGTCTGTATCAGGAATTCGGATTGTCGAACAAAGTTGGTGTAAGTTCGTATTTGGTTGGCAAAGCTTCTATCGATGAGATTATTCAACCTTCAGGAAAATTACCTAACTTGGATATTATAACCGCAGGTCCTGTACCACCAAATCCAGCTGAGTTGATAGCTTCAGACCGCTGCACCCAGATGTTCGAGGAATTGAAAGAAAGATACGACTATATCATTGTCGACACTCCTCCTCTCTTATGGGTAACAGACGCATTGTTGTTGATGAAACATGTTGATACATCAATATTCATAGTTCGTCAAGGTGTTACAAATAAGAAGGCTCTTGAAGCTGTTATCACAGACTTGGAACAAAGAAAATATAGTATTAGCTTAGTCGTTAACGGCATCAACTATCAAGGAAGCTACGGATACCGTTATAGCTATGGTTATGGTGGTTATGGCTATGGTTATGGTTACGGCTACGGAAGAGGTTATGGTTATGGCTACGGCTATTACGACGAGGAACATGACCCTAAGAAACGTAAAAAGTGATAAAGTCATTTATGACTAAACAAAATAAAGATAAGAAATGGTTCGCTATCTATGTGAGGTCTAGATTTGAGAAGAAAGTTCTTCAAAGTCTCACCGACATAGGCATCGAATCATTTCTTCCTTTAATAACAAGAATAAAACGATGGAGCGACCGCATGAAAAGAGTGGAAGAGCCATTGTTTCGTTCTTATCTCTTCGTTCGACTCCAACCAAATGACGAAACAGCAAAGTTAAACGTAAGGAAGGTATCTGGTGTGGTGAGATTTGTTTCGATAGAAGATGCCCCTGTTCCAGTGCCAGATAACCAAATTGCAGCAATAAAAACTTACATAGCAGACAATACCCTCCACGAAGTTAATTGTGAAGACTATAAAGAAGGTGAATTGGTTATCATCAAGTCAGGTCATATGAGAGACTTGATAGGAAGGTTCGTAAAAATAAATGGCAAACACCGCGTCATTATAAATATCGAATCTGTAGGACAATCTCTGCCGATAGACGTGCCTATTTCAAATATCGAAGTATATAAAAAAGAAGGGATATAAAGTCATAAAGACTCTATATCTCTTCAAAAATTCCATAAATTATTTTCTTACTTTATCGCTGCTATGCCAGGGAGCTCTTTCCCTTCAATGGCTTCCAACAATGCGCCACCTCCGGTTGAAACGTATGAAACATCATTCGACATTCCGAACTTGTTGATACAAGCAACGGAGTCGCCACCGCCAATCAGTGAGAATGCACCGTTCTTAGTGGCTTCTACGATAGCTTCAGCTATAGCGCGTGAACCATTTGAGAAGTTGTCAAATTCGAATACACCGCATGGTCCGTTCCATAAAATTGTCTTAGAGTTCTTAATAACCTCGCCAAATAACTCTCTTGTCTTCGGACCAATATCCATGCCTTCGTATGCTTCAGGAATATCCATTGGATCAACGATTAAGGTATTTGCGTTGTTGTTGAAATCATCTGCGACAACAGCGTCGATGGCTAATACCAAGTTAACGCCTTTTTCTTTAGCCTTGTCTAAGATAGAGAGTGCTAAATCTAATTTGTCGTTCTCGCATATTGATTTGCCTATATTTCCACCGAGAGCTTTTTTAAATGTATATGTCATTCCTCCGCAGAGAATTAGGTTGTCAACTTTAGTGAGAAGATTTTCAATTATATCAATTTTTGTTGACACTTTAGAACCACCCATGATTGCAGTGAAAGGACGTTTGATGTCTTTCATGACTTTGTCTATTGCCTCTACTTCTTTGCCCATGAGGAAACCATACATCTTATGTTCGCTGTCGAAATAATCTGCTATGAGAGCTGTTGAGGCATGAGCGCGGTGTGCTGTTCCGAAAGCGTCGTTGATATAATAGTCGGCGTATGATGCTAATGTCTTAGTGAATTCTTTCTGACTTTCTTTGAGAGCTTTCTTAGCTTCGTCGTAGCCTTCTTCGCCTTTTTCTATGCCACGAACCTTACCTTCTTCTTCAGCGTAGAAACGTAAGTTTTCTAACAAAAGAACATCGCCTGCTTTCATGGAGGCAATCTTCTCAGAAGCTTTCATACAATCTTCAGCAAAGATAACATCCTTGCCAATAACATTGCTGAGGTAATTCACTATATGTTTGAGAGAATATTTCTCATCTGGATTTTTCTTAGGACGACCGAGGTGTGACATCAAGATGAGCTTGCCGCCATCGTTGATGACTTTGTTGATAGTAGGCATCGCTGCGCGGATACGAGTATCATCGGTGATGTTGAAGTTCTCATCTAATGGTACATTGAAGTCGACGCGAACAATAACGCGTTTTCCATCGAAATTTACTTGTTCTATGTTTTTCATATATTTATATTTTGGGGTTAATAAAACTTAATTTATATTAACTTAAAGAGTACATTAATTCCCTTTAGTCTTTAATCTTTTGTCTTTATTCATTAGTCTTTCCAATGTTTTGTATTTATGTCTCGTAGCTTTTGCAGAGACCCAGCACATCACGAAGCCTTCCTTGCCATCCAAGAACCCCAATCTCACTATGTAATGTTTGATGAAGAAAAAGATTGGCGACACAATTTTCAGGAGCGACGCATTTTTCTTTCCTTTGTTGTAATAATGCTGAGCTCTCATTTCCGCAAAACGAAACACCTGCTTCTCAAAGTCTTCAGGACTACTATAAGAATAATGAAGCAAGTCTCCTTTGAGGTGTATTTCTCTTGTTTTGGTAGAGAAATCTATAATCTCATGCACTATGCCTTTCCATTGACCTATGTTTCGGTTCCAGATACGAATCTTCTTGTCGGGATAGAATCCTGAATGATGGATCCATTTTCCGCAATAATTATTTAAGCGGTTGAAAGAGAATACAAAACTGTCAGGAGTGTCGGTTTCTTTTATTTTCAAGATGGATTTCTTCAATTCTTCAGAGATGACCTCGTCAGCATCAATCGATAAAATCCAGTCGTGAGATGCTAATCTGTTGGCTAGATTTTTCTGTTCTGAATAGCCCAACCATTTTTGTTCCACGAACTTAACACCAAATCCCCGACATATCTCCTTGGTGGAATCGGTGGAAAGAGAATCAACGACGACAATCTCATCTGCTACTCCAACGAGCGATTCAAGACATTGACGTATCTTGTCTTCTTCGTTTAATGTTATTATTGTCGCAGAAATCTTCTTCATTGTTAAAAAATATTAACGGAACAAACGTTCCACATCTTGAATTGTTTTAGGCAGAACGAGAACCACTACTCTGTCTTCGGCTTGTATCTCGAAATTACCTGTGGCGATGAAACTGTCCTCACCTCTTATAATACCGCCGATGACAGCGCCTTCAGGCATGTTGAGCCTGTTAATAGGTTTGTTGGTTACTGCTGCACCGTCACGAACAACAAACTCCACTATGTCGGCATCGATGCCGCTTAGACATTTGAGCGACGACACATTGCCGCCGAGAGTATAACGCACCATATAACTTGCCGCGATGAGTTTCTTGTTGATGATAGTATCGATGCCAATGTTTTGCGATATGTCGATATAGTCGATGTTTTCCACCATCGCTATCGTGCGTTTTACACCGAACGACTTGGCTTGCAAACACGTAAGAATATTTGTTTCGGTGTTATCTGTCACTGCGATGAAAGCGTCCATATCTTTGATGCCTTCTTCTTCGAGAAGGTCGACGTTTCTCGCGTCAGCATTGATGACCAAGGTGTCGGAAAGGAAATTCGTCAGTTCATAGCAGCGTTCCTTGTCCATCTCCAATATCTTTATGTTGAGACCGCCTTCAAGACGTTTTGCTGTCAGTTTGCCGATACGTCCTCCGCCGACAATCATCACATTATTAATATTGAATTTTGTCTTTCCGCTGAGCTGCATTAGTTCTTTGATGGCGTGAGGTTTGGTTATTACATAAACCAAGTCGCCTTCCATGAAAACATCGTTGGCTTTCGGAATGAAGGTGTTTTGTCTTCTGTGGATAGCCAAAGCTCTGAAGTCGATGTGTTTGTATTTCTCCGTGACTTCTTCCAAGGTTTTGTTAATTGCGATGGCATTAGGTTCAAGTTTAATCATCAGAAGTTCTAACTTACCTCCGGCGAAGTCGTGAGCTTCAGTAGCAACGTTTTGTTTTAGCAGATTTATGATTTCTTGCGCTGCTATGTCTTCAGGCGAAACAATACCGTCGATACCTAGGTCCTGATATATACGCCACGATTCTTTGCTTAAACTTTCCATAGTGTTGACACGCACGATGACTTTCTTCGCACCGAGTTTCTTTGCCAGGATACCTGTCAATACGTTGATATGTTCATCGTGTAGGACGGCGATAACTAGATCCGCTTTTTTAACATTGGCTTGTTGCAATACCTTTATAGAGGTGGAGTCGCCCATGATTGTCATCAGGTCGGAATGCGACTCTATCATTTTCAGAAGTTCCTCATGAGGGTCAACGATGGTGATGTTATGGTCGCCATGTTCCAATGCCTCAGCCAGATGCATTCCAACTTCGCCGTCGCCTGCTATGATGATATTCATATTCTATTATTTGTCAAAAGTAAATAAACCTATTTCAAAACTTCAAATTTATCCCAGTCGTTATAAACAGTGAAATAGCCTCTGAACTTATCCAAAGATTCTTTGTCTAACTCAAATTCGAGTATATCTTCCTTGTCGCCTTCAATCTGTGCAATCGTTTTTCCTTTTCCGTTAACGACTTTTGTCTCTCCAATATAAGGAATGTTGTTATGGTCGATGCCGACTCTGTTGACGCCAATATAATAAGCTTGGTTTTCAATGGCTCTTGCCGAGAGAAGTGTGTTCCATACGAACGATTTCTGCATAGGCCAGTTGGCAATCAATATTGCGAGGTCATATTCAAATTGTCCGTCTTTATAATTATTTCTTAACCATACAGGGAAACGAAGGTCATAACAGACGAAAGGTCTTATGCGCCAGCCTTTCAATTCGATAGTAATTAATTCTTCTCCGTTACCTAAGTCTTTCTCTCCGCCCATACTGAAGGTATGACGCTTGTCGTAGGCCTTATATGTTCCGTCAGGATACATGAAGACCATAGTGTTGAGATAATGATTCTCATCTGTTGACTGTTGTCTAAACGAAGTTAGGAAACTACCGCATACGATGCAGTTTTTTTCCTTGGCTTTTTCTCTCAGCCAGTTCATAGTGTCGCCGTTTTCTCCTTCAGCAAAGAGCTCAGCCTCGGCAGGAAAACCAGTGTTGAAAGTCTCTGGCAAAATAATTATATCTCTGTCATCTTGTATTCTGCTGAATATTTCATCAAGATGCTTAAAATTCTCCTTCGGATTTCGTGCAATAATATCGCTTTGTACGCAAGCTATTTTCAACATATTCATTGTATATTTACTCTTTTATCAACTTTCCCGTTTTGGCAAATCTTCTATTTTCAATAGAATAAATGTAAATTCCAGAATTTAGATTCTCAAGATTTATAGTCAAAGTGCTTTTATCCTTTTCAAGAAATTCTCTTTTGATTATTTTGCCGTTCAGGTCACAAATTGTAATGATTGTGGAATTCTGTTCAATGGGTAACGTATAGTTAACTGTAAGAATATCTGTGAAAGGGTTTGGCGAAAGTTCGATTTCAAATTCAACAGTGTCATCACCTATTCCTAGTGTCATTGCTTTATTTAAGATTTCATCGGCAATTCCTCTGTCGCTATAATATTCTTCAAGAGACTCTCGTTGAGATTTCTTTTCTGTAACTAATGCGACGATTTGTTCAAGTTGCGTTTCATTTGCATTATCCATACACTCAAATATCATGAGTTCCATAATCATGAAATCAAAGGAATATTGACCACAATCATAATCGTCATTAATTTGTTCAATAAGAAACACATCTCTCGAATCATATAGATTTATCAATTCCTGAATAAAGGTTGCACGTTGGAATAATTCTTCATATCCGTTAAAATTCATTCTTACGTTTTCAAAACCAATAAAATAATTGTCAGATATGAGGGCATCAATGTTAAAGGGATAATAGAGACAAGTTTCCAGCAATCTTGATGTAGAAATAATTTCTAAAGTGTCTGACGGAATTTGGAGAGATTCTAAACGTTGCGAATAACTCATATCTATCCATTCATCACATCCTGGGAAAATGGGATAAGAATATCCATTATAATCAATGACATTTGTATGATATGGATGAAATTCTTGCGCATTAACGATACGACAAAAACTTAATATATAGACTATTACAACAATTATTACTTTTTTCATATTATTTATTCATTGCATAAGCGTATGCTCCGATGCGTACTGCCGAAAACTTGAATTCTCATGAGAAAACCTATTCACCTATAAAATTATATAGAATACGTTGTACCATGAAAAAAACTTTGTAAAGATAAATAATTTTTTTAATTTATCGTATATTTGCAATTCATTTTAAGCAAAGTCTAATGTCGAAGAATTTATATATCTTATTTTCAATTACGTTAATATCGTTGTTTTTATTTTCTTGTTCGAAAAAAGAAGAAGAGTTTATAGAACCTGAAGTCGTCAAGGAATTGCCTGTTGTCAATGTCGATAGCATCTTCATCGATCTTGGTAGGTATATTATTGAGAAGAAGGCGGCGAGTGTTGATAAGGTTTTCAGTAATTTAAGAAGAAAAGTGGGTTTCAACGGGACGGTGCTATATGCTGAGCAAGGACGCATAGTTTATAACAAAGCATGGGGATTCCGAAACTTAAGAAAAAGATGCGACAGTCTTCAGTCTGACGACATTTTTCAGTTGAGTTCCGTATCGAAGATGTTTACCGCTGAGGCTGTTATGATTTTGAAAAACGAAGGTAAGATAGATTACGATGCCGATATCAGAGAATATATTCCGGAATGGCCTTACGAAGGTATCACAACGCGTCTTCTATTAAATCATCGCTCGGGACTCTCGCGTTATGAGAGCCTGGCAGACGCCAAATGGCCCAGCAGAAAAAAACCATTTCTTAACGAAGACATGATAGCATTTTATGTAGAACATAAACCTACACCTTACTTTAAACCTGACAGGGGGTTCAATTACAGCAACGTCAATTACGCTCTGTTGGCATCGGTAGTGGAACGCGTCTCTGGAATGTCGTTCGCCGACTTTATGAAAACCAGGATATTCGAGCCTCTCGGCATGGACAATTCCTACATTTATGAGATGCGACCTGATACACTTGTTTCTTTGTATATCGAAGATGTGGTTCAAGGTTATTACATGGACCGTCGTCGTCCGATGCAGGCTCCCAACGAATATCTCAACGGCGTCAAGGGCGATAAGATGATGATGTCTAATACCGAAGATATGTTTAAGTTTTTGACGGCCGTCGATTATGGTTTGCTTATGCCTGACTCTATTCAAGACGAGGCTTTTAAACCAGGAAGCCCTAAGAGCAGAAAACGTAAAGACAACTATGGTTTCGGATGGAGAATACCAGATAAATATCCAGGATGCTATTTCCATTACGGATGGTGGAAAGCTTATCGTTCCTTCGTCATCAGAGACGATGTGAATGACAAGACTATCATCATCTTGACGAATACCAACAAAGGTCCTAACTCAGATCATTTCTGGAAGATAATCAAAGACAACACTAACTCGTTGCCTCCAGCTTCAGTTAACATCTCCTATTGGGAGACGAAAAACGGCAAGCCATTTCCGTATCATTCGTATGAGAGTCGATGAATCACTCGAGTCTCCCGTATAGACGCACGGGCGTGTGACTTCTCTGACCATGAATCTCAGTACAAGACTGCATTTGAGACGAGCGTAGATGTGTTGAAATTTTCAACTTTCAAACACGGTTTTAAGTATCTCGTATGAACTTAATTCTCTCATGTCTTCAACGTGTAGCTTGTAATATGTAGCGATGTGTTCCAATAGCAAGCGTCTTTCTTTTAGACTGAGAATCTGAGAAACTGAGTTTCTATGAGAATCTCCTGTAGAGTCACACTGACGTGTGACTTCTAAAATTTTATAAAATGTTCTGCTCAGTTCGGGTTCCATCAGATAGATGTCGTTTTGGATTTGTTTGAAGTTGCCGTCCAAGAGGTCGAAGCATGAGCCTTCGGAATATGTATCGATGTTAGGAAAGAATCCTAAGTAGGCACTTAATCTTATTGCGAAGAAAATAGGGAAGTTGACATAATCGTCTTCTGCCTCATCTAGCCATATCATCGAGTTGAAAATGAAGTCGAAGAGTGCGGTGTCGGTCTCGCTTTCGGTGATGGTTTTAGATAGCAGTTCGCTGATGAAAAAGATAATTGTCGATTTCTTTATGTTTGTCGTGATGTCTTTATAATAATGTGTGAGCGACAGTTCTTTGATGAAAGAGAGACTGCCGTTTCCCGACTCCGATACTATGTCAAGCAGCGTCATGTTCTGGAAGAGCGCAGCTTTCATCTTCGACTTCTTGCCGAAAACATTTTTCACCATAAACGACTGCAAGCCTTCTTCTTCGGTAAGCATCTTGACGATGAGACTATTGTCGCCGTATTTTATGGAGTGAAGCACTATGGCTCTTGTCTTGACTATCGTCTTAGCCATTATTTGACAAGTATTTTTGATACGCAAGTCTCTTGTCCTGTCTTGTCGCTGACGAAGATGAGATAGACTCCCGGAGCTACTTTGTCGCCTTCGATGGTGGTGCAGTCCCAGATAGCTTGGCCGCCTTCAGAATAGAGGTGTGTCACGAAGGAGCCGTCGACGGTAGTTATCTTGACTAAAGTGTTAGCCATCAGGTTTTTTATTCCTACTAAGCCTGAATAATCTCTTTCAACGGGATTAGGATAGACCACCACGTCGGAGTTTGTTTTCTTAGCTTCAGTGGCTCTTCCCTTGAAAGATATGATGCCTTTGTCGGTAGCGAAATATACTATACCTTCAGCGTCGATGGCGATGCTTTGTACGTTGTTCGACAGCAGCGGGCTGTTATCTTGTGTGAAATGGTGATATTCTGTCAGTCCGTTGTTTGAGATATAGAAGACGCCGTTTTTTGTTCCTACCCAGAGGTTGTTGGCATCGTCGATGGCTATAGAGAGTACCGACTGTCCTGAGAGAAGGTAGTCGGCTTGACCTGAGCCGTCGTTGCGAGGCACTAAAATTCTTGAGGCGTCGTAGTTGACTCCCTGTTGGAATATCTTTGAAGTGGAATAGAATAAGGCTAGACCGTCGTTGGTGCCGACCCACATCACTCCGTTGTTATCGACTGCCATACAGTTGGCTGCGGCAGGAAGTCCACCCTGACCGGAGGTGGTTCTTAGGACTTTGAACTTATCGTCGGTAGAGTTTGAGATAGTATTGTTGTCGTTGAATACTATGATGTTGCCATCTCTATTCAGGATCCATTTGTAGTCGTTACGGTCGATGGCGAGGTGACTGATATAATGGCTGCCGATGTTGAAGGAATACCATTTGTTGTCGGTGGTTTTTACCGAGAGCATTTTGTCGGTTCCGTGATTTGCGACCCAAAGATTGTTTCTGCTATCGAAGTCGAGGCTTGTGATATAGATATAGTCGTGACCTGTCAGGAAGTCGAGGCTGCTATTAGTGTTGTCGTATATTTCTTTCAGTTCAAAATCTTTAAAATAAAGCAATCCTTTGTGATATGATCCCACGTAAACGTTTGAGTTGTCGACAGGGTCTATTGCTACGGTGACCATGTCGGTGATGGTGTCGAAGGCATCGTTGTTGTTTTTGTTGATGTTAGCCCATTCGTCATTGTGATAATAGTAGATACCATCACTCAGCCAGCGTTTTGCCCAAGTAGAGGTGTAACCTCCCGAAGCTACCCACAACTGATTTCCCTCAGCTTCAATCTCGAAGCTGTTGATGCTATATGGTCCGTTGAAATTTATATACTCAAATGTATTGTCGGGATATGTTTTAATGAGACTGTTATTTTTGTCACCTATCCAATAAATGTCGCTTACATTGTCATAAATAGCTGCAAAGGGTTCTACATCTTGGTTGAAATGTAAGATGTTGTTATTATCCTTATTAATGGCTTTTACCGAATAATGCTCTGTGATGACGAGTCTGTCGTCATAGGCTCTTATATCTCTTTTTATGGCATTGCCGACCTTTTTAATATAATCCCATCGACCGTTTTCATATACGAAAAGAGTGTCTTTGTTATATTTGTTTTCCGAATAATTAGCGTAGATTTTTCCGTTGAAGACTTCTATCTCAGAGTAGTTTAAGTTGTTGTGAATCATGGAGTCGTCGCGGGTCCATTGAGAGAAGTCGGCGAGGTTGTTGTTTTTGTAGTCGGCATAATAGACGCCTTCGCTCGTCGCCGCATAAAGTTTGTCGTTATACAGAGCTATGTCGTTGATGCTAAGATATGAACTGTTTTCTCCGATAATATAAGTGTCTTTGACTTCCATCTTGTCTAAGTTAATAACAACGATACCGAATCCGCAGCACACATAAACCAAGTTGTCTATAAAACATACGTCGTTGATAGTTTTGTCGGCCAGGATATTCTTGTTCTTGATGTCGCTGAGATTCGTCACATTACCTTCCTTGTCGATGATGTCGATGTTGGCGTTGGTATAGGCAAGAAAGATTATATCGTGTTTTTTGTCGTAACGCATCACGCTGATGCCAAAGTCGGACAAGGCGTTTACCTTTGTTAACTTGTTGATGGAATTATCGTTTGTGTTGTAATAGAAGAGTTCGTATGGTGTGGCTGCATAAATCTTGTCGTGAATTTTTTCAACATTGACGACCTTCATGCCAGGAGCGTGAGTTCTCCAGTCGTAGATAGAGTTCTGACCATACGACATTATGTTAAGGAATATTAAGCAAGATAGAAGTATATTATTCTTTAGTGTATTCATAACTTTAATTTTATAATGTATAACTGATTTGATGTGATTTTATTTTGTATGGACAGTCCATTTTGAAAAATCCACTTCCGATTCAACTTTCTTTTCAATTTTGTTAGGGAGAGAAGGGAAAAAGTCTATCTTTGTTGTTTCCTCCACTTCGTCTACTGTCATGGCGTATGTCGACATTGGCCTTTTGCCGCTTTTGTTTTCATATACGAATCCTATGGTGTTGATTTCATTGTCTTCTTCCTGAAGCAATACTTTGAAGAAAGCTTGTGGCACAACGACTTTGTTCTCTCCTATCGTCGTTGACGCGTCGTTTACGATAGGGCCGCATATAACGAAGATCTTTCCTTTCTGAGAAGCTAGGTCGCGAACTTGTTCTTCTAGATATTTCCAGACACCGCCGTTGAGATTAGGATTCTGCGGACATATATTTGAAAGATAGAACGACTCTTTCATCGCTTGTTCGTCCCATTTCATATCGGCAGCCGGCGCCATGTGTCCTCTGTCGTAGCCCGAATGCTTGTAGTCGTTCGTCGTCGCTGTAACATTTTGCGGAACCATAGGGTCGGGCTTGAATTTGTCGTAACGCGGCACTTCACCCTCGACTTCCCAGTCGGTGAGCTCGTATGCAACCCAATTAGGAATCTTCCAGTCGTAATTATATGATACAGTGAACCCTTTATGCGTTATTATTCTGTTACTTCTCTCATCTAGAATAGTCGGAATCTCAATCTTATTCAAATCGATATTCTGACAAAACAGAGTCGAGAAAAATGATAATGCAATAAGAAATAGGAATGTCTTTTTCATTTCTTAATAAATTTTTACAAAGTTAAAAAAGAAAATGTTTGTTAAGTAATTTTTTATATGAAATCCTTTTTTAAAAATCTTATGAAAGTCTAATGTGTTCTTTTGTTTTTTTATTAACTTTGCCGAATAGAAAGAAATTATTAAAATATATTGAAATGAAGAAACTTATTTTAATCAGACACGGAGAAAGTGAATGGAACAAGTTGAACCTTTTCACAGGTTGGACAGATGTGGATTTGAGTCCTAAAGGTTTGGAAGAAGCTTTTGAAGCTGGTAAACTTTTGAAGCAAGAAAACTACAAACCAGAATTATGTTTCACATCATACTTGAAGAGAGCTGTCAAGACTTTGAACAACGTTCTCGACGCTATGAATATGGATTGGCTTCCAGTACAAAAGAGCTGGCGTCTCAATGAGAAGAGCTACGGCGCCATCCAAGGTCTGAACAAAGCCGATACCGCTGCTAAATATGGCGACGAACAAGTGTTGATTTGGCGACGTTCTTTCGACGTTCAACCTCCAGCATTGGAAATGAACGACCCTAAGAGCCCAAGAATGGACGCTCGTTACGCAGAACTCACCGACGAACAAATCCCATTGACAGAGTCGTTGAAAGATACTATCGAACGTCTCATGCCTTACTATAACGACGTTATCCTCAAAGCTTTCGAAAACCACGACCAGGTGATGGTTGTAGCTCATGGCAACAGCCTCAGAGGCATCGTTAAAGAACTCCGCGGCATGACAAACGAAGAAATCATTAAGTTTAATATTCCTACAGCTGTTCCTTACGTATTTGAGTTTGACGACAATATGAAACTTCAAAACCATTTCTTCCTCGGCGACCAAGAAGAAATCAAACGTAAGATGGAAAGCGTTGCTAACCAAGGAAAAGCTAAATAAATTTACAATTTGAAATGAATAATCGTTGGGTAATTCCTGATGTGCATGGTTGCATCAAGACATTAAGATACTTGTTAGAAGATCGTATCGACTTGCAGAAGGACGATACGGTTTTCTTCCTCGGCGATTATATCGATAGGGGCCCCGATAGCAAAGGTCTCATAGATTATCTTATGAACCTTCAGAACTCGGGCTATAACATTCGTTGCATAAGAGGTAACCATGAAGACTACTGCATAAGAGCGTGGGAAGACGACCAAAAGAAAATATTGTTCCATAGTGCTATAGAGAAAGACTGGAGAAGAAACGGCGGAACGAAGACCTTGGAGAGTTTCGGTGTTAAACGTCCTCGCGATATTGACAAAACTTATATCGACTGGATGAAAAAAACCGAGTATTATATCGAACTGGAAGATTACATCTTGGTACACGCTGGATTTAACTTTAACACTCCTAATCCTTTCGATGACGTCAGAAGCATGATGTGGATTAGAGATTTTAAAGTGGATAAGTCTAAAACAGGCGGAAAAAAAGTCATTCATGGACACGTCCCTGTTGAAATGTCGCTAATTGACTTGTTTAAAAATAATAACTACGATTTTCTGTCACTCGACAATGGTATTTATTATGCAAATAAGGAAGGATTCGGCAATCTGCTCGCATTCAATATCGACACTAAGGAAATAATCATTCAACCTAATATCGATTTGGAATAAATGAGTCATTTTGTCGATATTCATACTCATCATAAAACTGATAGGAAAGATTTAATCGCTATAAGAAACATTGATGTTGAAACTATCGCCGACATCGATGTTTCTTCTTTTTATAGCCTCGGCATCCATCCGTGGAGTTTATGTCAACAGACAACAGACAACGGACAACAGTCTTTGTCACATCTCAGCATCTCAGTATCTCAGCATCTTAGCAACTCAAACTTCCTCGCATTAGGAGAGACAGGCTTAGACAGAGTGGCGGCTCACGATTTTGAAACACAGAAAATCTTATTTCTAAAACATATAGAGCTTTCGGAACAATATAACAAACCTCTTATCATTCACTGCGTAAGAGCTTATCCCGACATCATCTCCATAAGGAAAGAAACGAAGGCAAAGCAGCCCTGGATTATACATGGATTCAGAGCTAATGTGCAGACTGTCGAACAGCTTCTGAGACACGAAATATTTATTTCTCTTGGCGATGTATTGTTTAAAGATGAAGAAAAATCGAAGCAGCTTCTCGTGACGATTCCTCCTGGAAGATTGTTTTTAGAGACTGACGTTGCTGAAAGAAATATCGAAGAGGTTTATGAGAAGGCGGCATCTATTATAGGAATAGATATTGAGGTGTTAAGTAGTGATATTTTTAATAACTTTGAAAAAATTTTTGGAAAGATATGAATTGGTATTCAAGGACAGAATTATTAGTTGGAGAAGAAGGCTTTAAGAAATTGGCCTCGAGTCATGTTCTTGTCGTCGGACTTGGAGGAGTGGGCGCGTATGCCGCTGAACAACTGGCGCGTGCAGGTATAGGAAAGATGACGATAGTGGATTGTGACACTGTCAACATCACGAATAAGAACCGTCAGCTTCTTGCTTTGGACAGCACCATAGGACGTCCGAAAGTAGAGGTGATGGCAGAACGCATCCGCGACATAAACCCTGATGTTGAGGTAATACCGATAAATCAATATCTTAAAGACCAGCCTATCATCGACTTGATGGAGCAGAAATTCGATTTCGTGGTAGATGCTATCGATACTCTAGCTCCAAAAGTGTTCCTCTTGTATTACGCCGTTCAAAACAAACAAAGAATTGTGAGTTGCATGGGAGCCGGCGGCAAGTTCGACCCAACGAAGATAGAGATCGCCGACATCTCGAAATCGTGGAACTGCCGTCTCGCGTTTTATATTAGAAAACGACTTCACCGACTCGGAATACGAGAAGGTATTACGGTGGTGTTCTCGCCCGAGAAAGTCGCCGACAGCGCAGTGTCGATAGAAGAACAGACGGAGAATAAAATCGCTACAGTGGGAACAATATCTTACATGCCGGCTATCTTCGGATGCTTCTGCGCCTCACACGTGATAAGAGAGATTCTAGAATTCTAAAGTCCCAGAATTATATAATCATCCAGTCACTAAAAATACTAAGTCGTCTTTTTCTTTGACTTTCTCTTCTATTCTTGAGATGAAATAAGTGCGGCGCGATGTCTTTGCTAACAATTCTTTTGCCTTGTCGAAGTCGCCGAGTTGACGGTACATCTCGATGATGTCGAGATTCGTGGCTTCGTATTCTTCGTCGTCGGGAGTGTAGCGGTCTTCTAAGAGATGAATCAAGATGCTGAGGTTGTCTAAAAAATCTTCATGATGCTGTTTGAACAGTTCCATACCTTCCATAATCTTCTTCCTATTTCTATACCAGACTCTTAAACTCATCTCTTTGGAGATATAACGCTCTACGTTAATCTGGTATTTGTTACGAATCAGGTCGTTGTATGCCCACCATAAGAGGCGGCGGAAATAAATCTCTTGGTCGATATTGTATTCTGCTTTTTCAATGAAATGATTGTAATGTTCGATGAGCGCCAGTTTCCCTTTATTGCTTTCGAAATGAATACCATAGAAGCGCCAACTGTTCCAGGTGTAATAGTTGGCATCTGGCTTTGTCTTCCTGATATAAGGTTCTTCCGTTTTGTCAATCCACGACCAATGGTTGCATGCCGGACACACTATCATCTTCTGATTTTCTGTGAGATATCCGTCGTTGAGTATTATGCCGTCGGAGTATAAAATCGACTGGTTCACCATCGACGAGACGAGAAGATGGCCTTCCATCCACGATTTGCATCTCGGACATTGGATATAAAATGTGTCGAATTTAATCATAATAGATATTCATTTACAAGTTATTTTCTCCCGAAGTCGGCAGGAATCTCGCCCCAGACCTCAGTCTTCCATTTATATATAGGCACTCTGAAACTATTTGTTTGCAGCCATCTCTCAGCCCATCGTATCACTTCAAAAAGCTCTTTGTTCTTATTGTTTTCGACAACCTTAGTTTTACAAACACCTTCTCGCACCCATTTCTGAGCATTAACGGAGTCGGAATAGATAGGATAGCTGAGTTTGTTTTTCTTCTGCCAGGCGAGGCAATAGACAATGGCGAGGAACTCTCCTATATTGTTGGTGCCTTGTTCGTATACTGGACTCTTGAAGAGATGTGTACTCGTCTCGACGAAAACACCCTGAAACTCCATTTTGCCAGGGTTGCCCGAACAAGCAGCGTCGACAGCGATGCTCTGACCTATAGGCCGTTGGCCTTCTGGCAAATTTTCGTACGACCTGCACGAAGTCTGTTGTCCGTTGTCTGCTGTCTGCTGACTTGCGCTATAACCGGCGTTGAAAGCATCTTCAGCACTCTGTCTGTCGGGAAACGATTTATACAACGCACCCTTGAATCCTTCAATCTGCATCCTACAGGAATCCCAGTTGCTGAAAACACCGACCTGCCTGCCTTTCCAAACTACGTAAAACTTATTTTTTGCCATAACGCAAAGGTAAGAAAGTTTCAATAATTTCTGCTGATATTTTTTCAAAAAAATTAAAACTTAAATTACAATTGTGTTGAATTTTTTTGTACAATTGTAAACAAAATAATAAGATTACATTCGTCATAATGAAAGATAATATTTTATTGAAAAACAATATAAAATTCTCAAGTATAACGTTTTATTTTCTAATGTTTTTGACTTGTTTTTTGCCGATTGCTTCATACGCAGAAAACAACATTCAATCGGAGAAGCTGGAGGCTGTTGAAGAAAGACTCGAGGAAGTGGAGGAGAAGTTCAATGCCGGAGAGTTGATTTTTGACCATATACTCGACTCTTACGATTGGCATATTTGCACATGGAAAGGAAAGCATATCTCCATATATCTTCCGATAATTGTCTATAGCGAAGGAGAGCTTTATTGTTTTTCATCAAAACATTTCCATCATGAACATCATTATACGGTGAAAGATAAAAACGGAGATGATGTAGTCTTTGAGATTCCTTCAGAAGGAAAATACGAAGGTAAGGTCGTCAGGATTATGAGTGACGGTTCACAGCAGAGACCTTTCGATATTTCAATAACGAAGACGGTATGTGGCTTGTTGATTTCATGTACTCTCTTGATAGTTGTCTTCTTGATAGTGGCTAAGTCGTATCGCAAGAACGAAGAGCGTGCGCCAAAAGGATTGCAGGCTTTGATAGAGCCTTTGGTGATATATGTGCGCGACGACATAGCGCGTCCTAACATCGGAAAAGATTATGAGAAATATTTGCCTTATCTTTTGACGGTGTTTTTCTTTATTATTTTGAATAATTTTTTGGGACTTATTCCATTCTTTCCATTCGGAGCTAACATAACAGGTAATATCTCAGTGACGGCGGTGCTTGCTCTGTTTACATTCTGCATCACTACTTTCACGGGAAAGAAACATTATTATCAGGATATTTTCAATACGCCGGGCGTTCCTTGGTGGCTGAAGTTTCCGCTTCCTCTGATGCCGGTGATTGAAGTCGTTGGTTGTTTCATCAAGCCTTTTGTGCTGGCGATACGTCTCTTTGCGAATATCACGGCAGGACATATTGTGGTGTTAGGCTTCATCTGTATGATATTCATTTTGGGAGAGATGAGCGCTGCTGCTGGAGGAGCGATGTCGGTGCTTTCAGTGATACTCGCCATCTTCGTAGACTGTATGGAGTTGTTGGTGGCATATATTCAGGCATACGTGTTTACATTACTGTCGGCAATTTATTTCGGAATGGCAGCGAAAGAGGAGGAACATTAACAATTGACAATTGACAAAAACATTTAAGGAAAGAATGCTAAGGATGGGAACGAAAAAAAATATGGACGATGTCTGTTGAATGTTTTTTTGACAAATGAAATTTTTAAAACCTTATAAATTTATAAGTTATGACAACATTATTAGTTTTATTACAAGATGTAGTTCAGGCAGTTGTTGACTTGGCTCCATTGGCAAAATTAGGTGCAGCATTGGGTGCTGGTATAGTAGCGATAGCTGCAGCTTACGGTATCGGTAAAATCGGTAGCTCGGCAATGGAATCGGCAGCACGTCAGCCTGAGATAGCAGGTAAAGTACAAACGAGTATGATCATCTCTGCGGCTTTCGTAGAAGGTGTTTCATTCTTTGCTTTGGTTGTCTGCTTGCTGATTGCTATTTAATTAGCTGAACACAGCGTCGTTGCAGCGGTTGGCTGCAACGACGCATTTACGACTAAAGACTAAAGTCGAACGACCAAAGATTTTTGATAAGAAATAGATATTTGTAAATTGTACATTGTAGATTATAAAATATAAATTATGGAACTGATAACTCCCGATTTTGGATTGTTGTTCTGGATGACGCTGGCATTCGGTGTAGTGTTTTTCGTCCTGGCAAAATTTGCTTTTCCAGTCATCAACGGTATGTTGAAGAAACGCGAGGAAGAGATTAACGCTTCTCTCGAGAATGCCAAACGCATCAAGGAAGAAATGGAAAATGTGCAGGAAGAGGCTCAAAAAATTATAGCTCAGACTCGCGAAGAATGTGATAGGATGTTGACAGAGAGCCGTAAGTTTAGCGAGACCTATATGGAAGAGACTAAGAAGAAAGCCAACGAAGAAGGAAAACGTATCATAGAAAACGCCAAAGAAGCTATGGAACATGAGAAGATGGCTGTAGTGACAGAAGTGAAGAATCAGATTGCAGACATCTCCATCAAGGTGGCAGAGAAAATATTGGGAAAAGCATTGAACTCCGATAAGGAACAACTCGATTATATCAACAGACTCTTGCAAGATATTGAAGAGGAAAACAAAAAAGCATAAGCCATGAAGTCGAGTGTATTAGTTCATCGTTATGCAAAGGCATTCCTGAATCTGGCGATACAGAAGGACCTCGTCGATAAGTCGCTCGACGACCTTCTCTTTGTCAAGACGACGATAGAAGACAATAAAGAACTTCGTATTTTAATACATCAGCCTTTTGTATCGAAAGAACATAAGATAAATATTCTTAGGAGATTGTTTGAAAACAAGGTGGAGAGCATCACTATAGATTTTCTCCGTCTACTCATAGAGAAAAACCGCGACGCTATCATCACCGTCGTTTATGATACCTATTACAATCTTTATTACGATTATAAGAAGATAGCTCTCGTCACCGTTGTCTCTGCTATAGAACTCGACGCTGCTACTACAGAACGCATCGTCAATATCATGAAACATAAGATTGTCGGTATGGATTCCATCAAGGTCGACAATGTCATCGACAAGAGTATCATCGGCGGTTTCATCGTGAAATGCAAGGACTATGTCTATGATGCGAGTGTGACAAATACCTTGAAGAGGTTGCATTCCATCTTTGAAGAGAATTTATATATCAAAGATTATTAATAACAAAAGCATATAAAATGGAAAATATCAATCCTGCTGAGATATCAGCTATATTACTTCAGGAGTTAACGGGTTTTGACACTAAGAGCGAACTCGACACCAAAGGCACCGTCCTTCAGGTCGGCGACGGTGTGGCTCGCGTCTATGGCATGAAAGAGGCGGAGTCGGGCGAGTTGGTGGTGTTTGAGAAGACAGGTGCCATGGGTATCGTTCAGAACCTGGAGTACGACAATGTAGGTATCGTTCTTTTGAGTGACGCTTCCGACATAAAAGAAGGTGATGAGGTGAGATGTACTCGCCGTATCGCATCATTGCAAGTAGGTGAGTGTATGTTGGGAAGAGTCGTCAATACTCTCGGCGTCCCTATCGACGGCAAGGGAGCTTTGAAAGGAGAGACCTTTGAGATGCCTTTGGAACGTAAGGCTCCAGGCGTTATCTTCCGTCAGCCTGTGAGCGAACCGATGCAGACAGGTATCAAAGCTATCGACGCTATGATTCCTATCGGACGCGGACAACGTGAGCTTATCATCGGCGACCGTCAGACTGGCAAGACGGCCATCGCTATCGATACCATCTTGAATCAGAAAGAATTCTACGACAGAGGAGAACCTGTCTATTGTATATATGTCGCTGTGGGACAGAAAGGCTCTACCATAGCTAACATAGTTCAGACATTAGAGGACAATGGCGCAATGCCTTATACCGTCGTCGTCGCTGCTACTGCCTCCGACGCTGCTGCTATGCAGTATTATGCTCCTTTCGCAGGCGCTGCCATCGGTGAGTATTTCCGCGACACCGGACGTGCTGCCCTCGTTGTCTATGACGACCTCTCGAAACAAGCTGTGGCTTACCGCGAAGTGTCGTTGCTACTTCGTCGTCCTCCAGGACGTGAGGCTTATCCAGGCGACGTGTTCTACCTTCACTCACGACTCCTCGAACGCGCTGCTAAGATAGTGGCGTCTGATGATATAGCCAAAAATATGAACGACCTACCGGATAGTCTTAAAGACAAGGTGAAGGGCGGCGGCTCGCTGACAGCTCTTCCTATTATAGAGACGCAGGCTGGCGACGTGTCGGCATATATCCCAACTAACGTTATTTCTATCACCGACGGTCAGATATTCTTGGAGACTAACCTCTTCAACGCGGGTGTGCGCCCTGCTATCAACGTAGGTATCTCGGTGTCGCGTGTGGGCGGTAAGGCTCAGATTAAATCGATGAAGAAAGTGTCAGGAACGTTGAAGATTGACCAGGCACAATATCGCGAGCTCGAGGCATTCTCTAAATTCGGCTCCGACCTCGACGCTGCTACTCAGATGGTGCTCGATAAAGGTAAACGTAACGTGCAGATGCTTATCCAACCACAGTCGTCGCCAATGAAGGTGGAAGAGGAAGTGGCAATGGTGTACTGTGGTGTGAACAACCTTATGAAAGAAGTTCCTCTCGACAGAATAGCAGAGTTCGAGAAAAACTATATATCAAAGCTTAATGGCAGCCATTCTGATGTGATGTCGAAGATAAAGCAAGGCGTTCTCGACGACGAGATAACAAACGTTTTGAAACAAGTAGCTGCTGAAGTGGTTGATATTATGATTAAGAAATAACAGACGTTATGGCAAACCTTAAAGAAGTCAGGACAAGGATAGAGTCGGTCAACTCGACGAAGCAGATTACGAGTGCCATGAAGATGGTGGCCGCATCGAAGCTGCGTAAGTCGCAGAATGCCATCTTGGCATTGCGTCCATATGCCGATAAGTTTAGCGAGATAATGAGAAACATCACCAACAGCGTTGATAATAATGATATGAGCAGCGTTTATTCAGAGCAGCGTCCTGTGGAGAGAGTCCTTATCATACCTATATCTTCAAACAAAGGTCTGTGCGGTGTGTTCAACGCCAACGTCATACGTTCAACGATAAGTCTTATCAACGAAGAGTATAAGGACTTTTTGGAGAGTAAGAGCCTAGATATATTGTGTATAGGCTCTAAGGTGGAAGAGACCTTGAAATTTAAGAAGATAGCTGTCATAGGAAACGAGAATACTTTGCTGGATAATCTCACATACGAAAAAGCAGCTCTTTTTGCTGAGCAACTGATGCAGATGTTCGTAGAAAGAAAATACGACAAAATAATATTTGTCTATAATCAGTTCAAAAACGCCGCGACACAGATCTTGGTGACGGAGCAGTTTCTTCCGATAAAAACGGTAGCGGGCACTGGAACTGAATCTAGTATGGGAAAGGATGTTGAATATATATTCCAGCCTAATAAGGAAGATATATATGGCGAGATGGTTCCTAAGTCGCTGAAGATACAGGTGTATAAGATTTTGTTGGATAGCTTCACCTCAGAGCAAGGCGCGCGTATGCTCTCGATGACACAGGCTACCGACAACGCGACAGAACTCCTGAAAGAACTGAACCTGACATATAACAAGGCTCGTCAGTCGGCAATCACCAACGAACTCGTCGAGATAGTGAGCGGTGCCGATGCACTGAAGCATTAATGTCAAGAATGAATAGTGAAAAATCTTTATATTATATAAACAATTAAAACAAATTGCCATGATACAAACAAACACAGACCTTAAGCATATCAGAAGTTTCGTCACAGATGAACAACTTCGTGAATATGAGAATAAAATAGAAAACACATTCAAAACGATATATGATAAGTCGGGAGCAGGCAACGACTTCTTGGGTTGGGTGACTCTTCCTTCAGAGATGACAAAAGAATTTATCCAAGATATTAAGAATCAAGCTGAGTTGTTACGTAAGAAGTCGGAAATATTTGTCGTAGTAGGCATCGGTGGTTCTTATCTCGGAGCAAGAGCTGTCATAGAGTCTCTCACTCATCAGTTCGCATCATTGATGAACAAAGCCAATGAGACACAGATAGTCTATGCAGGTCATAATATGAGCGAGGATTATCTTGTTGAGCTTCTCGAACTCTTAGACAAGAAAGACTATTCTATGGCAGTTATCTCTAAATCGGGAACTACGACCGAACCAGCAGTGGCGTTCCGTATCTTGAAAAATCATCTCGAAAACAAATACGGCAAGGAAGAAGCTAAGTCACGTATCGTGGCAATCACCGACAAAGAAAGAGGCGCTCTCAAAACATTAGCTAATACAGAAGGTTACAAGACATATATTGTTCCAGATAATGTAGGCGGACGTTATTCGGTGCTTACTCCAGTAGGATTGCTTCCTATTGCGGTGGCTGGCATCGACATCGAAGAACTCGTAAAAGGCGCCTTGGCAATGGAGAAATATTGCAAGGAAAACAGCAACAGCAATAATGTAGTGGCTCAATATGCGGTAGCACGTCAGGCTTTATATCACGACGGAAAGACAAACGAAATCTTAGTCAGCTACGAACCTCGTTTACATTATATCGCAGAATGGTGGAAACAGCTCTACGGCGAGAGCGAAGGTAAAGAAGGAAAAGGTATCTTCCCAGCATCCGACACCTTCACCACTGACCTTCACTCGATGGGACAATATATCCAAGAAGGATTACGTAACTTATTCGAAACCATCATCTCCGTTGAGAAACCTTCAAGAGAAATAAGAATACCTCTCGCTGACAACGACCTCGACCAACTTAATTATATCGCTGGCAAGCGTCTCTCTGAAGTTAACAGTACCGCCGAGACAGCAACAATCTTAGCTCATGTCGATGGTGGCGTTCCTAACATCATCATCCAGATTCCAGAAATATCAGCTTCTACAATAGGCGAGTTGATTTATTTCTTCGAGATGGGTTGTGCCTTAAGCGGTTATATGTTGGAAGTGAATCCTTTCGACCAGCCTGGTGTCGAGGCTTATAAGAAAAATATGTTCGCTCTTCTCGGAAAGAAAGGCTTCGAAGAAAGAGCAGCATCTCTAAGAGAAAGAATTAAGTAGTTTAAATATAATTGTTGTATTGTTAATTTTTTAGAATTGGAAAGAAAGTATAACGACATAGAAATCATGGCGCCGGTAGGTTCATACGAGGCTCTATCGGCAGCCATACAAGCTGGCGCAGGCTCGGTCTATTTTGGAATAGGAAGATTAAACATGCGCTCTAAGTCAACCAAAAACTTTACCCTGGACGACCTTCATAACATCGCCACTATCTGCGATGAGCATAACGTAAAAAGCTATGTGACAATAAATACTGTTGTCTTCGACGAAGAACTCGAAGAGATGCGTCAGCTCGTTGACGCAGTGAAGGCTAACGGCATTTCTGCAATCATTGCCTCCGATCAGAGCGTCATACAATATGCGCGACAGATAGGAGTGGAGGTTCATATGTCAACGCAGTGTAACATCACCAATATCGAAGCAATAAAGTATTATTCTCAGTTTGCCGATGTCATGGTGACAGCTCGCGAGGTGTCAGTCAATCAGGTGAAAGCCATCACACGAAAGATAGAAGAACAGAATATAAGAGGACCTAAAGGCGAGTTGATTCGTATAGAGACCTTCTGCCACGGCGCTCTCTGTATGGCTGTCTCAGGAAAATGTTATCTCAGCCTCGACAACTTCAACACTTCCGCTAACAGAGGCGCTTGCGTGCAGCCTTGTCGTCGTGGTTACACGGTGCAAGATCGCGACCAAGAGATAACACTCGCCATCGAGAACGAATATATCATGTCGCCTAAAGACTTATGCACTCTTCCTTTTTTGGATAAACTCCTCGACGCTGGCGTGAAAGTCTTGAAGATTGAAGGACGCGGCCGTTCACCAGAATACACTAAGGTGACAGTAGGCGTCTATAGCGAAGCCGTCGAAGCGATAAGAAACGGCGAGTTCACAGAAGAGAAAGTCGCTCAGTGGACTGAACGTCTGCGCAGCGTATATAACCGCGACTTCTGGGACGGCTATTATCTCGGAAGAAAGATGGGCGAGTGGACTCAACGTTATGGCTCTCAAGCAACAAAGACGAAAATCTTCGTAGGAACAGTGACAAACTTCTTCGGAAAGATTAATGTCGCTGAGATAAAGATGGAGACACAAGACTTGAAAGTCGGTGACGACATTATGATAATAGGTCCGACGACAGGCGTCTATGAAGATAAGATTTCTGAGATAAGAGTAGATCTTAAACCAGTGGATTCTACCGAAAAAGGCGAACTCTGTTCGATACCTACCAAAGACGTGATAAGAAGAGGTGATAAAGTTTATAAGGTTGTAGATGCAGAAATTTAACTTACACACTCATACCATTTTCTCCGACGGTAAATCCACAGCGGAAGAGGTTGTGCAGGAAGCTCTCAGACAAGGCTTGACGACACTCGGTTTCTCCGACCATTCGCCGGTGCCTTTTGAAAACACTTTCGCGATAAAGGATAATGAGGTCCGGAATTATGTGGATACGATAAAGTCTCTGAAAGAGAAATATAAAGATCAGATCAAGATTTATTGCTCAATGGAGATGGACTTCATCCCTGGCATCGTCAAGGATTTCAAGAAGACAAAAGAATCTCTCGGATTGGATTATCTTATCGGCTCGGTTCATCTCGTAGGAAGCGACGTTGACAGATTGTGGTTTATCGACGGCTCTAAATATGAGACTTACGACGAAGGACTTTATAATTATTATGGCGGCGACATCAGGAAAGGAGTGAAGGCGTTTTTCCATCAGTATAATGAGATGATTGAGACTGAAGAGTTCGACATCGTCGGTCATTTTGATAAGATAAAGATGCACAACAGAAACAGATATTTCAGCGAGGATGATAAATGGTATCGCGACCTTCTGTTGGAAACGCTGACTCTGATTAAGGAGAAGTCGCTGATCGTGGAAGTCAATACGCGAGGCATTTATAAGAAACGCAGCGATGACTTCTACCCATCGACATGGGTTCTTCCTATCATGCGTAAGATGGATATTCCTGTGGTGATAAGCTCCGACTCGCATAAAGCCGAAGAACTGACATTATGTTTCAAAGAAGCTGAGATGGCTTTAACGTCAGCTGGATACGAGCTGAAGCAGGATTTTGACTTTTGACATTGAGCTTCAAATCTGTGTTCAACTAATAGAACAAAGATTTAAACAAACCCTGACATTTTTCCATACAAAAAGAAGGGTGAAAATATAATAATAAAAAATAATCGACGTTTTGATAGTGTTTCAAGACGTCGAAATTTTTTTCATAATCTTTATATTGTTTTTCCCCGCTTTTCGTGTAGAAGTGGGGTTTTTTATAATTGAAAGTTGAAAGTTGAAAATTGAAAATTGAAAGTTGAAAGTTGAAAGTTGTTTGATTGTGACTTGTAGATATGCGTCTCATAAAAAAAGAAAAATTTGTCTCATCTGTGACGAAACAAATTTATTCTTATACAAAACTCGTTTAATGTGAAATGCTAAATCGGATTATTTTTTAGCACCTTCCATGACTAATTTACCTTTGTAGTATAAGTCACCATCAACGTAGTAAGCTCTGTGATAAACATGGATTGTACCTGTTTCTTTGCATACTGCTAATGTTGGAGCTTCTGCTTTGTAATGTGTTCTTCTTTTAGCGCCTCTTGTATGAGACTGTCTTCTCTTAGGATGTGCCATTTTACACTATTTTTTATTGTTAATTAATTATCTTTTTTTCCTTTCAATTCTTCCAAGCATTTCCAACGTGGGTCTATCTCTTCTGTCTCTTCCTCGACTTGACTGTTAGCGTTTTCGAGATAATCTATCACCTCTTGGTTGCAGTCGTCGATGTTTTGATGGACTCTATGAATTGGCAGCGACAAGATTATGTATTCATAAATCAATGATGTGATGTCGAACTCGCCTTCTTCTGAAGGAATCACTATCACGTCGTCGGCTTCTTCTTCATATCCATGACCGTATTTCAGATATATGACAACTTCATTTTCTATTGGTTGTTCATATTCGTCGTTACATCTGTCGCAAGCGATGAACACACTGCCTTCAAATTTAAATGTCAAAATGAACTCTCTTTCGTGTTTTTCGACGTTAAGATTCACTTTTACATTAGCTTTTTGTACTTCAGAGAACTCAAAATTATCGAAGAATTTATCATCAATATTGTATTCAAAATCATGATAACCTAATGATAATCCTGCGATTGGCAATATGTAATCGTTACCTGCTTTCATAATATACCCAAAATCGGGTTGCAAAGATAGCAAAATTATTTCATTTTTTAACGAAATGTTTGTTATTTTTTTGCTGTCTCAATGTCTTAGCGTTTCCAGTGCCTTCTGCAAGATTTCGTCCATCGGTTCGTAGATAGGATAGAACGCTTCATCGCCGAAGACGTTTCTTGCTACGTATGCTTTGAATAGTGGCTCAGCGAGTTCTCGTGCTTTTACCTTGTCGGCATCGTTGCCTTTGATATTTTTATCTTCAGTACGTTTCATCAGCTCTTTGAACATAGCGTCGGTGAAGACAAACTTCTCGTTGAATGTCTTGGCGTCGCCGTAATTCATAATGTCTTTACGATGCGAATCGGAATAGTCGAAGGCATATTGGAACAGGACACCTGCGTTTGCCATCTTGTTGAAGAAATATTGCGTGCTGTCGTTTTCCAATGGGACGTAGATGTCGGGCATAATACCACCGCCGCCGTAGACAGTCTTACCTCCTGGAGTGATATATTTCAGTGAGTCGGCGAAGTGTATGCTGTCGATGTTAAACATCTCACCTGTCTCATAACGTGCGTATTCTTCAAGAAGATATTCTGCTTTGTCGCCAGAGAAAGGTTTCTGTATGCAGCGTCCTGTAGGTGTGTAATAGCGTGCCACTGTGAGACGTATCGCTCCGTTTTCTCCGAGGTCGAATTGTTCTTGGACGAGACCTTTGCCGAATGAGCGACGTCCTATGATGACGCCTCTGTCGTTGTCTTGCAACGCTCCTGCCACAATTTCGCTGGCACTTGCCGAGCCTTCGTCGATGAGGACAGCAACATCTTTGTCTTCCCACAATCCTCTGTGACGTGCGAAGATATAAGAACGGTCGCGGTGTTCACCTTCGGTATAGACGATGAGATTGTTGTCTCTGAGCATCTCGTCAGCGATACCAACAGCCTCGCCGAGATAACCTCCGGTGTTTCCTCTTAGGTCGAGGATGAGTTGTGTCATGCCTTCTTTCTGAAGTCTCTTGACGGCATCGACGAACTCTCTGTGTGTGGTTTGTGAGAATTTGCTGAGTTTGATAAAACCAATATTGTCGTCAATCATATAAGCCACGTCGAGGCTGTATGTAGGGATGGCGTCTCTTGTGATGGTGAAGTCGAGTAATTCTTCAATGCCGCGTCTCTTGATTTTGACATCGACTTTGGTCTTCTTAGGGCCTTTTAAGAGTCGCATGGCATCCTTGTTAGTTACCTTCGTTCCGGCTACCAAGGTGTCGCCGACATAGACTATTCTGTCGCCAGCGAGGATACCGACTTTTTCAGAAGGACCTCCTTTTATGGTCTCTATGATTGTGATGGTGTCTTTTTCTATTCTAAATGAAACTCCAATGCCGTCGAAACTGCCGTAAAGATTCTCGTTTACTTCGTTAAGAATTGAAGGCTCGATATATTCGCTATGTGGGTCCATCGACTCGAGAACATGAGTGACGGCTTTTGTTTGCAAGGCTTTTAGGTTTACGGTATCGACATATTCTTCGTCTATCAGAGAGAACACGTCGTTGACCAACGAAGTATTGTCGTTGCTTTTTATGTTAGGACCTATGCCATCAGATTTAGCTATGAAGATGCCGAGATATATTCCTGCTATGAGGACGGCGGCGTATATTACAGGTTTCAGAAATTTGTTTTGCATATATTAAAGGATGTCTTAAAAGAAGAGACGTGTCAATTACATATTGTTAGTTCTTTATATGTGTAATTGACGCGTCTCTACATTGTTAATTGTAAATTATTCAATTGTTGCACTTGAGAGTGTGAGTTCTGCTCCTGCTTTTTTGAACAGACCTTGTAACACTGTTCCTGGACCTACTTCTACTACTTCTGTGAGGCCGTTGGCTATCATATTTCCCATTGTCTGAGTCCAGCGCACTGGAGCTGTCAGTTGAGAGATAAGGTTAGCCTTAATGATGTCAGGAGAAGTGACGGCTTGTCCTGTGACGTTTTGGTAAATAGGACATATGCCTTCGTTGAATTTTGTGTTTTCTATTGCCTTAGCGAGTTCGACGCGTGCTGGTTCCATGAGAGGGCTGTGGAATGCGCCACCTACTTGTAGAGGAAGAGCGCGTTTTGCGCCAGCTTCTTTGAGAAGTTGACATGCTATCTCAACGCCTTTGAGACTGCCTGATACAACGACCTGCCCGTTGCAGTTGTAGTTAGCTGGGATGACGACTTCGTCTTTTATAGTGGCGCATACCGCTTCTATTTTTTCGTTGTCCAAACCGATAATGGCAGCCATTGTTCCAGGATTCTGTTCGCAGGCTGCTTGCATGGCGTTGGCGCGTGCAGCAACGAGACGCAGACCATCCTCAAACTGCAGCGTGTTGTTTGCTACCAATGCGGAAAATTCTCCTAATGAATGACCTGCTACCATGTCAGGCTTGAAATCGTTAAGCATTTTTGCCAATATGACAGAATGAAGGAAGATAGCTGGCTGAGTGACTTTCGTCTGTTTCAAGTCTTCAGGAGTACCTTCAAACATAATATCAGTGATTGAAAATCCGAGGATGTCGTTAGCTTTCTTAAACATATCCTTCGCCTTTGGGAACTTGTCGTATAAATCTTTTCCCATTCCAACAAATTGGGCACCCTGTCCCGGAAATACGTATGCTTTCATTTTTTTAAGTTTATAGTTGATAGTTTATAGTTTAGAGTAGTTGAAAGTTTAAGGTTTAAAGTCTAAAGTAATCTTGAATTATATACACTATAAACTACTCTACACTCTAAACCCTACACTCTACACTTTTATTAATTAATCTCTTGAGTTGCCGAAGAATCTGAGCAGATAGAGGAACAGATTCAAGAAGTCTAAGTATAATGTCAAGGCAGCGTGTATCGTTATCTTTGCCATTATGTCGCCGTCGTTGATACCGGCATCACCTATCTGTTTGATTTTTTGTACGTCGAATGCTGTTAGACCTGTGAAGATAAGTACGCCTAATATGCTGATGATATAGTCTAATCTTGCGCTATGAGTGAAGAAGTTAACCAAACTTGCGATGATTATTCCTATCAATGCCATGAAGAGGAACGAACCGAACTTGGTGAGGTCTGTGTTGGTTGTGTAACCGACTACAGCCATTGCTCCGAACATACCAGCTGCAATGATGAATGTCTTGAATATTGAAGCTGAGGTATATGCCCAGAAGATGAAACTGAGGCTGATTCCCATTAGAATGGAATATACTACATACCATAACACTGTCTGCTGGACCGACATTCTGTTGATTCTTGCTGACATAACTAACACAATAATGAATGGAGCAAATGTTACTATCCAGCCGAATGTACTGACTCTAGCACCTCCTTCAGGAGTGATGGATATTAAGGTGCTTAATAAGGCTTCGTTGGTTCCGAATAAGAATGCTGTCGCTGCTGTGATGCCAAGCGCTGCAAACATCCATAAAAAAACTGTCGACACGAATGACCTCGTCATTGCAGGTGTCATACTACTAGGATTGTAGTTGTTATTGAATTGATTCATGGTAAATATATATTTATTTTCATTTGTTAAATACTTAATGTAAGTTCGAACCTATGAGTTGCAAAAACTCTGCTCTTGTCTCGCTGCGCTCGAAAGCTCCTGTGAAGTCGGATGTCGTTGTGACAGAACTTTGCTTTTGAACGCCGCGCATACTCATGCACAAATGACGTGCCTCTATTACGACTGCCACGCCGAGAGGATGCAGAGCCTCGTTGATGGCTTCCTTGATCTGTGTAGTCAATCGCTCCTGTACTTGAAGTCTTCTCGAATAAGCCTCGACAACGCGTGCTATCTTGCTCAGTCCTGTGATATAACCATTAGGTATATATGCCACATGAGCCTTGCCGATGAATGGTATCATATGATGCTCGCATAATGAAAAAAGCTCGATGTCTTTCACCACAACCATCTGACGATAGTCTTCCTTGAAACGTGCCGAAAGCAATATCTCCTTCGGGTCCATAGTGTATCCTTGTGTTAGGAACTGCATCGACTTAGCAACGCGTAATGGTGTCTTTTCCAGACCTTCACGTGTCACGTCTTCACCGAGTAACTCCAGAATAGCTGCGTAATGTTCTTGTAACTTTTCTAACTTCTCTGGGTTGAATTTATCAATCCTTTCGTAACCTATAATTTCGTTTTTCATTACTGTCTATTTATTTTTGTCAATGAATATGTCTCGAAAACACTATAGCAAAGATAATAAGCCAAGAATGTGTAAATGAAAGCCTTGTCGTCATTCTTGGAAATCAAGACGTATATTACGATAATCGCAAGATAAAGCATGAGTTTCACTATTGTGGTACCCATGTAGAAATTGGTGAATTTGTGAATGTCGTTGTCCTTACGTACCTTCATTGTTAGGAGATATACCACAACGCTGACTATTGCGAAGAACAATATCAGAAGTGGCCATAAAGTTGTGACGAAGTGAGGCACTGCATTCTTGACTGCTATAGTCAGAAATATCAATGTCACGACAAGACATAATAATCCTACGATAAATCTTCTGAGATTAGATTTCATTATTTCTTGCTTTCAATTTTTGGTGTCTCGCCTTTACCCATCTCACATTTTCCTGTGAATATCGCACCTATCTCTATGTAAAGCTGTTTTGTATTGAGTTCGCCTTCAACGCGTGATGTTGATTTCAAAGAAGTGAGTTCTTCGACGAAGAGTTTGCCGAGGACCTTGCCCGATAAATCGGCTTGCTTGCAGAAGATGTCGCCTTCAATACTTCCATTTTGTCCTAAAACGATCTTGCCGTTAGACTTCAATATGCCTTCAACTCTTCCATCGATGCGGATGTCGCCATTCGATTCAATTTCGCCTTTGATTACAGTGCCGTTGCCGATAATGTTTCTTGCATGACTTTCGTTGTTACTCATATTATTGTTTTTTAACATTGTTATTTTGAGTTTTTATTCCAGAATTCTATATATTCATCTACGTTTTTATTCTCGTAAAAGACAGGATAGTTTGACTTGGAGATGAGCAGAACCTTGTATTGATCTTCTCTTATTCCTCCGAAGAGGTAGTCGTTCAAGAACATAGCCGTTTTGTAATCAGCAGCCTTCGACTCGTTCTCAAATTCTTGTATCGTTACTAATGTCTCCTGCTTGTTGAGCATCACGTTTTTGACTTCAAGTTGTAACATTCTGAAGCTCTCCTTGTTGAAGTCGCTGAGACGTACCTTCAGCGGATTGACTCTTACGTTCTTGGAGTTACATATTATCATCACGTAATATGCATCATTAGGATTGTATTGATAAGGATATTCTTTCTCAGGCTCTTTGTCTTTCGGACGAGCACTCTCTACAGGAAGACCTAAGCTGTACATCTCGTTAGCTTTAAGAAGAACTTCCATAGCGTGAGGCTTAATGCTGCTTTCTGGGTAGTTCTGAACTAGTCTGTAAAGAGCGTATGCCATAGAATCAATAACTTCGAGCTGACCGATTGCTACTGCGTCGAGGAATTCAAAACGCGGCATCAAAGCAGTATCGTTCTGACATATCTCGCGGGCTTTCTCTACATTCATTCTGACACGTTGATATTGACCTTTCTTATAAGCATCAAATGTCTTGCTGTATAATACCGATGCCTCTTGACCTTTCTCTTGTTCTTTGATGAAATGTTCTGGGTCTATGATAATCTTAGCTTGATTTGAATCGGGATACTTGCTAAGAATGAGGTTTTTATAATATTCCGCTTTGTCGTTCTCTTCTCTTTCGTAATGCATCTTATAGAGATAATACCAAGAAGAGAGTTCGTGTTCGTTTTCCGGATAACGCTCGTTAAGTTCTACATAAGCGTCGATGGAGTTGTTATAATCTTCAAGGTTGTCGTAATATATATAGCCTATATTATTGAGGGCCTGGAGTATCTGTTCGTTGGCATCTTTCTTTTGTTCATCGCTGAAAGGAAGCTGTTGCAGATAATATCCGATGTCGGTTGGCTTGTATCGCGCAGTGTCTTCCGGAGCTGGTGCATTTATACGTTGTTCCAACTGACTCAATATTTCTTCTTTCGAGAGTTTAGCTAGTTCTTCTTCAGTGAAATATTCTTTTATCAGTTCTTCTTCCGATTTCTCTTCTTCGCCCAGCATGCTTTGTTTGTTGCTGATGAACCAATAGTCTTCTAGTTTACGATTGCCCCATTTGTTTCTAAAGTCGGTTGCTCCGCGGGTAAGTGCCTGTTGGTTATAGAAATACCATGAGGTGCCACCCATGCCACCCATAGGACTAGAGCCCGTCATGTCTGGTTTTGCCACTTCGTCGCCTTGGCCGAGAAGCGCGAGTTGTTCTTGAAGTTCTTTTTCTTTCTCGAGGCGTTCTTGTTCTGCCTTGTATTCTTCGATGACTTGTTCGATGACTTTATTTCTGGAGACAGAGTCCATCTCGACGAGACGTAAGAGACTGTCTTGCAGTTGATATGTGGTGAGGTTGGCCACTAAATCGTTGAGCATGACAGAGAGGTTGAGCAGACTGTCGTATTCGGGATAAGTTCTATCCATCGTCATGACTACAGTGTCGTAATATGCTTGGGAGAGAATGTAATCTTTGTTGTCGAATAACATTGATGCTGCTTTGAGCGACGACTTCACTTTTTGGCGGTTGTTGGTCTTGCTTGTAGCAACGGAGTTTCTCAAATATTTGATTCCTAAGTCCTCGTTGTTTTCTCTGATAGCTACGTCCGACATGGCGTAGAAGATTCTGTCTTTGTAATCGGTGTTTTTTGAGTCGTCGAGCATTTTCCAGAACATCTTCATGATATTTGCGGTGTCGCCGGCGTCGTGACATTTGGCGAGGTTCATCTGTGCCTCAAATGTCATCTCATAGTCGGGGTGTTTTTTGATGACAGCCTCGAATTGTTCTGTTGCTCTTTTGTTATCGTCTTGATATTCATAAATCTGACCTAAGATAAACATCGCTCTTACGCGTGTCTTCTTGTCGAGGTTTTTCAACAATGCACTTTTGAGATATTTAACAGCGTTGTCGTATTGCTTTTGTTTGATATGAAAATCTGCAATCACTAAGTCTAGGTTGTTTCTCACATACTTAGGCATTTTATCTGTTTGAGAAACTGTGACTATCAACGATTGGAGGATGGCTTCAGCCTTGGCATATTGTTCTGTTTCGATGTATGTTTTAGCAAGCCATAGGTTTGCGGTGTGAGTGATGTCGTAGTATTTATATGAATTTGTGACGTAATCGAAAGTACGGCGTGCAGGGATATATTCTTGTTTATAGAAATTGGCTTTTGCCATGAGGAGATATGAATCGTCAATCCATTTGACGTATTCTTTTCCGCCGAAACGCATGGAGTGACGTTGGATGCTTATTGCTGCTTTCTCTATGGCTCTGTCCATCTGTGAGTTGAGCGATAATGCGTTTTCTTTTGTTCCGTAATTGAAGACTGGAAGAATGGTGGTATAGTCATCTACGACAGCTTCCTCCAAGGTTTTCTCTCCTTCCTTGATGCTCTGGTTGCCGTTCCACCAAACATTATAATGACTCGTCAGATTATGATAAACTCTTCTGTTCCATTTGTTTTTCTTGGTAGAACATGAGACTAACAATAGGAGAGACAATAATCCCAATAAGATATTTCTGAATTTACTTTTTTTGATATTCAACACTTTACAATTTTTTTTAAAACTTGACAAGAAATATAACTCTAATTTTCGTGTTTTATTTCAAACTTTTTTCCGAATATGCAAAAATAAATAATTACGCGTTATAAAATTATTTTTTTGAAAAAAATATACTAAAGCTCGAATAAAACTCGTAATTTTACAGCTCAATAAAATTATAGTATCATGGATAACTTTGTTGTATCAGCGAGGAAATATAGACCGGTGACATTCGATAGTGTTGTTGGACAAAAGGCTATCACTTCGACATTACGCAATGCTATAAGAACTAATACTTTAGCGCAGGCGTTCTTTTTCTGTGGGCCGAGAGGCGTTGGCAAGACGACATGCGCCAGAATCATGGCGAAGACTATCAACTGCCTGAATCCAACACCCGATATGGAGGCTTGCGACGAGTGCGAATCATGTAGAAGCTTCAATAATTCCAACTCGTTCAACATCTACGAATTGGACGCTGCTTCAAACAACTCTGTCGAAGACATAAGAAATCTCGTCGAACAGGTGAGAATTCCTCCTCAGGTGGGTAAATATAAAGTCTATATCATCGACGAGGTGCATATGCTTTCTCAATCGGCTTTCAATGCTTTTCTGAAGACCCTCGAAGAACCTCCTGCATACGCCAAATTTATCATGGCAACGACAGAAAAACACAAGATACTCGCAACGATTCTATCACGATGCCAAATATTTGATTTCAAACGTATCACGGTTGAAGACATCAGCAAGCACCTTGAGTCTATCGCTGAGAAAGAAAATGTTATCGCTGAAAAAGATGCTCTCAATATCATAGCTCAGAAAGCCGACGGCGCTCTCCGCGACGCTCTCTCTATCTTCGACCAGATGGTGAGCTTCTCGGGAAATAAGATAACTTACAAAGACGTCGTAGAAAATCTTAATGTCCTGGATTATGATTATTATTTTCAGATGCTAGATCATATCTTGGCAAAAGACATCAATTCTATCTTGCTCTTGCTTAATGATATAGTCGATAAGGGCTTTGACGTACAACATTTTATACAGGGTCTGGCAGGTCATCTTCGTAACTTGCTTCTCGGTAGAAATCAGGCTGTCATAGATATTATGGAGGTGAGCCAGCAACTGAAGATGAGATATGCACAGCAGGCTCAAAGATGTTCGCAATATTTTATTCTTAAGGCTTTGGACTTCGCTAATCAGTGCGACCTTAATTTTAGAAATAGCAGCAACAAACGACTGCATCTCGAGATATGCCTGATGAAAATGTGCTATATTGAACAAGCTGGTGTTCAGCAACAACCACAAGCACAACCACAAGCACAACCACAAGTTGTAAGAACGCAACCGACGCAGACACAGACAATAACTCCAACTTCGACTCCAACTTCGACTCCAACTCGAAGCCAAATCCCGTCTCCAAACCCGTCCCCAACACCCCAGAGAATGGGTCGTTTGAATAGAGCAGCGACAATTTCTATCACTGCCGACGAACCTAAGACAGAAGAAGTGGAGGAGGAGAGGTGGAACGACGATTTTACCCAAGAACAACTAACTAAGGCATGGAATGAATTCGTCCAGATTTGTCAGTCGAAATCGCCAGCTTTCGCTGCTGGTATAAAAAACGCTGAGCCTAAGAAGATAAGCAAGCTTGAAGTAATATTCAAGATAGACAACGTTTTGGTTGTGAAGAATCAAGATAATATGCAGGCTCTTCACGAATACCTTAAGAAAGAACTTCATAACAACCAATTCATTCTAAAAGAGGAAGTGGTTGAGCGAGAACATGAGGTGGTCTTATACACCGACAAACAGAAGTTCGAGAAGATGGCTAACGATAATCCTAATCTTCTCGATATAAAAAATTCACTTGGATTACAATTAGATATTTGATATGGGAATGTGGAGATGGATAGGAGTGAAATCCCTGCGATTGCTGGGTTGGAAGTTGGTTGGCAGCATACCTTCCGACGTTAAGAAATGCGTAATTGCAGTTGCACCGCATACATGTATTGCAGATTTTATCTTGGGACGTCTGGCGTATTGTTCTATAGATGTACCTGTTAAGTTCCTCATCAAGAAGGAATTCTTCGATAATCCGATACTGAGGCCTTTGCTTTTGAAGCTGGGAGGAATTCCTGTCGACAGAAGCAGAAGCAGCAATACTGTAAATGAAACGGCAGCTTTGTTCAGACAATACGAAACCTTAAATCTCGTTATCACCCCCGAAGGTACAAGAAAACTAGTACATCGATGGAAGAGAGGATTCTATTACATAGCCGAAAGAGCAGGTGTGCCTATAGTCCTCGGTTTCGTCGACTTCAAGAAAAAAGAGTTGGGATTCGGACCTATTTTATATCCGACAGGTAATTTTGACGAAGACTGGAAGATAATGGAGAAATTCTACAGAGGAAAACATGCGAAACATCCTGAGAGATATAATCTTTCAAATTGATTTTTATGGGAAAAGAGAAGAAGAAACTTATTGACAGACTGAGGAAGAAATATCGT
This sequence comes from Bacteroidales bacterium, assembly GCA_045592965.1. Classification (GTDB taxonomy): domain Bacteria; phylum Bacteroidota; class Bacteroidia; order Bacteroidales; family F082; genus Limimorpha. The sequence continues at coordinate 14,499 of JAZNVS010000039.1, read as the reverse complement.
TTAGTGGTCTATAACTACGACACTTACGAAGAGAAAGCTCATTTCAAGTTCACCTTGATGAATATGTTTAACGTGATAGTCTTCTCGGCGGTGCTTCTTATCGCGGGGGTGACATGTCTCATTGCTTTCACGCCTTTACGTGAGTATATACCTGGTTACACCGACGTTACTCTTAACAGACGCGTCTATGAGATGGAACGCCGAGCCGATTCATTGGAACTCGTCTTTAAACAAAAAGATTTGTATATCAATAATATGAAGAGAATAATCATGGGCGACGACTTTGAAAACGATAGCGTTAATTCTCTTCTGACAAAAACAAGCAATACAAATTACAATGACATCGTCGACAAAAGGTCTGAGAAAGATAGTCTTTTCAGATTAGAATATGAGACAGAGACACGTAACAATCTGTTTAAGAATAAAATGATTGCAGAGATGCCCTCCGACTATAAGATGGTTTCTTTTTTCACCCCGATGTTGGGAATTGTCACAAATCGTTTCAATAGAGAGGCTAAACATTATGGAATAGACATCGTAGCCGAGAATAATTCTATGATAAAAGCTACTGCCGATGGCACAGTGGTCTATTCCGATTGGACTGTGGAAAATGGTTATAGTATTGGCATACAACATAATGGGAATCTGTTCTCTGTGTATAAACATAACGCTGTTCTGTTGAAGGAAGAAGGCGACTTCGTCAATGCCGGCGACCCTATCGCAATCTATGGTAACAGCGGAAGCCTCTCAACAGGACCGCACCTTCATTTTGAACTGTGGTACAACGGAACTCCACTAAATCCGGAAGATTATATTTCTTTTGAGAGTAATTAAAAAATAAAAATAATTTTGTTTATCTTTGCAGATTAAAATTTATAACGGTAGATGGAAGTATTAATGAAAGCTATACAACTCATTTTTGCATTGACTATCTTGGTAGTAGTGCATGAGTTCGGACATTTTATTACAGCAAGAATTTTCAAGACGAGGGTTGAGCAATTTTATATCTTTTTCAATCCCCGTTTTTCTATTTTCAGATGCAAGAAAGTTCATGGCAGATGGCGTTTCGCTTTTTTCAGCAAGAACGTCCCTGACAAGTATATAACTCACGAACACATTGACCCTATTTCAAACAAAAAAGAATATACCTACGAGGCAATAGATTTGAGCACTCTGCCAGAGGACGATTGGCGCACCGACGAAGATCATACAGAGTTTGGTATTGGCTGGATTCCGCTCGGAGGCTTCTGTAAGATAGCTGGTATGATAGACGAGTCGATGGATGTGGCACAGATGCAAAACGAACCTCAGCCGTGGGAATTCAGAAGCAAACCTGCATGGCAGCGTCTCATCGTGATGATAGGCGGTGTGCTGATGAACGTGATATTGGCTTATTTCATCTACACTGGACTGCTTATCTCGCAAGGCGAACAATATATCTCGACAGCAGAGGTCAACAAGTATGGAATCATGACCGACAGCCTCGCTCGTGAGTTGGGATTCCGCGACGGCGATAAAATATTGTCGGTAGATGGACAATACATTGAAAAATTCTACGACATCCCAATGACGATGATACTAGAAAAACCGGAGTTCGTTATGGTGGAAAGAAACGGCGAGGTGATGAGCTTGCAAATGCCAGAAGATGCGACATCGAAGCTCGTCAATCACAAGAATATGTTGTTCTCGCATCGCACGCCTTTCGTGATAGGTGATTTTGTGGCAGGTTCAATAGCAAAAGAAGCTGGAATGATTAAAGGCGATAAGGTAATAAAAGTAGGCGAGAAATATACACCTTATTATAATGAGTTCGTCGAGGAGATTTCCAAATATGCAGATAAAGAGGTTGTTGTCAGTGTAGTACGTGAAAATGACACACTTCCATTTACAATGAAATTATCCAAAGATGCTAAGTTGGGCGTTTATGCCGCTAATAATATTGAATACGAGACCCAAAACTATACATTCTTTGAAGCAATACCTAAAGGATTTAACAAAACAGGAAAAGAATTGAGCGACTACTGGAAACAGTTGAAGCTAGTGGTTAATCCAAGCAATAAAGCTTACGAAAATCTCGGAGGCTTCATCACCATAGGAAGCATCTTCCCTGACACATTCAACTGGATAGTGTTCTGGAGAATGACAGCCTTCTTGTCGATAATTCTCGCTGTGATGAACATTTTACCAATACCGGCACTCGATGGCGGTCATGTTCTTTTCCTATTATTTGAGATTATAACAAGGAGAAAACCAAGTGATAAATTCATGACCATAGCACAAACAGTAGGACTTTTCATCTTATTCTTCTTATTGATTTATGCTAATGGTAACGACATTGTCAGATTGTTTAGATAGATTAATAATGAGCTGACACAATAAACAAATAAAACTAAAGTTAAAATACAATAATAACAAAAAATAGTGCATAAGTTAAGATACATATTAATAATGATATTTGCTGTGATTTCTAGTGTTGTGATGGCGCAGCAAGCACCTATGTTTACTAACTATAGTAATTCTTATGCCACTATAAACCCTGGTTATGGCGGACTCAGCGAAGGCATCAATATCATGGGTATCTATAGAGATCAATGGACTGGTTTCAAAGATATCAATGGTAATGCAGTGGCTCCTAACACTATGATGTTCTCTGGAGATATGCCAGTGAAGTTTTTGCGTGGCGGAGCATCTTTATCGATAATGAAAGACCAGATAGGTTTTGAAGATAATATCAATGTCAATTTAGGTTATTCGTATCATTTGGACTTGGGTCCTGGTGTTCTCGGAATGGGATTGGCTCTTAATATGATAAATCGTTCCGTCGATTTCGGTCAATTCAAACCGACAGTAGGCAATGACCCAGCTTTGCCTACAGGCGAACAGAGCGCCATGCTCGTAGATGCAAGTTTTGGTTTGTTCTGGCAGATACCGGAGTCGTTTTATATTGGTATATCAGCTACAAATTTGTTCGAGTCCAAAGGAAAGGAACTATTGGAAAACTCATCAACAAGTGCGAGTTTTATGGGCGATAGGACATTCTATCTCACAGCAGGTTACGAATATCAGTTCAATAATCCGCTCTATGTGTTGCTCCCTTCTATATGTTTGATGAGCGACATCGCTTCGACACAAATTAATGCTGGAGCAAAACTTTTCTACAATAATAAGTTCTGGTTCGGCGTTAACTACAGGTATCAAGAGTCGGTAGCTGCAATGGTTGGATTCAAGATCAACGACATCCAGATTTCTTACTCATACGACATCAACACAATGGGTCTAGCAGTACAAGGTTCTCACGAGGTGTGTGTCAGCTACTTGCTGAAGTTGGATTTGGAGAAATCGCCAAGAATTTATCGTAGTATCAGATACTTATAAAATTAGAAACAAATAGTAATAAATAAAAAAATGAAAAGATTATTGGTATTAAGTTTAATCGCTTTTACTCTCGTTGGATGTACTAGCACCAATCAGGGAGAATTAGTCGGTGTAAGAAAAAAATCCAAACAATTTTATCAACCAGATCCATACGGAATGGTGTTTGTTCCAATGGGAAGTTATACGATGGGTGTTGGAGGTCAGGATGTTGCATCGGGACAGTTAACTCAACCAAAGACCATCTCAGTGTCGTCGTTTTTTATGGATGAGACGGAAATAACAAATAACGAGTATCGTGAGTTTGTATATTGGGTTAGAGACTCCATAGCAAGAACCATATTAGGTGAGGTTCAACCTGATGTTTATCTCATCAGCGAAAATCCTAAGACAGGTGAGGTTTATGACCCTCCTTATTTAAATTGGGATGAACAGATAGAATGGAATAGCGAAGACCAAGATATTAGAGAAGCTTTGGAAGATATGTATCTCCCAGCACATGAACGTTTCTTCAACAGAAAAGAGATAGACACAAGAAAATTGTTCTATGAATATTTCTGGGTCGATCTTCAAGCAGCAGCGAAGAAAGAATTCAGAAACGATGCCGACTTCCGCAACGCAGGCTTGGCAAACCGCCCTCAAGGTATGACAGACCGTTCAACTTATATCAAAAGAGAAAAGATAAACGTATATCCTGATACATTGGCATGGCTTCACGACTATGCATATTCTTTCAACGACCCATTGACAGAGAAATATTTCTGGCATCCTGCCTACGATAACTATCCTGTTGTTGGTGTCAACTGGTCACAAGCTAAGGCTTTCTGTATCTGGCGTACAGAGAAACTGAACAATTACTTGAAATCACAAAAAGGCGAAATAGTGGTGTCGGAGTTCCGTCTTCCAACAGAAGCAGAGTGGGAATGGGCAGCACGCGGCGGCAACCATCTCAACCCTTATCCATGGGGCGGTCCTTATACACGTAATGAAAGAGGCTGCTTCCTTGCTAACTTCAAACCATTACGCGGTAACTATATCGCAGACGGCGGCCTGACAACATTAGTGGTAGGCCATTATCCTCCAAACGATTGGGGCTTGTACGATATGGCAGGTAACGTGGCTGAATGGACCAACAGCGCCTTCGACCCAAGTTCATACAACCTTTCATGGGATATGAATCCAAACTACACTTATAACGCTACCGAAAACGACCCTCCAATCATGAAGAGAAAGGTCGTCCGTGGCGGATCATGGAAAGACATAGCTTATTACTTAGAAGTGACAACACGTTCATACGAATATCAAGATACAGCAAAATGCTATATAGGATTCCGTTGCGTCCAGCCTTATCTCGGCGTCAATAAAGGCGATAATCCAGCAAAAGCATCAAGAGTTTATAATTAATTAAGAAAAGTAAAAAACAATAAAAGTATAATATTTAAAAGAAATAAAAATGGGTAATTTCAGTAATTTTTTAGCAAGTAGAAAATTTAAAAAAGTAATGGGTGTGGTTTATGGTATCGGTGCATCTATCGTTCTCGTTGGTGCTTTGTTTAAACTTACACACTGGCCAGGCGCAAACCTTATGCTTACTATTGGTCTTCTTACCGAAGCCGTTATCTTCTTCTTGTCGGCTTTCGAACCACCTCATGTAGAACCAGACTGGAGCCTCGTATATCCTGAATTTAAATATGCATATCATGGCATTGAAAGTGATGAGAAATCAACATCAAGAAATATCAAATCAAACAACGGTTCAGCATCACAGTTAAGCGAAATGTTAAGCGGCGCTAACTTAAGCGAACAGACTTTGGCAGAATTGTCAGCAGGTATCAAAAGGCTTAGCGAAAACGCTGCTCAGATGGCAAACATCAGCGATGCAGTAGCTGCAACAAACGATTACGCTAAAGTGATGCGTAAAGCAGCTGAGTCGGCAAGTGCTCTCGAAGTACAGCTCCAAAGCACACTCATAGTGGCAGAAACAAACAAACAATTGAATAAGACAATGTCGGAATATATCGAGAAAGTCAATATGTCGGCTAGCTCAACAGAAGCTCTTAACCACCAAATCGCTGATCTGTCAAAACGTATGTCAGCTCTTAACAACGTCTATGGCAATATGCTCTCAGCAATGAATGTCAAATCATAAGTCTTATTAAGTATTTATTAACTCAATAAAACAATAGAAGAAATGGCAGGTGGAAAAGAAACCCCAAGGCAGAAGATGATTTCGATGATGTATCTCGTGTTGACTGCCTTGTTAGCTCTCAACGTTTCCGTTGACATACTCGATGCCTTCGCTATAGTCAACGATGGACTCGAGACATCTAACGCAAGCGTGGAAAAGAAAATTAAAGATTATTACATCACCTTCGAACAACAATATGAAAAGCAACCAGAAAAGGCTGCCGACTATTGGAATAAAGCTCAAGAAATACGTACTAAGACCGATGAGATGATTAATTACATTGAGTCGGAAATAAAACTTCCTTTAGTAGAAGTGACAGAAGAAGTTACCAAAGAGGAGATTTTCAATCCTAAAGATGAAAAGAAATCCATTATCAATAACAAAGATAAAGCTGATTCTTCTAAGAATAGACGTATCTTCCATGAGTTTAATCTTAAAAACATAAGCGCAAAAGATAATTACGACGCTCCTACCAACTTCATGATTAATGAGGGCAAGGCAACAGAATTGCGCAATAAAATTGAAGAATATCGTTTGTTTGTCATCAATACTTTGCAGTCGGCAGGTATCAACGATTATGGCAGTCTCGTAGGCTTGAGAACCGACGGCGACTATTATGATGCCAACAACAACAAACTTTCATGGGAAGAAAAGAACTTCTACCACGTCATCTTGGCAGCCGACATCGCTATCTTGAATAAGATAATCGGTGAGATTCAGACAACAGAATTCGACGCTATCTCAGAACTCTTCAAGAGAATAGGCGCTACCGACTATAAGTTCAACGCTTTGGAAGCAAAGGTGTTCCCTAAGACAACATACGTCTTGCAAGGCCAAGATTATGAAGCCGACATCTTCATCGCTGCTTCTGACACTACAAGAAAATTCGACGCTAAATATGTTAGAGGCGTCAAGGATTTCTCTAAAGCTAATGCTAATAATGTACAGAAAGTGTCGAGCAAGAATGGTGTCGTTTCTATCAAGATACCTACAAACGCTGAAGGCGAACAGTCGTTTGCTGGCGTAGTAGAACTCGCTGACCCAGAAACAGGTGAGATAGTTCCATATTCATTCCAGTCGTCATACACTGTGGCTCCTCCATCAGCAACAGTGGCTCCAACACAAATGATGATTCTCTATCAAGGATTGAAGAACCCTATCTCAGTGTCTGCTCCAGGAATATCTAACGACAAGATTGACGTTGCAATCAGCAATGGAAAGATTGAAAAAGGTAATCAAGCAGGTTTATATATGGTTGAAGTACCTTCAGGTAATAAAACCGTTACCATCACGGCATCTACAAATATCAATGGTAAGAAGGTCGTTCTTGGTACACACGAATTCCGCGTCAAACGTGTTCCAAACCCAGAGGCTAAGATTGGCGGAATATCAAGCGGTAAGATCGCTAAGGACGAGTTACAAGCTGCCGGCGGTATTATTCCTGACATGGGTGACTTCGAATTCGGCGACTTCCAATATAATGTAGTCTCTTATACCTTGGCTACTTTGGTTGGTGGCGACTATAAATCAACAGGTACCATCAAAGGCGGTCGCTTCAGTCAAGAAGCTAATGAAATGATTAGATCGGCTAAGAAAGGTCAGAAACTCTTCTTCGAAAACATCCAAGCAAAAGGTCCTGACGGCGTAATGCGTACATTGAATCCTATTAACGTTGAAATTAAATAAGAAAGGAACATAATAAATGAAAAAGTTATTTCTAATAATCGCTGCTTTCGGAATGTCGCTGTTCTTTGCTCCTAAAACATCGGCACAGATTATCATGGATCAAACTTATACCGACGGCATTTATGTAGAAAATGCGACAGGAACAAAAACACCTATGCCTCTCCCTTCAGTGAGAGAAGCCGACGTGATGTGGAAGAAAACTGTATGGCGTGAGATAGACTTCCGTCAAAAGATGAATCAAGGATTCTATTATCCAACAGTGTCGCATCAGAACTGGAAAAACTTCATCACCGTCATCACCGACGCTATGAAAGAAGGCAGATTGACAGCTTATAACGACGAGCCTACAGGCGAGTTGCTTAACCCTGTCTCTTACAGCCAAATAATGAACAAACAGACAGACACCTTATACAGAACATTCAGAAGACCTTATCCTCCTTACGATGAATACGACACTATCATCATCTCGCAGTTCGACCCTTCACAGGTGAAACGCTGCCGTATCAAAGAGGAATGGTATTTCGACAAACAAAGATCACAGCTGATGGTTAAGATCATCGCTTTGTGTCCTGTCAAGATGATTGAACTCGCTGACGGCGAAAGCGTACCACAGCCAATGTTCTGGATTCCTTACGAATCGGCAAGAGAAGTTTTGGCTCAAGCTCCTTTCTACAACCGTAGCAACTCGGCAGCACGCCTCAGCTATGACGAAGTGTTCTTGAAGAGATTGTTCGACAGTTACATCTACAAAGAAGACAATATCTTTGACCGTAACATTAAAGAATACGCTAAAGGCGTCGACGCTCTCTTAGAGTCAGAACGTATCAAACAATCAATCATCGATTTTGAACAAAACCTTTGGGAATACTAATTTTTAGAATTTGAGAAACTGAAAATCTGACTTGTCCTGAAATAAGTTTACGTAAAAAGTAAAGTTATGTCAGGATAAGTCACTTTTTAGATGAAACTTTATTTAATTTTAAAAATATGAAAAAACTGCTTAATTTAAGTTTGGCAATATTTATTACTGCTTGTATGTCCAGTTGTGGAAAAGACTCTTATTTCAAATGTTTTCTTTATTTAAAAAACAGCACAGGGCACAACGTTTATGTTGAAGAAAGTTCTGTTAATTTGTCAACAATTTTTGTAGAAGAATTAAACCGTATTGTTATAGGTGAAACAGACCGTCATATAGGAGAAGACTATCCTCCAGAGACATTTGTTACAGAAAAGTTACAAAACATAAGAATCTATAGAGAAATCAACGATACCATCCAAGAATTGCCAAGATATTATTATGACAATACTGATGATTTTACACTAAAAACAGATTTCTTTATGGGAATATATGAAATATACTATTGCTTAAATATCACAGATGAAATGTTTGAAGAGTGACAATTCGCAGTAATTTGTAATCTGAACAATCCTAATTTGATTATGAATTAAAAAACTAAAAATTGTAAAGACGTTTCAATATTTCCTGTAAAATGGAAAAACATTGAAACGTCTTTTTTTATTTTAGAACTTTAGAATCTGAGAATCTCAAAATGTCTTTCTGAAACTCTGAAACTCAATATTTTTAGGAATTGGAAATTTCAATTTTCAAAAACAATTCGTGAAGATTCGTGCAATTCGTGCTCAGAGAAGACGCACGTCCGTGCGCCTCTACGTGAGATTGTCTTAGTATCTTAGTATCTCAGCAACTTAGTAACTCAGCATCTCAAAAAAATAATTCCCAATTCCTACCCCTAATTCCTAATTATTTGTATCTTTACAAACCAAAATTTATATCTCATAAATGGTCGATTTGTTACAGACGAAGATAGAATTTCTGAAAGGCGTGGGTCCGAAACGTGCTGAGCTTCTCAATAAAGAACTCGGCATATTCACGTTCCAAGACCTTCTCGAATATTTCCCTTTTCGTTATGTGGATAGAAGCAAAATTCATAAGGTAAACCAGATTTATGACGACACCGTTTATTATCAACTTGTTGGAACCGTGTCAAATCTCAAGACTCATGGCGAGCCACGTATGACTCGTATCAGCGCCACTTTTTCCGATGAGACAGGTTCCATAGAATTGGTTTGGTTTAAAGGTCTTAAGTGGATAAAAAACAAATTCGTCCCAGGAAAGAAATATCTGCTATTCGGTAAGGCTAACGTCTTCAACAACAGATTCTCTTTCACCCATCCCGATATTGAAGAATACGACCCTAATGACAAAGTCGTGGGTGAGAGCTTGCAAGGCGTCTATAACACTACCGAGAAACTGCGTAATGCCGGTCTCGGAACAAAACAAATAGCCAAGATTATAAAGACTCTCGTGCTTCAGACCTGGGAGATGATTCCGGAGAATCTGCCAACGTCTCTGATTATGCAAGACAGACTTCTCTCCAGAAAGGCTGCTTTCTACAAGATACATCTGCCTCTGAACAGCAACGACATACATCTCGCAACGACACGTCTGAAATATGAGGAGCATTTCTTCTTTCAGCTGAAACTGCTTCTCAATAAAAAAGAACGTACGCTGAATACAAGAAGCGTAGTCTTCAATCATGTAGGCGATTATTTCAACACCTTTTATAATGAGCATCTTCCTTTTCCGCTCACCAACGCGCAGAAACGCGTCATCAAGGAGATTCGCGGCGACCTGAAGACTGGTTTCCAGATGAACCGTCTGCTTCAAGGTGACGTGGGAAGCGGCAAGACGATAGTCGCTCTCATGGTGATGCTACTTGCCTTGGACAACGGATTCCAGGCTGCGCTGATGGCACCGACGGAAATACTCGCTAACCAACATTACGAGACAATCAAGAAAATGCTCGGTGATATGAAAGTCACGGTGGCATTGCTCACGGGTTCTACCAAACAGAAAGAGAGAAAGACGATACTGCCAGCTCTCGAAAACGGCGATATACAAATCATCATAGGAACACATGCTCTTATTGAAGATGCTGTGAAGTTCAAGAGCTTGGGACTTTGTATCGTTGATGAACAGCATCGTTTCGGTGTGGCGCAGCGCGCTCGCTTCTGGGAGAAGACGGAATTTCCGCCACACACCCTCGTCATGACGGCGACACCGATACCACGAACTCTCGCTATGACACAATATGGCGACTTAGACGTCTCGAAGATTGACGAGCTCCCTCCTGGAAGAAAAGCTGTCAAGACGCTTCACCTCTATCAAGAGCAGCGGCTTACGATACTTTCTTTTATGAAGAAGCAGATTGCCGAAGGTCGTCAGATATATATCGTTTATCCACTTATCAAAGAGTCGGAGAAGATGGACCTGATAAATCTTCAGGAAGGTTATGAGGCACTGCTGCGCGATTTCCCAGAACCAGAATATAGGATTTGTGTGGTACATGGACAGATGAGTGCAGAAGACAAAGACTTCGAGATGCAGCGTTTTGTGAAGAACCAGGCGCACATCATGGTGGCAACGACGGTGATAGAAGTGGGCGTTAATGTGCCTAATGCGACGGTGATGATAATAGAGAACGCCAACAGATTTGGCTTGTCGCAGCTTCATCAGCTGAGAGGTCGCGTAGGTCGTGGCGCAGAACAGTCGTATTGTGTCTTGGTGACAGACCACAAGATAACCGGCGAAGGCAAGAAGAGAATGGAGACTATGGTACGCACCAACGACGGTTTTGAAATCGCCGAAGCCGACTTACAGCTCAGAGGTCCAGGCGAGACTCAAGGCACGCGTCAGTCGGGGATGATAGAGATGAAAATCGGCGACTTCATGAAAGACGAACCAATAATCAGACATACAAGAAGAATGGTGGGACTGCTTTTAGACAGCGACCCTACATTGTCGAAACCTGAGAATTACGTTACCAAGGAATATTTCAACAAGAACTTCGCTGCCGGCTTCGACTGGGGAAGGATAGGGTAGTAGAGACGCGGACGAATCTCTACTACGGACGATGTCTGTTGACAAAATAAAGCGAAGTAACTATTAAGGGGACTTCTATAAATTCCCCGTTTAAATAAATTTTTACAATCATGTTAAAAACTTTTGCGTGCTTTATGTTTCTCTTTGGAATCTTTTTGTCTTTTTCTCAATCACATAGCTCGCTATGCTCTATCGAGAAAAACAAAAATCTTCTCAAAGATAAGATCATAAATCACTCGCAAAGCAATTTATAGAAATCCCCTTAATTAATAAGGTATAAAAAAAACTTAATTTTTTTTAAGAAAAAGACTTTATATGTTAAATTAATTTTTAATTTTGCAGTTTGCAAGATTAGTATAGAGCAAAGAAATACAAATAATTAAATACAAAATAGGGTTTGAAAGACAGTATTAAACATATCTTATTGGTTATCAGTGCGATAGCCTCAACGGGGGGGGGTAAAATCCTAAACCCGAATTTTGTATTTCGTGACCAAAACCTAAACAAGACCAAACTTCATAATTATTTTCCTTGCTACACATTTGACAAAAACGATTTGTCCGCTATGTCGTTATCTGACATTGTCGGAATGAATCTTTATTGTTGTTCTTCATCAGTGGTCGGAATCGCCAAGCAGATGCTTAAGCGTCTTGTATTTTCATTTAGAGATTTTAATTTCAAAAACATTTATATCAATAATTTATTAACTATTAAAAATTTTTTCTATGAAAATCAAAACATTTATTCTGACATTCCTGATGATGATGTCGTGTTCGATTTTGTTCGGACAAGAATTATTAACAGGAGAGGCAAAAACAGAGAGTAAACTTAAACAGTTTCTCTTCAATGAGGATTATGGTACAATTACCATAGGAGACGATTTTAGTGTTAGCAGCACTATAGAAATCCCTAAAGGTAGAAAAATTACCATTGACCTTAATGGACATAAATTGACTACCAATGCGGATATTTATATCTTTAAGAACTTTGGTAGATTGACTATTACAGATAACAGTACAGATGGTAAAGGTACTATCTCTTCTCTTGGTATCTATAATGGCAAACCTCAAACCAGAACTAACACTGATGATATCGATTATACTGCGCAATTGACCATCAAAGGCGGTGTGTTCGAGAACATCTCACCAAATGGTGGCGCAGCAATCTACAACCACCTTGGTGTTATTGACATTCAGGGCGGTGAGTTCTACGGCAAATATTCTGCTATCACCAACTTTGGTCTGGCAACAATTGCAAACGCATATATTGAATGTCTTAACCGCGACAATGGTGCTGCAGCTATCATTAACGACTTCGAAATTGAGTATGGAAATAATGTAAATGTCGTAGGTATATATACTGCTTACAACAACAGTGAAACAGCTTCTATAACCGATGGTGAAGCTACATATCTCTTCGCTGAATTGAATGGCACCAAATATCCAAGCCTTCAAGCAGCTCTCGACGATTGTAATACTGGCAACAACACCATCAATCTTCTTTTCCACAATAGCGATAACGCAACAGTAAGCCAAAAAGAAGGTGTTAATATCACTATCGATGGTAACGGTTACAAAGACAAACAATTTGAATACACTGGTACTATCTTTGTTAATGGCAACTCACGCCACACAGGCGCTGAAACATTGACAATACAAGACATTAACTTCACAACAGAAAATGATTCTCACGATTTCATTTCATGTAACAGTGGTAGCGATCCAGTTATAAGATATGCTCACAATGTGACAGTTCAAAGATGTAACTTCACTGCTACAGAAGGAAGTCCAGCTGTTGTTGCATTGCGTTTCCGTCAATCATATAACATCAATGTTGTTGGCGGCACATTCACAAACTTACACTCAGTGATGTGGGCTACAGGTGGTTCTAAGATTACAGTTGATGGCATTAATGCGATTGCTTGTAAAGAAGGTGGTATCTCAGCAGGTACATCTACACCTGTAAGTGTTAAGAACTCTACAATAGAAGGCGCTAAATACGGTGTTCGTGCTGACGGTTCTGGAGCTTATAGCTTAACAGTTGAAAACAGCACATTATCAGCTGAAGTTCCTGTCATTGTACGTAACACAACAGGCGAATACAACCTCACAGTTAAAGAAGACGCTACTTTGACAGCAACAAACAACGGACCTCAAGTTGTTGTTACAGCAGGTAAAGACGATGAAGCTTATGTAACCCCAACATCTGATGTAAACGTAACACTCGACAACGTAACAAGCACATTCGGTTTGACAGCAAAGATTGGCAACGCTTTCTATGCAACACTCCAAGACGCTATTAACAGTGCTACAAACGGTGAAACTGTCACTTTGATTGCCGACAATTGCAAAGAAGACGTAACAGTAAATCAAGCCCCTAATTACGCTATTACTATTGACGGTGCTGAAAAAACTTTCAAAGGCACTATCACTGTTGACGGCAAGAGCGCAAGATATGAAACTACTGGCTTAACCATCAAAAATGTAAATTTCGACGCTACAGAAGGTATAAACTACGCTGCTTGTATTAACCTTGGTGTAAGCGGTAACAGCAACACTCGTTACACAAACAACGTTACGGTAGACAACTGTACTTTCGTTGCAAACATTAGCGATGAAGTCCCTGCTGTTAAATCATATACTGGTGGAGACTGGAATCTTAAGATAAATAATTGTACAGTTAATGAAGGCATGCATTCACTTGCACAAGTAACCAATGTTGAAAAAGGTTTGGAAATCACAGGTTGTGAAGTATATTCAAAGAATGGTATCAACTTGAATAATTCAGGATCAACTGATGTTATTAAGATTGAAAACAATATTGTCGATGTTAAAGGTTATGCCGTACGTATTGGTGTAAATGGAACTCCTGGAACAAATGCACAAGATGTTGTTCTTGCAAACAATACTTTAAAATCTGCTTGTGACGATGGCGATGCAGTTATCATGTTTAGAGGTACTGCAACCAAAGCTAACTTCTCAATGACCCAAAACGTTGTTTCTGGTGCAACTCACATCAGCGGTCACACTAAAGATACACAGTTATCTGTTGACGCTAACTACTGGGACGGACAATCAGCTCCTGTAGTAGCAGAAGGTAGCCCAGCAATAGTCGTCAATTCATACTATGCTGATGAAGCTCGTACACAACTCGTAAGAAATGAAATGGGAAGCATCTGCGCTTTCGTCCAATCAGATCGTATTACCGGTGATGTTATAACAAATGCTGGTCAAAGCCTCGTTATAAATATTATCGGTAAAGATGGTCATGTAATCGGTACTACATCATGTGAGAAACCAGAACTTATGACAGGTTTCAACAACCCTCTCACATGGAGAATCAATTTCGG
>JAZNVS010000038.1:0-37994 GCA_045592965.1 Bacteroidales bacterium | reverse complement strand
TCGACAACTTAGAGAGAGCTATCATGAGCGTTGAAGACAAAGAAAACCCTCACTACAAAGGTGTGGAAATGGTCTATAAGCAGACCAAGGATATCTTCTCAAAAATGGGTGTGGAAGAAACCAAAGCCCTTGGCGAAGAATTTAACCCTGAGCTTCACAATGCAGTAATGCATATTGACGACGAAAAAGTGGCTGACAATATCATTGTAGAAGAATTCCAGAAGGGATACACTTATAAAGATAAGGTAATCCGCTACTCAATGGTCAAAGTAGCAAACTAAACTTTGGTATAGTTTCGGTTTGAATTATGCAGATTAAAAAGGCTGATTTTTCAAAAAAGTTTGTTAAAATCCTCGTGAATACACCAAGTATTCACTGCGGTTTTGTCTCCTTTTTTATAAAAATCATCTCTTTTTATAAACTTCGTCTACATAATTCTTCATCTCAACTATACCTAGAGGAAAGAAAGAATATATTAAAAATTTCTTATGTAATAAATAAAATAATAATAAAAATTAAGGAGAAATAAAAATGGCAAAAATTATTGGTATTGACTTAGGTACAACAAACTCATGCGTAGCAGTTATGGAAGGTAACGAACCTGTAGTTATCCCTAACAGCGAAGGTCACCGCACAACCCCATCAGTGGTAGCATTTACCGACAACGGCGAACGTAAAGTTGGCGAACCTGCAAAACGTCAAGCTATCACCAACCCATTGAAAACCATCTATTCTATCAAACGTTTCATGGGTGAATCATACGACAAAATGATAAACGAAATCGGTCGCGTTCCTTATCAAGTGGTAAAAGGACCTAACAACACTCCTCGTATCGACATAGACGGAAAATTATATACTCCACAAGAGATCTCAGCAATGGTGCTTCAAAAGATGAAGAAGACAGCTGAAGATTATCTCGGTCAGACAGTGACAGAAGCTGTCATCACAGTTCCAGCATATTTCAACGACGCTCAACGTCAGGCAACAAAAGAAGCTGGCGAAATCGCTGGTCTCACAGTACGCCGTATCATCAACGAACCTACAGCAGCAGCTTTGGCTTACGGCTTAGACAAGAAAAAGAATGATGTCAAAGTAGCAGTATTCGACCTCGGTGGCGGTACTTTCGATATCTCAATCCTTGAACTCGGCGACGGCGTTTTCGAAGTTAAATCAACAAACGGCGACACTCACCTCGGTGGCGACGACTTCGACGGTAAGATCATAAACTGGTTAGCAGAAGAATTCATGCGCGACGAAAACATGGACTTGAGAAAAGACCCAATGTCGTTGCAACGTCTTAAAGAAGCTGCTGAAAAAGCTAAGATCGAATTGTCATCATCAACAGAAACAGAAATCAACTTACCTTATATCACAGCAACAGCATCAGGACCTAAACACTTGGTACGCAAGCTCACACGCGCTAAGTTCGAACAACTCTGCGACGACCTCATCCGCGCTACTATCGAGCCATGCCGCAAAGCTTTGGCAGATGCTAACATGACAGTGAACGACATCGACGACGTTATCTTGGTTGGTGGTTCAACACGTATCCCAGCTATCCAAAACATCGTTAAAGACTTCTTCAAGAAAGAACCTTCAAAAGGCGTTAACCCTGACGAAGTAGTTGCTATCGGCGCATCAATTCAAGGTGGTGTTTTGGCAGGCGAAGTGAAAGACGTTCTTTTGTTAGACGTGACACCATTGTCATTAGGTATCGAGACACTCGGCGGCGTGATGACAAAACTCATCGAAGCTAACACCACAATTCCTACACGCAAGTCAGAGATATTCTCAACAGCTGTCGATAATCAGCCAGGCGTAGAAATCCATGTGTTACAAGGCGAGCGTCCAATGGCAAATCAGAATAAGACCATCGGTAAGTTCCACTTAGATAACATTCCACCAGCACCACGTGGAGTACCACAAATTGAAGTAACATTCGACATCGACTCAAACGGTATCTTGAACGTTTCTGCAAAAGACAAGGCTACAGGCAAGTCACAAAGCATCAGAATCGAAGCTTCATCAGGATTGAGCGAAGACGAAATCAAGAGAATGAAAGCTGAAGCTGAAGCTAACGCCGACGCCGATAAGAAAGAACGTGAACGCGTTGACAAACTGAACGCTGCCGACTCAATGATATTCCAAACAGAAAAACAGATGAAGGAATACGGTGATAAGTTGCCAGCCGACAAGAAAGCAGAAATCGAAGGCGCACTTGGCAAGTTGAAGACAGCACATCAGTCGCAAGACATCGCTGGCATCGACGCAGCTATGGCAGAGATGAACGCCATCTGGCAGAAGGCATCAGAAGAGATGTACAAGAACGCCGGAGCACAAGGCGGTCCACAAGATCCTAACGCCGGACAAAATCCAAACAACGGCAATGACGACGTCACTGACGTAGATTTTGAAGAGGTGAAATAATCCTGCAAGGTCAAGCAATCAAATATAATTAGAAACTGAAAGCGCGTAATCTGAAGAGGTTACGCGCTTTTTTAGGTTATTGAATTCTCTTTGTTGATTTTATTCTGCACTATATTCTTCCTCCTGAAAACATATATAAAGTTCATCTTCTAAACCAAAACAACTTAGAATTGTGCGAATCCTTTTAAAAATCTCTTTTGCTGATAGATTTGTTTCTATGCTATAATGATCACTGATATATCTCGGTCTTCGTGTTGTGGTCAAATCCATTCCTGCATTTAATTCGTCTGACAGTTTCTTTATAAAATCTGTTGGAGCAATGTCAAATACAGTTTTTGCAATATATACGAGAAGTCCTGTATATGTCAATTGCGAATCAGAGGTTTTAGCAATTCTTCCAAAGAAGCGTGCGTATTTCATTTGTTTACCTGTCGGATCATCTATATCAAAAATATTAATCTCACAAGCAAATGCGTCTGTTTGTACTTCCATATGTGCAAGTTCGTGACATAAGTAGGCATATTTCCGATAACACAAAGCATATATGTTAATCCTTTTTAAGAAAAAAACTTAAAGAATTACATAAAAATGAGAATTGTACTGAAAGTAAATAAATATTAACTAAAAATATTTGGAAGATAACAAAGAAGGGTTTAGTTTTGCATCACTTTTTAAACTAAACACCAAATATTTATGAAAATAAAACAACTGTACGGGGAAGATTCTGCCTGCGATTTCAAAGAATCCGTAGAACGCAAACAACCAAAGAGTTGGCTTAAAAGTATCAGTGCGTTTGCTAATGGAATGGGTGGTACTTTGGTGTTCGGTGTAAATGACGATGGAGATATAGTTGGTTTAGATGATGTCAAATCAGATACAGAATTTATCAGCGACCGTATCAAAGCTTTAATAGATCCAATACCAGAGTTTGACTTGATAACAAAAACAAACGAATAGACACACCAGATTATTCTGATCGTGCCATATTTGAAGCATTGGTAAACGCCCTAATACACCGTGACTATTCCGTATTAGGTAGTGAAGTTCATATCGACATTTACGACGACCGCCTAGTTATTTATTCGCCAGGAGGCATGTTCGATGGCAGTCTGATTCAAAACAGAAATCTGAACAAAGTACCATCAAAACGCCGTAATCCAATTCTCGCCGACGTATTCACCCAATTCGGATATATGGAAAAAGAGGCAGTGGTTTACGCAAGATATGCAACGAAACCGCTAAGCTACCAGGATTCTCCGACAATAAAAGACCGACATTCCATTCACAATACGAATCATTTTTCACAGAGATTTTGAACAACAATTATGAGCAAGAAAGTTCAGATGTCGTAGAAAGTGTCGTAGAAAATGTCGTAGAAAAAATAATATCATACATAGAAAACGATAAATTTATCACTGCAAAGACATTATCAGAAAAGCTATCATTGTCATCAAGACAAGTGCAACGCATTATGACACAGCTAAAAACAGACAATAAAATAAAAAGAATTGGCGGTGATAAAGGCGGATATTGGGAAGTAGTAAAAGGATACGATGAACTATGAAATCTGCGATTCATAACAATAATCTCCTATTCCCCATACTCTTCCATTTCTTCTGCTGCTATAAAGTAACTTTCTTCCGACAGCTCGTACTGTTTTGGTTTCTGCTCAGTGAGATGAATATATTTCAAAGTATTAACCAACGACTCTAATGTTTCCTTACGTACTTTAGGTTTCAGCTGACATTCCCAGATGTTGATGAAGTGCCATCCCATAGACGCTAATTTTGTCTGGACTTCAACGTCTCTTGTTCTGTTGCGTTCTATTTTCGTCTTCCAATATTCGGTATTGCTTTTTGGCAGAACATAATGTTTACATCCTTCATGTCCGTGCCAGAAACATCCGTTTATGAAAATGACGGTTTTGTATTTGCGAAGTACGATGTCGGGATGACCTGGAAGGCGAGGGGAGTTCAACCTATAACGAAATCCGTGGCTGAACAGGAACTTCCTCACCAGCAACTCAGGCTTGGTGTTCTTACCTTTTATCGCCGCCATGCAACGGTGTCGCTGTTCTGGAGTGAGTTTGTCCATTTTAGTTTGAAAACATCTGTACAAAAATACGTCATTTTTCCCTATCTTTGCACCTGGATATAAATTGAAAACTGAAAATTATTAATTGTAAACTGTTAATTGTAAATTGAACTAAATGGGCAGAAATAAATTCTCACAACGTGAGATTGATATTATCCGTAAGTTATTAAAACGTAAGGTCGCTTGTAATCGCGGCGGACAGAAGATGGTACGTCATACTTTGCGCACAGTGTTTAATTTCAACATCTCCGACTTTAATGTTCAAGGACAACCATTCGGTCCGCTCGAGCTCGACGAATGCGTGCGTCGCGGCAGAATCCACATCCTCGATGAAGCGACTATCGAGGCGATGAAACTGCGTTATGCCGAAAAGAAACAGCACGAAGAGGCTTTGAACCAGGCGGATGCAATAGCTGACGGCGAGGTACAAGATTGGCAGGAGGTGTTGAAACAATGGAATGAATACTACGAGAAAAACCCTGAATAATATTGTTTGAGGATTCCAAAATTGGGCTCTTTTGTGTATCTTTGCGCTATGAAGAAATTATCACGACATATATCTCAGGCTCTTGCGTTTGTTTTGATGCTGAGCTTCACCCGATGCGCTAACGTGGTCTCGCCAACAGGTGGCCCAAAAGATACAATCCCCCCAGTGGTACTGCAGTCTCAACCAAACAATCAGTCGACGAGTTTTTCGGGGAAGGAAATACATATCACCTTCGATGAATTTGTCACATTGAATAACCCGAATAGCAATATTCTTATCTCACCGCCTCTCGATAAGTCACCTGAGTATAAACTGAGCGGTAAGACGCTGATAATTAAATTTAAAGAACAACTGAGACCAGAAACAACTTATTCGATAAATTTCGGAGAAGCAATAAAAGACCTTCATGAAGGTAATATTTTCAAAAATTATTCTTTCGTTTTCTCAACAGGAGAAGTTATTGATACTTTGTCATTGGAAGGTAAGGTGTTACAAGCTGCTGACCTCAAGCCTTCTGCTGATTTCTTCGTGATGCTTTATTCGGATGATAACGACACTATCATCATCGACTCGCTTCCTTATTTCGTGAAACCAAATTACGTAACGAAAAGCAATAAAGATGGATTGTTTAAATTTTCCGGCTTGAGAAAAACCGATTATCTCATGTTTGCTCTGAAAGACGAAAACTCTAATATGAGATTCGACTTGCCGAATGAGAGCATCGCTTTTCTGGATAGCCTTGTTACACCTGTAACAATTGACAGTTTACAATTAACAATTGACAATGATACGATTGTTAATGATTCACTGAAAGAAATTGTCAAAAAAGATGTTTCATATACGTTATATTCATTTTTGGAAGAAGATTCGATTCAAAAATTATTGAAGAAGGAAGTGCCAGAAGAGGGTTTGTTGCGTTTTGCATTTAGTTATCCTGCTAAGGATGTCAAGATAGAAGTGCTGGAAACATTACCAGATTCCTTCGCTATATATCAAACTCATTCGATGAATTACGACTCTATCCTTTGGTATTTCACCCCGAATAAAGATAGTCTTTTCCTGACAGTAAATTATGACACTTTGATAAACGATACTTCTGTTATAAGTCTTAAACCTCGTGTAAATCAAGGTAGAAGGAAGAAACAAGATGAGGTTCGTAAATCGTTGAATATTGCGACAAATATTGTTGGAGGAAAGTTGAAGCCAGAAGAGAGTCTGTTGCTATCTTTTAAAGAACCAATAACAGATGTCATTATGCGCGATACTAATTGGTATATTGTTGGAAAGGACACGATTATCAATCAGTTGCGTTTTGAAAGAGTTGATTCATTTGGATTGAAATACAAACTTGATGAGACCTTCGTTCCTGAGCAGTCGTATAAGATTATCATCCCAGATTCTGTTTTCTATAGTTTTAAAGGAACGACGAACGACACAACGGAGTTCTCTTTTAAAGTACCAGAACTTTCCCAATATGGAAATCTTTTCATCACTGTTGAAGTCCCAGAGAATATGCCTCAAGTTATAGTGGAGTTGTTGGATGACAGAGATAAATTACTTGAGAAACAGATTGTTGATACAACATCTAAAGTATCGTTCCAATATCTCACGCCGCGAAAATATAAACTCAGAGCTACATTAGATAAGGATGGCAATGGTCGTTGGTCGCCAGGTGACTTTGGGAAGAAGATACTGCCAGAGTCCGTGATATATCACAAAGACGTCTTTGATGTAAAGGCCAATTGGGATATTGATTTAGAAGATGTTTGGAAGTTTTAATCATTCAATCACTCCGCTGCCGAGAACGACGGGCTCTGTCTCGTGATAGATGACTCCAAATTGTCCAGCAGCGACACCTGATATAGACTCGTCTGAAATTATTGTCAGTTTATCTGTACTCTCGCTGAGTTTCAACGTGCCGTTGTTAAATCCAGGTTGATGTCTTATCTTATATCTCACTCTCTGACCTTCCGATAATCTTATCGCAGGGTTCATTGTCATGACATCAACTAAATTGATATTGTTGACATATTGAGCTACAGGGTCGTAGCCTTTAGAGACGAAGATGAGGTTTTTCTCGGTGTCTTTTTTCACTACGAACCAAGGTCCTCCGCCAAGGCCGAGACCTTTTCTTTGTCCGATGGTATGAAACCAGAAGCCTTTGTGTTTGCCTAACTTCTTACCTGTTTCGAATTCAATGATGTCGCCTTCTTTTTCTCCGACATATTCCTTGATATAGTCGTTGTAGTTGATTTTTCCGAGGAAGCATATACCTTGAGAGTCGTGGCGTTGAGCGCTTGGGAGTTTGTGAAATTCGGCGAGACGACGTACTTCTGATTTTGGGAGGTCGCCTATTGGGAACATCGCTTTTGATAGTTGGTGGTATGTTATTCTGGCGAGGAAGTCGGTTTGATCTTTAAAGGTGTCGACTGCTGTGCCGAGCCATGATATGCCATTTTCATCATACCACTGACGAGCGTAATGGCCTGTCGCTATCCTATCGAACTGATAACCCATCTTCTCTTCAAAGGCTCCGAACTTAATCATTCTGTTACACATCACGTCAGGATTAGGTGTAAGACCTTTACGCACAGAATCCATAGTGTAACTTGCGACGCGATCATAATATTCTTTTTGCAGGTCAACTATTTCGAATGAGCAGCCGTATTTCTTGGCGATGAATGTCGTTATCTCAATATCTTCTTCTGAAGGACAATCCATGAGGTCGTCTTTGCCTTCGAGACCAATTTTGATATAAAATATATGAGGGTTGAAACCTTGTTCTTTCAAGATGGGAACCATTACCGAACTATCGACACCACCTGATACTAAAGCCGCTATCTCCATGAGTCAGAATTAAATATTTGATGCAACAACAGTCTTGATGATTCTTACGTAGCCTGAATTTTCAAATTCCTTCTCGGCAGCGCCATAGAAAGCGCCATTACGTTTTCCTTTGTAGACGGCCCAATAGCGGTCGCCGTATGAGTAGTGCCACCATTGTCCTGGTTGCTGGATGAAGTTCTGTGACTTCATCAACTTAAGAAGATATTTCTGGTTTTTCTTTTGTTCATCGGTCAGGGTAACCAAAGAGCTAGCTTGAGTGTTTTCGTGATATTTGCTGCCAAAGTCGAGGTCTTTTCCGTTTTTGTCACATATTGCCATATCGATGGCAGCGCCAGTGTCGTGGCCGCCCATATTGCTGTTAGGTGCCGATACTTTAAACTTCACCAGCGACAGCAACTCGCCGCGTTGTATGTTAGGGTTTTCTTTCTCGGTGCGTTCCACTTCTTCTTTCCATACTTCATATAAAGCGATGCGAGAACGATAAGCACTGTAAATCTTAATATATTGTTCTTCTGGGAGTTTGTTTGCTATTCTATAAAGACGTGTCGCCACCTCTCTTCTGAGCATCACAGGATGTTCGATGGTTTCTTCGTTAAATATTATTTTTGGATGTGATATTTCTACTAATGGTTCGTAGTTTTCTCTGACATGAGACATTCCTAAGTAAGTCTTAGCCATGCGTTTGTTGATGCCGAGTTTATACAATAAGAAGTTATAGTAGAAGCCTACTTTACGGCGGCGTTTCTTCGATTTAACAATGTAGTAAATACAATAAACAATTGCGACAATAATCGCTGCAATAATAATTTCCTCTAAGTTATACTTTATAAAATCCATTATGCGTTAATAGTTTAGTTCGACAATAATAGGGCAATGGTCGGAGAAGTTTACTTCTGGAAGGATGCCGACATTTTGCAATTTTTCGTTAAGGTTATATGTCAAGATGTGATAGTCGATACGCCAGCCTTTGTTGTTTTGTTTTGCATTGGCGCGATAACTCCACCAGCTATAATGGTTAGGTTCTTTGACTAATTCTCTAAAACTGTCGGTATAACCGTCGCCTAAGAA
Organism: Bacteroidales bacterium; assembly: GCA_045592965.1. Taxonomy (GTDB): domain Bacteria; phylum Bacteroidota; class Bacteroidia; order Bacteroidales; family F082; genus Limimorpha. Next base: position 29,071 of record JAZNVS010000038.1, on the reverse strand, counting down.
ATCTGTAAACCACTGTCTTTCTTCAGGTAAGAATCCCGATGACTTTGCATTTCTTATAGGATCGTGTATGTCGATGGCTTCGTGACAGATGTTATAATCGCCAGAGATGACAAGGTTTGGACGCGTCTTTCTTAGTTCGTTAACATAATCGCGGAAGAAGTTGAGCCATTCCATTTTAAAATCTTGACGTTCCTCACCGCTTGTTCCCGATGGATGGTAGACGCTTATCACAGAGAGGTCGCCGAAGTCGACCCTTAGAAAACGACCCTCGTCATCATATTCTGGCTTGTTCATGCCATAAACTACATTGTCTGGCACTTGCTTGGAGAGTATAGCCACACCGCTATAGCCTTTCTTTTTGGCAGGATACCAGTAATGATGATAACCTAACATCTCTATTTCCATCAAAGGTATCTGATCTTGAGTGGCTTTAATCTCTTGAAGACATATCACATCAGGTGAAGTCGTCTCCAACCACTGAAGAAAACCTTTTGAGATTGCAGCTCTGATACCATTAACATTATAACTGAAAATACGCATTTTAACAAAAAATTATACCCCTTGCAAAAATAAGAAAATATTTAACAAAAAAACACGCATATAACAAATTCATTTTTTATATTTGGGGACTGAAAATTGAACGTTGTGAAGACAAGAATAAAAGCATACATCTCTTTATTGGTAAAGAAGATTAACAGATGGCGCCATACTCATATCTCAGAGAAGCAGTTTATGTTTATCTTGAGTATTCCTACAGGCTTTCTTGCAGGACTTTCGGCGATAATAATTAAAAAGTTAGCTCATTTTATAAGAGACTATTTCTATAACATCGCGACACACGAGGATCATTATGGCTTGTTGTTTTTCATCCTTCCAGCCATAGGAATTCTGTTGACGATTCTTTTCTGCCGTTACGTCTTGAAGAGAGATGTAGGACATGGCATTCCTGGCATATTATATGCTATTCAGAAGAATAAGGGCGCAGTAAAACCGTATAACACCTTTGCCTCTATCATAACCAGTTCTTTGACAGTAGGTTTTGGTGGTTCTGTCGGATTGGAAGGACCTTCTGTCTCAACGGGTTCAGCCATAGGATCTAATATTGGACAGTTGCTGCGTCTCAACCAGAAAAACATTGTAGTTCTGATTGGTATGGGTTGCGCGGCTGCCTTGGCGTCTATCTTCCAAGCTCCAATAACAGGTATTATCTTCGCCATAGAAGTGTTTATGATAGACATTTCGATGGCATCCTTAATCCCAATCATAGTGTCTTCCTTCGTGGCAATCCTCACCTCATATTTCTTCTTGGGAAAAGCTTTTGAATATACTATCACCACAAGCACAGCCTTTATGCCTTCGAACTCATTGTTTTATGTAGGCTTGGGCTTGTTTGTCGGATTGACATCGGCTTATTTCATGTATGTTTATTTCAAGATGGATAAGAGATTTAAGAAGATTAAGTCGCCATGGATGAGATTTGCATTGGGAGTAAGTGGATTAGGTGTTTTGATATTTATCTTTCCAGCCTTATATGGCGAGGGTTACGAAGCTATTAACGCTGCTCTCAGAGGTGACTGCTCCATATTATTTGAAAATAGCATGTTCTCGAGTTTTCAAAACAACATCTGGATAATATTAGTCCTGCTTCTGATGATAATATTGCTTAAGGCTTTTGCCACTTCATTCACTTTTGCTGCTGGTGGAGTTGGAGGTACATTTGCCCCGGCCTTGTTTATAGGAGCGTTCTCTGGAATGTTCTTCGCCATGCTTGTCAATACATTAGGATTGGGAGACCTTAACATAACTAATTTTGCACTCGTTGGAATGGGCGGCGTCATAGCTGGAATGTTACATGCTCCTCTGACCGGAATATTCCTCATTGCGGAGATAACAAACGGCTACTCGCTGATGGTGCCGCTGATGATAGTGTCGGCAATGTCGTACGCCATCAACAGGGCTTTCTTTAAAGATTCAATCTATACTAAAGCCGTGAGCGACAAAGGAGTCCGCGTTACTCATAACAAAGACGTGAGTATACTTAATATGATGAATATCGACAAACTTATTGAAAAAAACTTCCTTACTGTTAAACCAGGACAGACATTACGCGACTTGTTACCTATCATATCAGCGTCAACGAGAAATATCTATCCCGTAGTTGACGATAATGGAAACTTCAAAGGTCATGTCCTTTTCGACTCCATAAGAAAGGTTATTTTCGACCCTGAACAATACGACACTCTTATCGAAGATATTATGTTCCTTCCTGATTATCTCGTCACTACAGAAGATAGTGTGGAAGAGATAGTATATAAATTTGAACGCTCAGGTAACTATAACATAGCCATCGTCGATGGTAAAAAATATCTCGGTTATATATCAAGAGCGATGATGTTCACCACCTATCAGGCAACTCTTAAGGAGATTTCTGATGATTAATGTATTTGAGATATTAAGTTACTATGATGTTGAGCTTTAACAATGATGGATATGGGTTTTAATTTAAAAGATTTAAATATTACGAAAATAAAGGAACTTTATAGAGACAATAAATATACCGCTACTATTGATGTCGCACTTTTTATCTTGTTGATATTCAGTTTTCATTTTCTTTATTTAGGCTGGCAGGCTCTGAATTTTTTCCCGATAGCAGGTCTTGTCGAAAAATTATTTGTCGAGGCATCTGATATGTTATTCAATCAGAGTTGCTGGGTGCTGGAGCATATCTTCGGAGTCGATTTCATTACGTATGAACATGCTATAGGTGTGATAAATTGTAATGATACATACTCTTTTGTCAATGTTGCACCTGAATGTACGAGCCTAAAACAATGGCTTCACTGGTTATTCCTGATGTTGCTTTTCCCTGGTCCTTGGAGACACAAATTGTGGTACATCCCATTGGGTCTAGTCATAATAGAATGGATTAACGTGGTACGCGTAGTGGGTATTACACTCTGCATGATACCATTTCCAGCGCATTTTGATTTCTTCCACGATTATTTCTTTAAAACATTATTCTACTTTTTCATATTTATAATGTGGTTGATATGGGTGGAGAAGTTTTTACATAAGAAGAAGATAATTAAAAAATAAAATTATGGATTCAAACAGTATTATATTTGTCCTCGATGCCGGTGGCACGGGATTTAAGTTCTCAGCAGTGCAGAACTATAAGGAAATCATAGAAGCTTTCACAATCAAAACAGCTTCAGAGACTTTAGAAGAGCAGCTTCAGAAAATCATCGATGGATTTCGTCGCACTGAAGAATTATGTGGCAGCAAGCCAGCAGCTATTAGTTTTTGTTTTCCAGGACCTGCCGATTATCCTAATGGAATCATCTGCGACCTTGCTAACCTTCCATTGTTTAGAGGCGGTGTTGCTTTGAAGGATATGTTAGAAGATGAGTTCCACGTACCAGTATATATCAACAACGATGGAGATTTGTTCGCATACGGTGAGGCTTTAGGCGGCGTCCTTCCAGAGGTGAATGCTCTCTTAGAAAAAGAAGGAAACCCTAAGAGATATAAAAACTTAGTCGGTTTAACATTAGGCACTGGTTTCGGTGGTGGTGTTGTGCTTAATGGCAAGCTCTTAGAAGGCGACAATTCGGCTGGTGCAGAAGTATGGTGCATGAGAAATATATTATATCCGCAGACAAGTGCAGAAGACTCCATCAGTATCAGAGGTGTACGCCGTGTCTATGCTCGCGAGGCTGGTATTGACTTCAACGAGGCACCTCAGCCATTCGATATTTACGAGATAGCTTTAGGTAAAAAAGAAGGTGACAAAGAAGCAGCTCTCAAAGCTTGGGACGAATTCGCTACAGTGCTTGCCGACATCATAGCAAACATCGCTACTGTTGTGGATGGCATCGTTGTTTTAGGCGGAGGATTGTCAGGTGCATCGCAGATATTTATGCCAAAAGTTGTTGAACATCTCAACAAAGAATATCCAGGATTAGATGGTAATAAGATTCCAAGAATGGAGATTTCGGCTTATAATCTTGACGACGAAGAAGGTCGAAAAGCATTCTCTAGCACAACAGGTAAGATGATTAAAGTGCCGTTCTCCGACAAAGAAGTGTGGTACGATTCATCGAAGAAGATAGGTATCACAACAACAAAACTCGGCACCTCATCGGCAGTATGTATAGGTGCGTATGCTTATGCTATAATGAAACATTAAATTGTTTGGTAGATTTCAGGAATTCAAGAAAATTGAGTTCCTGAAATCTAAATGTATTGAGTGCTACTCCCTTACAACCAACTTGTAACCAATGCCATGAACATTCCTCAACTCTACGTTGGGGTCGTCTTTAAGAAGTTTCCTTATCTTGTTTATGTAAACATCCATGTTCCTTGCATTAAAATAATTCTCTTTGTGCCAAACCCTCATCAAAGCAAAAGAACGTTCCACTACACGGTTCTTATATTCGCAAAAAAGAAATAGTAAATCCAGTTCTCTTGCTGTAAGTTTTCTCTCTATTCCATTGCGAATCAACACATGACGTACGCTGTCGAAAGTGTATGATGACAATTTGAAAATATGTTCGTTGCGTGTTCTCAACACGGTTCTTCTACATATTGCCTTGACACGGTCTAGCAGCTCATCCATGCTAAAAGGCTTAGTGATATAATCGTCGGCACCAACCTCAAAACCTTTTGATACATTTAATCTTGATGATTTGGTTGTTAAGAACATAATAGGTATTTCTTTGTCGTGTCTTCTGATTGTTTCCGCCAAGGTATATCCGTCAATATTACGTAATATCACCTCTGTGATGACAAAGTCAAATGCATCGCTCTCATATCGTTCCAAAGCTTCTGAGCCGTCAAGACTCAATACCGTTGGGTATCCTTTTAATGTTAGGAAAGATTTTAAAATAAATCCAAGATTTCTGTCCCCATCAGCCAATAATATTCTAATTGTTTTTTTCATTTTAATTTTTTTTCAGTACAACATTTCCTAAACTTTCTCTAAAATGTTTTTAACCGTCAGCATAGTTAAATTACTTGATAAGTGTTATCTATCGCTCAAGTACCTCCTTTTTTATTTAATCAACTATGCAAAATTACTATTGGACTTATTTTATGTCTATATTTATATGATGTATTTCTTACATTTTAACTTTTTTTAACATAGTTACATAAAAATTTTAAGTTTTGAGTTAAATTTTATTAAGATTTAAAAAAAAAGCTTATCTTTGCAGCGCAAACGACGTCACTCTGACGTTGTTTGTAAGGTTTCATAAATTTTGGTTTTTGGTTCTCGAGACCGTCCTGCTCAGGACGGTCTCTTTGTTTAGACAAAGTTCTAAAGGCAGAAGCATAATGACTTTGACTTGAAAGTTTCTTTTTATAACTTTTCAAATGAAAAACCTTTATTACTGTAATATTCCAGGGTTTTCGTCAAGGCTGGAATCATGTTTTTTACAGCTTTCTCGCTATCATGGAAAACAACGATGCTGCCATCGCCAGCATTTTTAATTACAATGTTAAAACAATCATCCGGACTCAACAACTTATCCCAATCGTAAGCGATAACTGTCCAAGCCACTAATTTGTAATTGTTTTTTAGCTTTCTAATCTGCGATGATTTGATTCTTCCGTGAGGAGGACGAAATAGTGGAGTTTTTATTAATTGTTGAGTTTCATTAACAGAATCGATATAGATTTTGGTTTTTGTATTCCAACCTTTCTCGTGATTATAGGTATGACCGCCGACGGAATGACCTTCGTCGACAATCATATCGAAAGTCGCTTTATATTCTTTAACATTATTACCTATACAGAAGAAAGTCGCTTTGGCGTTAAATTTTTTTAATATCTCTAACACTTGCGGCGTTATTGTTGGATGCGGGCCATCATCGAAAGTGATGTAAATCTTCTTCTCTCCTTTGGGCATCTCCCAAAGCATCGAAGGATAGAACATTCTTAATATATGGGGAGTTGTAAAGAAGCGCAAATTCTAAAAATTTTGTACCCCCACCGGGAATCGAACCCAGATTTAAAGTTTAGGAAACTTTCGTTCTATCCGTTGAACTATAGGGGCTTTCCTAATTAAAATTGAAAATTGAAAACTGAAAATTAACAATTTACAATTTACATTGACACAAGCTATTGACACTGACTTTAAGCCTTAAACTTTAAACCTTAAACTCACAAACACAATAGTCTGTTGTCTCAACAATTATCGTTTGCAAAAATAATATTTTTTTTCAATAATTTATTTTGCAATTTACATTTATTATTTTGTCAAAATAATTACCTTTGTGGCGTTTTTATGAAAAGTCATAAACAATTATTTTGAAATGAATGTCTATAATTTTATCGTTGATATACAACGTTTTGTAGAAGAGAAACATAACTTAGGCTTAAAAGTCGGCTTCGTCCCGACAATGGGAGCCTTGCACGAAGGTCATATTTCTTTGATAAATCGTGCTAAAAAAGATAACGACATTGTGGTTAGCAGCGTCTTTGTTAACCCAATTCAGTTCAATAATCCTACTGACCTTGAAAAGTATCCGCGTACTCCAGAACGCGACATCGAGAAACTTGAACAAGCTGGCTGCGATGCAGTATTTATGCCTTCTGTAGATGAAATGTATCCAGAAAAAGTAGAAGAACATTACGATTTCGGTGATTTAGAACGCGTCATGGAAGGTGCCTGCCGACCTGGTCACTTCAACGGCGTCGCGATCGTGGTGCGCAAGCTATTCGAAATCGTCACTCCTGACAGAGCTTACTTCGGGGAGAAGGATTTTCAACAACTGGCAATCATAAAAAAAATGGTACGAAATCTTAATATGAACTTAGAAATAGTGCCATGCCCAATAATCAGAGAGAACGACGGACTCGCCATGAGTTCGCGCAACGTACGTCTCAATGAGACAGAACGCGCTATCGCTCCTCAAATCTACGCAACATTAAACGACGCTGCTTCTCATAATAACGACATGACTCCTGCTGAGTTACGTCAATATGCTCTCGACAAATTCGGAACAATAAAAGAATTTGACGTTGAATACGTCGAAATTACTGACGAGATAAATCTTAAATCTATTGAAAACTGGAACGAATGCGAACACGCTCGTATCTTCGTGGCTCTTCAACTCGGTCCTGTTCGCTTAATCGATAACGTTAGAATTTATTAATATGAATATTGAAGTTCTTAAATCTAAAATCCATCGCGCTACAGTAACTCAAGCTGACCTTAACTATATCGGCAGCATCACTATCGACGAAGACTTGTTGGATGCTGCTAATATTATTGAAAACGAACGCGTTGATATTTATAACATCACTAACGGCGAACGTCTCTGCACTTACGCTATCAAAGGCGAACGCGGCTCAGGCGTTATCGGAATCAACGGTGCAGCTGCTCATAAAGTGAATGTAGGCGACCTCGTGATAATAGTCTCTTATTGCTCAATGGATTTCGAAGAAGCTAAGAAACATAAGCCATCTATCGTATTCCCTGATAAAAACAATAAAATATAAAGCATTGAATAAGAAGGTCTCCAACGCAATAACATACATGGTTTTCCTCTCATTGGGGATTCTTCTTCTTTGGCTATGCTTTAGAAAAATAGACTTCTCACAAGTCGTTAACTATATCAAAACGGCACAATATTCATGGATGTTGCTGAGCCTCGCATGTTTAGCAATATCTTTGTTTTTTAGAGCTTTACGATGGAACATCTTGATCGAATCGCTTGGTTATAAAACAAGAGCATCAACGACTTACGAGTCAGTCTTGATAGCATATTTCGCTAATACAGTATTTCCTCGTCTCGGCGAAGTGACACGCTGCGGAACTCTCACGAAAAAAGAAAACATACCATTCGACAAATCGCTCGGCACTGTAATATCAGAACGCGTCGTCGACTTAGTCGTGCTGTTCGCTATGGCGTTGTCGGTCATTCTATTTCAATGGAATCTGCTCGGAAGCCTCATCACTTCTTGGCTCAATCCTCTGATAGAAAAAATCGTGAATAATGCTGTATTAGGAACATTAATAGTTGTAGTAGCGATTGCATTATTTGCAGCTATTATATTTATCTTCAAAAAGAAAAAACATCTTTTGTCTCAAAACAAATTATATCAGAAAATTGTTTCTCTATGGAGCGGATTCCTCGATGGTGTCAAATCCATCTTTACCATGAAGAAAAAAGGTCTGTTTATAGTTTATACATTATTAATCTGGGGATTTTATGTCGTAATGACATGGCTGCCATTCTATATGCTTCCTGAGACATCACATCTCGGACTGACAGAAGCAATCACTTTATTAGGACTTGCGACATTAGGTGTCGTGGCTCCTGTTCCTGGCGGAATGGGTGTCTACCACTTCATCGGAATCCTTCTTCTCAATGGTTTCTACGGAATTTCAGAGTCGGCAGCAGTATCGTTCGTGACGATAAACCATGCAAGTCAAACTATATTTTATCTCATTACAGGATGTATCTCATACGTCATAATATTCTTCATTGACAAACGTTTGCCTGTTAATGACTAAAGACTAATGACTAAAGGCTAAAGGAAATAGGAATTTATAATATGAAACATTTAGAAAAAATTTACGATAAAATTTTAGACGGCAGATCTCTTGAAGAAAGATTAAACAGTTGGCGCAGCGAAAGAAAAACGATAGTTTTCTCAAACGGTTGCTTCGACATCTTACATCGCGGTCACGTTGAATATCTTTCAAAAGCCGCCGACCTTGGAGATAAACTCATAATTGGTTTAAATACTGACGATTCTGTAAAAAGACTAAAAGGTCCATCTCGACCTGTCAATGATGAGAAGGCTCGCGCTGTATTATTGTCAGCATTGGAATTTGTTGATGCCGTAGTATTTTTTGAAGAAGACACTCCATATAATCTTATCAAACGCGTTCAGCCTGACGTACTTGTAAAAGGAAAAGATTACAAGGCAGAAGACATCGTCGGCTATGACATTGTAACAGGAAAAGGCGGAAAAGTAGAGACAATAGAACTCGTCGATGGTTTTTCGACTACAAAGATTATCAATAAATTAAACTAATAATATGAAGGTATCTGATAAGATATATTCTCCTTTGAGATTATTATCCATAACTGTTTTAAATATATTAATCGCGTATATTGTCTTTGCCGTATGCCGATTGGTATTTTATATTGCTAATATCAGCTATTTCCCTAATATCGGCATTGATAATCTCATAGATATACTAAGAGGAGGTTTCGCTTTTGACACAGCTGGGATAATGTACGTGAATGTCTTATACATTGTTCTAATGTTGATACCACTTCAAATCAGAGAAAAAAATTATTGGCAGAAAACAGCAAAATGGACATTCGTAATAACCAACTCAATTGCTGTCATCGCAAATCTGGTAGATACCGTATATTTCAGATACACAAATAGAAGGACAACAGCCTCGGTGTTTTCTGAATTTAGTCAGGAAGAGAATCTGCTACGGATATTTGGAACGGAGATTCTTAATAATGTATTACTTGTAATTATCGGCATTGCAATGATTTTCGCCTTATGGAAATTTTATGCCGAGGGAGATTTTAATAAAACTAACAGAAGATCAGTTAAAGACATCCTCGTTTATTATCTAATTTCCTTAGTCGTTTTTATTGCAGGAGGAACCTTGTGGGTTGGTGGCGTAAGAGGTGGCTTCGCTCATTCTACTCGTCCTATAACTATCTCTAATGCAAATCAATACGTTGACTCTCCTATTGAAACTGCCATAGTTCTGAATACACCTTTTTCCATAATAAGAACAATCGGAAAAACGGTGTATGAGAAACCTAACTATTTTAGTTCTAATGAATTGAACGCCAAATATTCACCGGTTTATGACGGTAATGAAGGTGTGTTAAAAAAACTTAATGTAGTAATTATAATTCTTGAGAGTGTTGGTCAGGAATATATCGACTATGGGTATGCTCCTTTTTTGAAACAATTGCAAGATAATAGTTTGAGTTTTAAGAACTCTTTCAGTAATGGTAAAAAATCTATCGACGCGATGCCGTCTGTGTTGAGCAGCATCCCGATGTTCATTGAGCCTTATATAGTGACGCATTATTCGACAAATAATGTCTCTGGCATCGCAGCTGAACTTAATAAGGTTGGATACCACTCTGCGTTTTTCCATGGCGCGCCTAATGGTTCGATGGGATTCCAGGCTTTTGCTAGAACTACGGGATGGAAAGAATATTACGGCATGACCGAGTATAACAACAACGACGATTTTGACGGAATGTGGGCTATCTGGGATGAACCGTTCTTGCAATTCTTCGCTAATAAAATGTCTGAGTTTGAAGAACCTTTCGTAACATCAGTATTTACGGCTTCGTCGCATCATCCGTTTAAATTGCCAAAAGAATATGAATCGGTATATACCGAAGAAGGCGGTCATCCTATTCACAAATGCGTCAGATATACTGACAACGCTCTTAAGAAATTCTTCGAAACTGCCGAGAAACAAGATTGGTATAAAAACACTCTGTTTGTCATCACAGCCGACCATACTAATGCATCATCACATAATGAATATAAAGGCAGCGTAGGATCTTTCAGAGTCCCGATAATTTTCTATATGCCTGATAGTGATATGAAAGGACGCAGAGAAACCACAGCGCAGCAGATTGACATCATGCCGTCGATATTGGAATATCTAAATTATCCGAATAAGTATGTTGCTTTCGGCAAAAACTTGTTTGATGACACTTTGAGTAACAATTGGGCTGTCAACTATAACAATGGTATGTATCAATATTTTGAAGACAATTATATGTTGCAGTTCGATGGTAAGAAACCATTTGCCTTATATGATTTCGAGAATGATATATTTCTGAAAAATAATATCTTAAATAAATCAAGCAAGCAAGACGAAATGCTTGATAAGACGAAAGCTATTATTCAGCAATATATCGAAAGAATGATTGATAATGATTTGGTTGTTGAAGAATAAACTATTGTCAATCAATCTTAAGCACCAATCCTTTCAAATAAGCACCTTCAGGATGATAGATATTCACAGGATGATCTTCCGGTTGATCTAACTGATATATTATCTGAGCCTTACGTCCAGTCTCGATAGCAGCTGCCATCACTATGCTTTGGAACTGAGCCTTATCGACAGCCTGCGAACAACTGAAAGTAAACAACAAACCACCTTCTTTAATCTTAGTTATAGCCTCGCGGTTGATGAATTTATAACCTTGAAGTCCTTTATGTAACGACCTGTGATTCTTAGCGAAAGCTGGCGGATCGAGGATTATTAAATCGAATTCTCCTTGCTTCATATTTTGAAGATAGAGTTTCGCGTCTTCTGCTACGCAAGGATTATCTTCCGCGCTGAATCCATTAAGTATCAGGTTCTGCTCACTTGCAAGTATTGCTTTTTTTGAACAATCGACGGAAACGACTTTCTTAGCGCCGCCTCTTAATGCTGTGACGGAGAAGCCGCCTGTGTAACAGAATGTATTAAGGACCGTCTTACCTCCAGCGAGTTTGCGTACCAAGTCGCGGTTGAAACGCTGGTCTAAGAAGAACCCTGTCTTCTGACCTTCTTCCCAATCGACTATGAATTTAGAACCATTCTCCAAAACAAAATTCTCATCATCATCACCTTTAACGAGATAACCATCTTCGACGGCATCTTTGCCCATTCTCTGCATGGCTTCAGAACTCTTGTTATAAACCGACTCTACCTTCAGTCCTGAAACATTGAGAAGAGCATCTGATATCGCATTGACACTTAACGCCATTCCTTCGGTCTGAGCTTGAACGACAGCGGTCTTAGCATAAATGTCGATAATCAAGCCTGGGAGATTGTCGCCTTCCGAATGCACCAATCGATAACAATTTGTTTCCTTGTTATCCGCCAATCCCATCATCTTACGAAGTTCGAAAGCTTTATTAAGACGCTCTTGCCAAAAAGCAGCGTCTATCTTTATATTGTCGAAACTCAATAACTTAACGGCAATATTTCCTGCTTCTGCGAAACCCGTTCCTAAGATTTCATTCTTATAATCGACTACAGTAACAATGTCGCCGGCTTGAAGGTTAGGAGCGGCGTTTTCTATTGCACCTGAGAAAATCCATGGATGATGACGTCTTACAGCTTCGTCTTTACCTTTGCGGAGTTTAATTATCGGATATAAAGGTGATGATGTATTCATAATCGAAAATTTACGCAAAGATAATAAAATAATATTATCATTATCCTACACAGATTCCACCATCAGCATTTCTTCAATGTCTTTCTCCAACCTATCAGGTTTTGTCGTTGGAATATAACGTTTTATCTTCATTCCATCTGAAGAAATGAGAAACTAGACTTTTTATCCAAACTGACTGAAATCTAATTCTTTGCCATTAGACATCAGTGCTTTGAAATCATAAATCGTAGTCACATCACCTATCTTTAATTCTTTACAATTAAATAAATAAATCGTTGAAATGTTCAGTCAGAAATATTAAATTTGCATGTAAAATTTCTAAACATGGATAGCACAATGTTTCAAGTCAGTGGACAGATTGTTGATATTGTCAACTCACGTATTTTCAAAGGGACAATAGAAGTCGATAACGGAAAGATTATCAATATTATTGAAGAAGATAACGATAGCGAACAAATCATCATGCCTGGTTTTATCGACTCGCATGTTCATATTGAGAGTTCTCTTCTTGTCCCGACGGAATTTGCCCGACTTGCTGTTGTTCAAGGAACAGTAGCGACTGTAAGTGACCCTCATGAAATTGCTAACGTGCTTGGTGTTGAGGGTGTTAAGTATATGATTGAGATTGGAAAGAAATCGCCGTTCAAGTTTTATTTCGGAGCTCCGAGTTGTGTACCGGCAACAACGTTCGAAAGTTCTGGTGCGACGGTTGATTCTAAAGATATAGACAATCTTCTTTCTTCAGACGATATAAAATATCTTGGCGAGATGATGAACTATCCTGGAGTCTTGTTTGATGATAATGAAGTGATTAAGAAAATAGAATTTGCTAAACGCCACAATAAACCCGTCGATGGTCATGCTCCGCTACTTCGTGGCGACGATTTGGTAAAGTATTGTAATTCAGGAATCAGCACAGACCACGAATGTTCTAATATGCAGGAGGCACGCGAGAAGGCGGAACTCGGAATGAAGATACAGATTCGTGAAGGCAGCGCTGCTAACAACTTCAGCGCTCTTATACCTATAATTGAAGAATATCCCGACAGTGTGATGCTCTGCTCCGACGACGCTCATCCTCACGAACTGCTCAACACTCACATCAACGGTTTGGTGAAGAAAGCGATAGACTTGGGATACAATATCTTAGATGTGATAAAATCAGCTACCATAACTCCAGTACGTCACTATAATCTGGAAGTTGGATTGTTGCAGAAAAACGATCCCGCAGACTTCATCGTCGTCGACAACTTCAACGATTTCAATATCTTAAAGACTTTCATCGATGGTGAGCTAGTGGCAGAAAATGGAAAGTCACTATTACAGAGAGTTCCCGTAGAAACAATAAATAATTTCGTTGCTGAGAAAGTCACTGCCGACGATTTCAGAGTCGTTGACAAAGGAAGGAATATTAAGATTATCGGAATTATCGAAGGTGAACTTCTTACAGAAAAAATCATCGGCAGAACTAAAGTCGTTGATAATAATCTTGTTAGTGATGTTGAAAACGACATCTTGAAGATTGCTGTCATAAACCGTTATGAGAAGAAGAAACCTGCTGTCGCTTTCATCAAGAACTTCGGTCTTAAGAAAGGAGCTCTTGCTTCGAGTGTGGCGCACGACAGTCATAATATCGTTGTTATCGGATGCAGCGATGAAGAGATGGCGAAAGCTGCCAATATGATTATAGAGACAAAAGGCGGATTCTCAGTCTATTCTGACGACAAAGAGATGACACTTCCTCTGCCAGTGGCTGGTATCATGACAAATGACGATGCTTTTAAAGTCGCAGATGAATATATGAAAATCAAGGATATGTCTAAGTCATTAGGCAGTAGTCTCCGCGATCCTTTTATGACAATGGAGTTTATGGCTTTATTGGTAATTCCTAAAATCAAGCTCAGCGACAAAGGTCTCTTCGACTGCGAAAAATTTGAACTGACTGAATTATTTGAAGATTAAAAAAGATTATATTTGTGAGGTTAAAAATAATATTATGAAAACAATTAAAAATTTATCAATCGCAATTTTTATTATGACAATGTTAGTTAACTGTTCTAATTCTCAGAACGATAAGCCTGTCGTTTATATGACGAAAGACATTTCACCAGAAGGTTTGGTTAAGGTTTATGAAGCTCTTGGCGTTAAGCCAGAAGGAAAGGTAGCTGTCAAGATTTCGACGGGCGAACCTGGTGGCAAAAACTACCTGAAACCAGAACTCATTAAAGATTTGGTTCAGAAGGTAAATGGTACGATAGTGGAATGCAACACTGCTTACGCAGGACGCCGCAACACTAATGAAGAACATTGGAAAACATTTGAAGAACACGGATTTATGGCAATTGCTCCATGCGACTTGATGGACGAAGACGGCGAAAAGAAAATTCCTGTTAAAGATACAACACACATCAAATACAACCTTGTTGGCGATCATATCGACAATTACGACTTTATGATTAACCTCGCTCATTTTAAAGGACATGCGATGGGAGGTTTTGGCGGCGTCTTGAAAAATCAGTCTATCGGTGTAGCTTCATCGAATGGAAAAGCTTACATACACACTGCAGGAAAAACAGCCGACAAGAATCTCATCTGGAAGATGAACAAAGACGTATCACAAGATCATTTCATTGAGGCAATGGCAGCTGCCGCACAGTCGGTTCATGATTATTTCGATGGAAAGATATTATATATCAATGTAATGAACAACCTCTCTGTTGACTGCGACTGCGACAGTCATCCTGCTGCTCCAGAGATGAACGACGTTGGAATCTTAGCATCTACCGACCCTGTCGCTTTGGATCAGGCATGCGTTGACTTGGTGTTCAACTACCCATCTCAAGAAGGTGACGACGCTAAGGCATTGATAGAGAGAATCAACTCACGTCATGGCGTCCATATCATCGAACATTCCGAAGCTATAGGTCTCGGATCAAGAGAATATGTCCTTAAGAATATTGACGAATGATTTTTAGAGATAGATACCTGATTATCGTGGCATTGCTTCTTTTATGTTCCTTTACGTCATGTCAGAAAAGTCGTGAAGACAACATAAGAGAAGCAGTGGTGCGACAGTTACGCGACTATCCGAAGTCGAGGTTGCAGGATTTGTATAAAAGTTTTTTTCAAGACAGATTCGGACCTGGACATATCGTGAACGACACTTCTGCCGCAGGAGATTATCTCCGCAAAGAACTTAACAACACTAATATTTTTCACGAGAAGTATTACGAACCAACAGGTTACAATTCCAATTATTACAGAGTCAATCTTTCTGTCTTAAAAGAAAATAAGATTTCTTATAAAGACTTCTTCGATGCTTTTATCAGGAGCGTAAAGAATGTAGAGACTTGCGATGTTAATGAATGGAAAGAAGAATGGTCGCAGATTGAATCGGTTATCATCTCGATGAATTTAAATCTCGATGGTTTTGAAGAAGACTCGAATCTCATTCATTCGCTTTTGGAACAAGGCAAATACGCCGTTCATCACAGCAAGATTTATAACGCTGAATATCATCCGCATTATAGAATCATAGAGAACGAAATCTTTGAGAAAGAGATTCTACCGATTATAAAAGAAACAGGCGACAAACAATAATCTGTCGCCTGTTTTTATTTATTACTTAATAAGAATTAATATTTCTCACCTTTTTTCAATTCTTCTTTAGTTAATGATTTCTTATCCATCTGACGCCAGAAGTAAGCAATATATGCCACGACGAAAGGAATTATCAGTGAGACTATCGCCATGGTTTTGAGAGTAAATTCGCTTGAGCAACTGTTGGATAATGTCAGTGAACATTGAAGGTCGGCGGTTGATGGATAATAAGAAGTTCCGTTGTATGCGGCAATCATAAACAAAGCCATAACAGCTAAGACTGTTCCAGGAGCAGCAATCCAAATTCCTCGGTTGAATTCTTTCTTTAATAATGTCATAACGACACCTGTTACAAGTAAAACGGCTCCTAATAAAAACATTATCAATACTACAGGCATCTGAATCAGATTATGGAAATATTTGCCTTTTTCCATAAAGACATTACCTTCGGCATCGACGGCAAATCCTTCCATTGTAACTAATTGGACAAGAACAATCACAAGCATTATCAAGAAGGCGATGAAACTGAATAACAAGCTTCGACGTAATTGTGCTGAGAGTTTTTCATCGTCGATATTGTTAATCATATACAAAGCTCCGAGGCATATTGTCAGAAACATCACCATAAGTCCAAACTCTACGTTGAAAGGATTGGCGACTGCTTCGAGTCCGTGCCAGCTATTTGCCCAGCGACTTATGACAGGAGAGCCTAAATCTGCGACGGCGCTCTTATTTACAGTGAATTGCGAGCCTGTGAAGAATGTTCCGACAGCAGTACCTATCAACAATGGAGCGAGACAACCGTTTATCGTCAGGAAAGTGCGGAAGGCGTTTTTGCCTAATAAGTTACCTGCTTTATTTTGAAATTCGTATGAGACAGCTTGAAAGACAAAAGTTATCAAGATTAGAATCCAGACCCAATATGCACCGCCGAAACTTGTACTATAAAACAAAGGGAACGATGCGAAGAATGCTCCGCCGAAAGTGACTAAAGTAGTGAATGTAAGTTCCCATTTACGACCAGTGGAATTAACGATAAGCTGACGTTCATCTTCTGTCTTTCCTGCTAAGAAAATGAGAGCGTTGCCTCCTTGTACGAATAGTAGAAACACCAAAAGTCCGCCGAGAAGCGCAATCAGAAACCACCAATAATTCTGTAAAAATTCGTATGTAATCATGACTTATTCTCCTTTCTGTTCTTCAATTTGTGGACCTTGTTTAATTGCTTTTATCATTATTCTCATTTCTATCACTAAGAAGAGTGTGAATATCGCTACGAATAGGAAGAATGTTGTTTGTACTGCGCCTACACTTACGCTCGAGACGGCAGCTTTCACTGGAAGCAAACCTTCTATTGTCCAAGGCTGACGACCTGCTTCAGCGACAATCCATCCCGCCTGACCAGCAAGATAAACCAAAGGAATAGAAAGTAATGAAACCCATTGCAGCCACTTCATATTGCTGAGTTTTTTCTTGTATTCTGCCCACAGCACTACTATCATAAGAAGTAGGAGGAATGTTCCGAATCCCACCATGACGCGGAATGCCCAATATACAAGTGTCACATTGGGAACCAATTCTTCACGACTGTCGATATAACCGTAACCGAAGTAATCGACGTTTTTATCGAGCACTTTACGAGCTTCTGCTGCTGCAACAGGGTCGCTCTCTTTTAACATACGATATTTTGTAAAAGCGTCGATAGCTGTTTTGCCTCTTTTCATTTTTTCTTCGGCAGAAGGATGTCTCACGCCGTCAGGAGTTGTGTATCCATCGAGTAAGTTATTTATTCCAGGGACATAACCGTTGATGTCGTGAGTTGCGAGTATCGACAACATTCCAGGGATTTCGACTCCTGGAACTATAGAGAAAGGAGCGCGTGTTCCGCCATCTTCGAGACCTTCAGCGGCAGCGAGTTTCATCGGTTGATATTTTGCGAGATGAATACCTGAACTGTCACCGCTGAACATCACAGCGAAAGTACCGATAATACCGACAATAGCTGCGACTCTGATACTTGCAAGAGCAAAACGTGTCTCACGTTTCTTCAACAAGAACCAGCAGCTGATGCCGATAGCGAAGATTGCACCTGTCATCCAGCCGCTGAAAACGGAGTGGAAGAACTTTGAGACTGCAACTGGATTAAGCACTAATGCCCAGAAATCAACCATTTCATGACGTACAGTGTCGGGGTTGAATTCCATGCCTATAGGATGTTGCATCCAGGCGTTAGCGATGAGAATCCACATTGCCGAGATTGCAGAACCTAAAGCTACGAACCATGTGGAGGCGAGGTGTACTTTTTTACTTATTTTCTCCCAACCGAAAAACATCACGGCAAAGAACGTCGCTTCCATAAAAAAGGCAAAGATACCCTCAATGGCAAGAGGAGCTCCGAAAATGTCACCAACAAACCATGAATAGTTGCTCCAGTTGGTGCCGAACTCGAATTCAAGAATGATTCCTGTGGCAATACCGACAGCAAAGTTGATGGCGAAGATCTTCATCCAGAACTTCGCGGTGTTTTTCCAGAATTCGTCTTTTTTTACTACATAAATAGTTTCCATGACAGCCATTATCACGGCGAGTCCCAGAGTGAGCGGGACGAAAATCCAGTGATAGGCAGCGGTGAGAGCGAACTGTGCCCTCGACCAATCGACTAATGCACTTTCAATCATATCTTTATTGTTTAATTTAAAACTAAGGTTTCGTTATTATTGGGGCTGATAGCTGCGAACCGACATATTCGCTTTTTTGCTCGTCTGTCTTTCCTGCCATAACAGGCTTGAAGAAGAACATCCGTAAGACGAGAAACAATATGAAGACTTTAAGAAATATCAATAACCACAACGACTTACCCCAGGTCATATTCCTAAAACCATCAAGATAAAAGTTATATATTGAGACGATAATTTTCTTCATGCTAAAGACACTTTTCTTCACGTCAAATATATGAAAAAATCTTCGTATTATGTCTACGAAAGAAAAAAAACATTATTTTTGTTTTTTTAAATGAAATGTTAGGAATTGAGGTTGACAATAAGCGAATCTTTGGCTTGGATTTTCTGAGAGCATTTGCGATTTTCTGTGTGGTACACGTACATGGAAAACATCTTTTGGATGACTCTTGTATCAGTTTTTTCTCAGAAGTACCTTTGCCTCATGGCGTTGACATTTTCTTCGTAATAAGCGGTTTCCTTATTGGATCATCATTTTTTTCATATGCAAGTAAGAATGGAAGAGTTGACATCGCAAAGGTTTTGCGTTTTTATGGACGTACTACCTTGAGGATATTGCCGAATTATCTTTTCATAATGGCCGTATATTACATACTTGTAAGGATAGAGATTGTCAATGGAAATATCGATAAATTCCCGCTATGGAGATTCATCACATTCACGCAAAATATCTTTACTCCTTTTTATGGATTTTATTGGGAATCATGGTCGTTATCAGTACAATGGTGGTTTTATATCATATTTCCATTATTGCTGTTTATATTTTCTGGCAAAATCGATGTTAAAAAAGTGACCCCGTATATATGCTTGTTTTTTATCATAAGTTCTTTAGTATTTCGTATCATGGTGTCAAGTCATGCTAATGATGGATTCTGGTGGGACGTATGGATTCGCAAGACGGCAGCATCACGTTTCGACAATATTTATATCGGCGTGATGGCTGCATGGATACGATGCTACACTCCAAATATTTGGAAATCACATCCAACTGTAAGCCTTATTGTAGGAATATTATTAATGATTGTGACATTTGTCGTGCCACGGCATTCAGGAACATTCTACGCGAATGTTATATTCCTTAGCATTGCACCAATTGCCATCGCGATGTGGCTTCCATATCTGACGAATATTAAAAGTTCAAGAACTGTTATTGGTAAAACGCTTTCATATTTCAGTATTTTGTCGTATGCCATGTTCCTAACAAATCTTATGGTGATACAGATCATCGACAAAAATTATTCGGAATTTTTCAGACAAATCGGAGCAAGCGGTTATTTCATATATTGGATTCTTGTAATAATTGCCTCATATATTTTATACATTGTCATTGAGAAGCAATTTGTTAAGATAAGGGATAAAGTGATTTAACAAGATTTGGTAATGTTGCAAAAAATGCTTAGTGATTGAGCGAAAAAAAGACAGGTAACGGTCATACAAAACAGCCCAAGTTAGCTGTCTTTTTTTCATCCTCATTTTAGCATTAATTTCCATAGGAACGACAGAATATAGGCGGATAATGAAGTGCGATAGCACGGAATTTCCGCAAAATATTGAACCATGGTAACTAAAAGCTCTGTTATTCTCGATTATCCTTTATTATTGTATGAGTTATAAGAAATCTTCTTTGGATCCCATTTGTCTTTAGGAGTATTTTCGCCAGCAGGATAACCTATAACTATGATATTTAGAGGAATCATGTTTTCTGGCAGCTGCAATATTTGTGATATAGCATCGCAGCGTTCTTTGATAGGATAGGAGCCTGTCCACACTGTGCCGAGTCCCATAGCATTGGCGGCGAGCAGAATATTTTGTGTTGCTGCAGAGCAGTCCTGCACCCAGTATTCGCTGCCTATGCCTTCGATAGCTCTGTCGAGGTCGCCGCAGACAACTATCGCCAGTGGAGCTTCGGCAAGCATGCCTGCATTGGGATTAGCATCTGAGAGAGCGACAAGTTGTTGTTTGTCAGTGACGACTACAAAATGCCAAGGTTGTTTGTTCATTGCTGAAGGCGCAGCCATGCCAGCACGCAGCAGTTTTTCTATTGTCGCGTCGTCAACGGATTTGTCGAGATAGGTACGCACAGAGACGCGAGTAGCGATGTTTTCCAAAACGTTCTTTTCCATGTTATCTGATTTTTGATTTGAAGAACATGACGTCGCCATAATAACTGAAAAAATTAAGAATGCGATGTGATAAAATTTCGTTGTTTTCATAGTATTTATTTTTCTACAAAGATAATATTTTGTCATTATTCTTCAAATGTTTTAAGAACTTTTAAAAAAATGTTCAGAAACGAATCAACTAGACTTACGTGACAGGACATTACTTATACCTGCTTTTATTCAGGATTTTTCTCGTAATATTCGTTCCATTGTTTCAGCACTTCCTGCCAATCCTAAACTGCAACCTTATATATTATTTATCTTTGTAATAAAGGATTGTGGGGAAGTTCTCAATGTGATAATTCGCAAAGGAAACTAATGCCTTGATATCAAACCTATTTTAAACCAAAATGGACAATCTTACTGGTGTCATCTTGCTACTACTATCTCTAGTTTCTTGTTAATCTTGATTCTTAAATCATCAAGTTTCTTCTTCTTGGCGAGAAGTATCATCTGATCGTCTATGTCATGTGTCGCCATTAACTCCTTCATGATCTCATTTCTTCTCTCGTCGATAATCAGGTCCTTGTATCTCAATATGGAAGATGAAACGACTGTTGCCAAAACATCTTCCTCTGTCTTTACCTTTATCTTAACTCTATTGTTGCCGTCCCAATTGTCGAGTTTATAAGGTGTCGTCAAGAGATTGGCTGCGAGTTCCGCAATCTGCGCATTCTCGTGTGATGTAAAAAACTGTTCTTTTGGAAGCGACTCTCCGTCAAGAGCTTTATCGTAGATGTCAAAGATTATTCTATGAACTTCATCTCTGAAGAAGATGTCGTCATTTTTTAAGTCGTCGATAATGAGCGATGCTACGCTAATCTTATATACAATAGGATTTTTATTGTCGTCAATTCCATCAACATCGATTTCTTTGTCTCCATACATCAACAACAATTTTACGAGTTCTCGTTCTTGATAAAAACCAGGAGGGAGAGTTTCTGTTGCAACTTGTTGAGGTTCAGATTTAAATTCCTCAGAAATCTCAACTTGTTGATATTGTCCTTCTTTATTGTTTTTATTTATCTTGGCGCGAAGTAGTTTATTCAGCTCATTCATCAACGACTGTTCGGGCATCTCCATCAAGCGACTACATTCTTTTATATATGTAGCACGGAAGATAGCGTCGGGGATGAGAGAAATGGTATTTACTATATCTTTCACCACCTCGGCTTTTCTGATAGGATTGTTAACAGTGTCTTTTAGAAGAAGTTGTGTCTTGAAACTTATAAAATCCTTTGCGTTTTTATCGATATAACCTCTTACAACCTCAATGGGATTATGTTGAACGAAAGAGTCGGGGTCTTCGTCAGGAGGAAGAACCACAATGCGTACGTTCATTCCTTCTTCGAGAATCATATCCGTTCCACGCAGAGCTGCGTGTATGCCAGCACTGTCACCGTCATATAAGATTGTGATATTCTTAGTGTAACGACGTATGAGACGAATCTGTTCAGATGTCAGGGATGTTCCAGAACTGGCGACAGTATTTTCTATTCCAGCCTGATGCATACTTAGCACGTCGGCATAACCCTCTACGAGAATACAATTATCCAAACGGCTTATCTCACTTTTTGCGAAATAGATACCATACAGAGTCTGGCTTTTGTTGTAGATTTCCGACTCTGGTGAGTTGAGATATTTGGCTTTGGTTTTGTCGCTGCTTAAGATACGAGCACCGAATCCGATGACCTTACCCGTGAGGTTATGGATAGGGAAGATGACGCGGCCTTGATATTTGTCGTACATCCTTCCCTCGTTGCCAGATGCAAGACCTATTTTCAACAGCAAGTCTTTTGAATACCCGTTTTTAAGGGCGTGCTGTACAAAAGCATCTCTCTGATTCAGACAATATCCAAGTTGAAACTTGTCGATGATAGCATCGCGAAAACCTCTTTCTTTGAAATACGACATCCCTATGGCTAGACCTTCCTCGCTGTTTTTTATTGTCTCAGAGAAGTATTGTTGAGCGAAAGTGTTTATATTAAACATTCTTTCGCGTTCGTTCTGAGCCATCAACTCTTCCGGGGTTTGTTCCTTTTCCTCTATGATGATGCCATATTTTTGTGCGAGAAATCTCAGTGCTTCTGGGTAGGAATAATGCTCATGCTCCATGATGAAGCGTACCGAATCGCCAGCCTTGCCGCAACCGAAGCATTTAAAGATACCTTTTGCTGGAGATACAATAAATGAAGGTGTTTTCTCTTTGTGAAAAGGGCAAACACCTATAAGATTGGCGCCTCTTTTCTTGAGAGTGACAAAATCGCCGACAACCTCTTCGATGCGAACAGTGTCGAGAATGCTCATTATTGTACTTTGAGGTATCATTTTATTTAATATTTCAAGTGATAATTGTTAAAAACATATTCCTATTCTGATGCTGAAACTCAGCGCTATGTTGGTGTTGATAGTATTGAAAAAATGCCACAACTCAAAACCATGATGATAGAAAGTCTCTGCTGGAGTGCCGAAAGCGGGACCTCCACCTACCCAAAAGTCAGCAAGTAGTCTCTTATGAACATATTGATAGCCAATAGTGCCAAGCAATGCAGTCTCGTTAGCCAAGGCACGAAGTCTGTCACCTTGTCTATTATAATGATATTTGGAATATACGACTTCAGGACGAAGATAGAATCCCATCAGAGATTTATTGCTGTTATTCTTGAAAAAGAATTTGTGACCATATCGCATGGTAAAACCTTTTGGGTCGTTGTCGTATTTGTCGAAACCTGCCCCGATTAGGCTTGTACAGAATTCGCCGCTTTGATGTATATTGCTGAAGGCTCTTTCGTATGAAATCTTGGTGCTACCGCTAATCCATGAAAGAAATGTTATCTTGAGAGAGTTACGATAATCTTTTTCTTGAGGTAACGATTCATGACTACCTGCAAATAAGGCATTATTGCTCAGTAGTAAAAAGATAGTCGTTACTATTATTATAATCCTTCTCATTGTTATTGATAGTTAGTGTGATTTTGATTCAATAAAAGCTTACTTCTCAGCGAGAAAAGTCAGGTTGCAAAGATAGTAATTTTTTAGTCGTTCATTTTTAAACAAGAGTTAAAATAGTTTAAGAGTTTCCGCGCATAGTAACTCAGTATCTAAGTAACTCAGCAACTCTGTATCCAAGATAGGTGTCTTACATTTATGATGTCTCCGTTTTATTTTAAGAATCTTTCTATATTGCTAACAATTATTTTCAGTCTTGTTTCAAAAGCTTCTTTAGTAGCAAATCCGATATGAGGCAGTAGTATAGTATTAGGAGCAGAAAGCAATGGATTGTCATTTTTCAATGGTGGTTCGTTGTCATACACATCGAGAGCTGCTCCTGCAATTCTACCGTTCTTCAGTGATTCCGCCAAGTCGCTGCTGTTAATGATAGGTCCTCTTGCTGCATTGACAATGATAGCAGAAGGTTTCATCATTCCCAGTTCTTTCTTTGTAATGAAGTCGCGAGTCTCATCGTTGAGGGCAATATGTAATGTCACAATATCAGATTCTCTGAATAAGGTTTCTTTATCGACTAATGACACGTTCTCGACTTCTTTAGGCGTTCTGTTCCATGCTATGACTTTGCAACCGAATGCTTGTGCGAGTTTAGCTGTTCTACAACCTATAGCACCAAGCCCGATAACACCTACAGTTTTGTTTGCTATCTCTCTTCCTGGAGCGATAGAGTTTCCTGAACATTGTCTTGTAATCTTATCATTTTCCATGATGTGACGATATAATCCTATCATCATACATATAGCTTCTTCAGCAACAGCTTCCGTTGAATAGCCAGCAGCATTGTTTACCACGATACCTCTTCTCTCACATTCTTTCATGTCGATGTGGTCTAATCCAGTGAAGGCAATAGACAACATTCTCAAATTAGGGCATGCATCAAGGAATTCTTTGTCTAATGGCATATTGCTTTCAACAACGATATCAGCATCTGAAGCTCTTTCGATATTTTTCTCTGGACGTCTGTCGGGATATATTATAACCTCATGTCCAGATAATCTCAATGACTTGCATTCTTCGTCAATTCTTTCAACAGATAATCCTAATGGCTCTAAAAATACTATCTTCATATACCTTAATTTTTTAATTTCAAGAATTCAGAATCTCTGGGTAGTTTAGTCACACATCCGTGTGACTCTGCAAGATACTATCTTATCAACTTAGTAACATAGTATCTTATCAACTAAAATCTCCCACAAAAGTAGTGTTTTTTTTAATTCATAGGATTAGGACAAAGATTCTTTTAAGGTTATCCTGAGACCGATACCTTACCAAAACCAAAATTATGACCTATCGAAGAGAACATTGGCATCGGTCCAGGACTTTCTAACCAAAAATTAAAAATCTATTTATGAATCTGAGACTGTTTGATCGTCATTGCTAGTATGATCTATCATCATAAATTCATTCATTGTTATTTCTGTGAAATAAATCTTCTTCCCATCTTTTTCATATATTCTAGTTCGCAGCCGTCCTTCTAATGCTATACGTTTTCCTTTTTTGATATACTTTTCTGTTTGTTCGGCAGTTTTTCCCCAGGCAACAATGTTGTGCCATGAACTTGTTCTTTCCCACTCATGATTCTCATTATATGAGTAATCGTTGGTAGCAATACTGAATTTAGCGAATTTACGACCGCCTAGAGTCTTAATCTCCGGATCAAAACCGACACGTCCTATCAACTGGACTGAATTTTCTAAGGTTCCCATAATTCTTTTTATTTTGATTTCACGATGCAAAGATATTATGGTGTATAAATATTAGTCGTATGAAAAACGAATAATTTTTATAGTGAAATTTATACTGCTGAATCACAATAGCTACGCCTAATTATTATTGATATACCACTAATAATGAAATGTTATTAATTATTAACATTCATCATTCTTATAGGAAATTGAGAGCCACAGTTTATCAATCTTATGAGATTCTATATTAATATTAGGTGTGTCAAGAATATTTTTTATCTCTTTAGTTATTCCGCTGCCAAGCATTTTGAAAGCGGCTTCTTTTCTTGTCCACAATTTATAAAAATCGTCAGCTTTGTTCTCGCTATTCTGCAAAATAATAAGTTCTTCTTCACTACAAACATAATTAGCGAGATTTTCTTTATATTCGGCTACTTCTTCAATGTCGATACCAACATCAGTTCTTGAAAGGACGCAGCAAACAGCAGTCTTGCAATGACTAAAGTTAAAATACCACCCAGGATAATTTATCAGAAAAGGCTTGTCGTGTTTATTGTATCTAAATTCTGGCATCTCATCAAATACGCCTTCTTCCCTAAGCGCATGAATTAATAAAAGATATGCCAAACCATTCTGGACTTTACCTTTAAGATGCTTATAACGTAGCATTCTTTTTTTTCTCCACTCAGGAAAAAAAGAAACGCACTTCTCAACAAAAGTCTCGTCGAATGCATCTATGTCGGTAATGAGAAATATTTTCATATCGCAAAGATATGCTTTTTTGAACATTATTTATTTGTCTTTTGTTAAAAATAAAAAAAACAACAATTATGATAGAATTACCTAAATTACCCTACAAAAGAGATGCTTTAGAACCGCATATCTCTCAGAAAACCATCGATTTTCATTATGGTCAGCATCATGCTGGTTATGTTAAGAATCTTAATAATCTGATAGAAAACACTCCGTTTGCGAATATGAGTCTTGAAGAAATTATCAAGAACAGTGAAGGAGCTATCTTTAATAATGCAGCGCAGGTCTGGAATCATACCTTCTATTGGTACTGTATGAGTCCGGAGGAAAATGTAGAGCCACAAGTGCTTCTGAAGAAATATATTGAGAGAGATTTTGGAAACTTTGAGAATTTTAAACAGTTGTTTATCAAGCAAGCAGCCACTTTATTCGGTTCTGGTTGGCTTTGGCTGGTGGCCGACAAAGATGGCAAATTGTCGTTGATGCAGACGAGCAATGCAGAAACTCCGCTAACTCATGAGGGCTTGACACCTCTTTTAACATGCGACGTCTGGGAACACGCATACTACTTAGACCAGCAGAATCTTAGATTGGCATATTTAAATGAATTCTGGCAGATAATCAATTGGCGTTATGTGGAAAAAAGATTGTCTGAATGTAAAAATTGATATTTTAAACTCTATTATTGCAGCTTCAGTATAAAATTATACACAAATTGTATTTTGATAGTATTTTTGTATTGTTTTTTTATGATTAATTTTTAATTTTTGAGTAAAAGTTGTATATTTGCAACGATTTAAAACGAGCGCTTAAGTGATTTTACAAAATCACTTAAGTTTTTTATGAAACTTTAGGATTTGATCTATATTGGCAACAACATTCAAAATTTATCAATATGAGAAAAACATTACAATTAATGGCATTATTGTCATTGCTGTTTTGTGGTTTGGGTCTAAACGCACAAAACAATGCTCCAAAAGTAACAGTCAAAAATGTTAAAGGAGCTGCTGTAACTATTATCGACAGTCAGTATCATTTCCCATACGACATTTCTGACAACAAACAACACGTAGCCATCCAAGGTTTTGGTGAATCACAAAGTTTCTACTGGTCAGAAAGTACTGGTCTCATTGAAGTCGATGGTACTGTTTTCGCAATATCAGATGATGGTATAATGGCTGGTTACTATACCAACGATCAAGGTGTAGTTGTTTCTGGTTTATGGCATCCTGATATGCAACAATGGCAATTCTTGGGCATGAACCCAGACTATCCAGAGTTCTTTACAGATAATCCAGACTACAATAACGCATGGGCAATGTCTAACGACGGTCTCCATGTTGGTATCATGCAGTTTGGTCCAGACTGGTCAACAACAACTTACGTATGGACACCTAACGATGGATACACACAACTTCCTAACGGAGCAAACACACAGACAAGACCTAATGGCATGAGTGCCGACGGTAGCGTTGTCGTTGGTCATGGTACTGACGAAATCGGTTACTGGACATTATGTTACTGGAAAGATGGAGAACTCTTTGAAATTCCAAATCAATACGGCGAAATCATGGCTTCTTCTCCAAGCGGAAAATACGTATGCGGTTATTTGAACGGCGTCGAAGGAAATGCTTTCGTTTATGATACCGATAGTGAAGAATTCACATCTATAGCAAATACAATTGAACTGGGTAGTTCTTTGTCAGCAACTTGCGTGACAGATAACGGCGATGCTTTCGGTTATATGTCAGGTGGCTTCCCTCCAATGCCCGATATGAGAAGAGCATTCGCTTACATGGGCGGAGAACTGATGACTTTCAACGACTATCTTTTGATTAATGGTGTTGGTGAGGCAGAAAACTGGATCATATACAGTATTAATAATGTAACAGCTGATGGCAGAACATTTATAGGCGCAGCAAATATGGACGGTCAGGATTGCACATTCATAATTACTCTTGAAGAGTCATTATGCGACGGTCCAACAAACTTGACATACGAAATTCCTGAAAATGACTATAATAACGTAATCCTCAGTTGGGACGCTCCAGCAGATCCTGTTGATGTGACATACGAAATATATACAGGTTACACAGCAACAGAACCTATTGTTGCCGACATAACTGAAACATCATTCGAAATAGAAGACTTAGAACCAGGTACTTACACATTCTTAGTTAGAGCTAACTGGGGCGGCGAATGTTTGTCAGGCGGATCTAACTCTGTAAAACCTACTATCTACCCATGTCCAGCAAACCATATGTGCGAACTCACTTTCACAAAGATTGACGAATACGGTGACGGATGGAACAATGGTTATATCCAAATAGTTGGTACTTTGAGTGATATGATTTACAAAGTAGAACTCAAACAAGGCGGAGCAATTGACGACCCAGCTGTCGAAACAATTTCATTGTGCCAAGATACATACACATTCACATGGGTTAAAGGCGAATGGGACGCTGAAGTAGGCTTCACAATCACAATGGGTGGCGAAGAAATCTATAGCATCGATATTGCCGGTATCCACGATACTTTCGAGTTGAACTTCTTGAACTATGAAGTTGATTGCGGCGCAAGTATAGAAGAACCAATCTCAGAAAACAACTTCTCAATAATGCCAAATCCTGCAACAAGCTACTTCAATATCGAAGGAGAAAATATTGTTAAGGCTGAGATATTCAACTCTGTAGGTCAAATGATTGACGTTATCAACATTGAAAACGATAACGCTCAAGTAAGTATAGAAAACTATAGCAACGGTATTTATTTCGTTAAGGCTACTACAACAAACGGTCAGGTTTCAGTGCAGAAAGTTGTGATTTCCAAATAAAGAGATAAAGATTTAAGAGGAATGAAGGGACAGAGTTTATGACTTTGTCCCTTTTTTATTTTTAACATATACGCAATAGCTCTTAAAGGAAAATAATCGTATCTTTGTC
>JAZNVS010000037.1:0-36197 GCA_045592965.1 Bacteroidales bacterium | reverse complement strand
ATGTCTTTCCAAATTCAAAACATCATTTGAGAGATTTTGTGATATGGACGATAGTGATACTATCAGCAGAGATAATAATGTCAATAACTTTTTCATAACAAAATTTTTAGATTTAAGGCGGGTTCTATTTATTAACTTTTTATCCTTAATCGTGGGCAGAACCGCATTATTCCCATGATTGAAGATTTATATTGAATCAAATAAAAAAGGTCCCTGAAGATAATGCTGTAATTTATATCTTGCAGAGACTCTCATTTAATGAATCTGTTCTTTCCTAATATTTGTATGTTATTTTCCATATTGTTTCATTTCATTTTCTGTTCTGCAAAGTTCATAATTTTATTTCAAAAATCCAAACTTCTTTAAATATTTTTTAAATAAATCGGGGGGGGTAACTTATTGATTATCTATTGTTTAATTCACAATCCAATCGGAATAACACCTCTTTATCTGAACCAATCGGCACATATTATAGACCAGATTTGTGAATCCGATGTAGAATGTCGCCCTCACCATTCCGACTCCTCTGAAAAACAGTCCCTTCAGCATGAAAACAGGAGCATTCTCATAGTCTCGCAAGGATAGCAAAAAACAACTTCCTTTGGACAACGATTTTCATCAACTCTCCTTCGTACCAGGTTCGTGTCAAGTTCGTATCAAGTTCGAGTGTAATTTTTAAAAAAATCTTTCGCCTTTTGCCATTAGTCTTTTGTCATTTTTTATTAAATTTGCGTTCTAATATTATTCACAGTGGCAGATATTCTACAAGGTTTAAATAGCCCTCAAAAAGAAGCGGTTACCACCGTCGAGGGTCCGGTGATGGTTATAGCAGGCGCAGGTTCGGGAAAGACAAAGGCTCTCACCCATCGTATCGCTTATATGATTCAAGAAGGCATCACCCCTTTTTCTATCATGGCTCTTACTTTTACTAACAAGGCAGCAAAAGAGATGAAAGACCGTATAATGAAACTCGTCGACCCTCATGCTGCACGTAACGTATGGATGGGAACGTTCCACTCCATCTTCGCTCGCATCCTCAGAATAGAAGCTCAACATCTCGGCTTCACTCCAGATTTCACAATATACGATACCGACGACTCAAAACAGCTCATCAATGCGATATTGAAAGAACGCGAGTTAGACACTAAGGCTTATCCGGCAAAATATATCCTTCATCGCATTTCAATGGCGAAGTCGGCTCTTTATACACCAGAAGATTATTGCAACAACTTCGACATACAGCAGCAAGACATCAGAGCCAACAAGCCTCTCATTGGAGAAATCTTCAAGACATATAACAACAGGCTGCAACGCGCCAACGCGATGGACTTCGACGACATATTATTTTATACTAATGTGTTGTTACGCGATTTTCCAGAAATACTCTATAAATATCAGCAGCGTTTCGAATATATTCTCGTGGATGAGTATCAAGATACGAACTACGCCCAATACCTTATAATAAGAAGAATCGCTGCCATGAGAGAAAACATCTGCGTTGTTGGCGACGACGCTCAGAGTATTTACGGATTCCGCGGCGCGAACATACAAAACATCCTTAACTTCAAAAACGACTATCCGGAACAACGTCTCATTCGCCTCGAACAAAATTACCGTTCAACGAAGACTATAGTCAATGCAGCGAACAGCGTCATCGACCATAATAAAGATCAGATAAAGAAAAAGGTATGGTCTGATAAAGAGGAAGGCGAACTGATAACCGTCTTACGTGCAACATCCGACAATGAAGAAGGAACTCTCGTAGCAAATTCCATCTTCGGATACAAAATGTCGCGTCAGCTCAACAACAAAGACTTCGCGATTTTATACCGTACCAACTCGCAATCTCGTTCGATAGAAGAGGCACTTCGCAAGCAAGACATACGTTACAGAATCTACGGCGGACTTTCCTTCTACGACCGTAAAGAAGTGAAAGACCTCCTCGCCTACTTCCGCGTCGTCATCAATCCGCATGACGAACAGGCGTTGTTACGTATCATAAATTATCCCGCAAGAGGAATCGGAAAGACCACAATAGAACGTCTGATGGTCGTGGCCGACGAACGTCAGAAAGGAATTTGGGACGTCATTTCTTCAGAAGAAGAGCCGATGCCGAAAGACTTCAACAGCGGAACAGTAAACAAACTCCGCAATTTCGCCACTATGATAAAGAGTTTCCAGACTCTTCTCAACAAGCAGAACGCAATAGAACTCGCCAAACATATATGTAATACAGTCGGCATAATAAAAGACCTGAAAGAAGACGACACTCCAGAAGGATTGGCTCGAGTACAAAACATCGAAGAGCTTCTCAATGCAATCATGGAATTCTCCGACAAACAGGTGGATGAAGTAACCGGCGAACAGAATGAAGTCACATTAAACAAATTCATGGAAGACGTCGCGCTTCTTACCGACCAAGACAAAAAAGAAGACGAAGACGATGATTATGTCACATTGATGACGATTCACAGCGCGAAAGGTCTGGAATTCCCATACGTCTATATCGTAGGTTTAGAAGAAAACCTTTTTCCAGGAATACAATCTTTAAGCACACGCGAAGATTTAGAGGAAGAAAGACGATTATTCTACGTAGCATTGACGCGCGCCGAGACAAAACTGGTACTCAGTCACGCAGAAAGTCGTTATCGCTGGGGAAATTTAACATTAAGCGAGCCTTCGCGCTTCATCGAGGAGATTGACCAGTCTTTGATTGAAAAAACGAGGAAAGCGTCATTCAGAGGAACGTCGAGTTTCAATGAAGGAATCAACTTCAGCAATCCATTCTCAAAAAGTTTCCAGGAGAAAAGAGATTATCAGAAGAAAACGGAACAAACAAATACACCTATTAATATTAATACGCCTAAGAATAACGATTCAGATTTCGTGGCAGCCTCACCAGAAGATATTAAAGAAGGCATGAGAGTTCTGCATCAGAAATTCGGGCAAGGCACCGTAATGAAAGTCGAAGGCATCGGCCCGAATAAAAAAGCGACAGTTCTTTTCGACGAGTGCGGAACAAAACAATTAATGCTTAAATTTGCAAAATTGAATATCTTGAAACAATAAACATTTTTCTATCACATACGTTACTAATTTAACAAATAGAGACTAATGAACAAAGAAGGATTAAAATACAACACAGAGAGAGAAGATTTGATAATATCGGAATATGGCCGTAACATCCAGATAATGATTAAGCATCTTCTAGAAATTGAAGATAAGAAAAGAAGAACTGACGCTGCTCATTTCATAGTCGACATTATGGCTCAGATGAATCCTCAGGTTAAAGAGTCGAACGACTATATTCATAAATTATGGGATCACCTTCACATTATCTCAGGTTATAAATTAGACGTTGACGGTCCTTTCGACCCACCACAACCTGGAGTCATTGTAGAGAAACCAGAACACGTCGGATACCAGAAACGCGACATCAAACACGGTCATTACGGATATTACACCAAAGAGCTTCTTAAAAAAATCGAAGAAGTGGAAGAAGGTCCTAAAAGAGAAGCACTCCTCCTCGCTATGGCAAACCAGATGAAAAGAGACTACCTTAACTGGAACAGAGAAACCGTTAACGACTTGCTTATCCTTGACGACTTATACAAACTCTCAGGAGAGAAATTTGTAATGCCTATGGACACAAAACTTACGTCTACAAATGAGATTCTCAACAAAAACGTAGAAGTCCAGCAGCAAACTGCAAAGAAGAAGAAAAACAAAAAACAGCCCGCTAAGAAACAGCCGAATCCTAACAGACCTAATAAGAAAAACTGAGAATCTGAAAATCTGAGAAACTGAGAATTTTCTATTCGATTTTCAATTTTCAATTTTCAACTTTCAACTTTCAATTAATAATTATGAATTATGCATTATGAATTATGCATTATGAATTAATGTGTGCGTTCCGGCTATCGCCGTCGGGCAGGTGTTACGGGCTCCGCTCTTCACACCTGCCTGATGTCTGTCGTCCCTGACGGGACTTATCATGAGACGTGTCAAAACCCCACAAATCTCACTAATCTTCACGGATTCCTCAACTTTCAACTTTCAATTTTCAATTTTCAATTTCTCAGATTTTCAGTTTCTCAGATTAAAAAAAAGCGTGAGACGTATCAAATTCTCCTTACGTCGAATTGTGATGCGTCTCTACATAAATTAATTTTAACATTTTTAATTTGTTTATTTCAATACAATGTCTTAATTTCGCAAGGTAATCAAATATACCAAAATATGTCAGACCTTTATAAAAACAAATATCGCATTCCATCGGCACGCGCACAATGGCACAATTACAATGGAGGATGTTATTTCGTAACAATTTGCACCAATAATAGAGAGCATTATTTCGGTGAAATAAAAGACAATAATATGGTTACTTCCATTATAGGATTTCATGCCACATTGTGCGTCAAGAAAATTAATGACAAATACGATGATGTTGAAATAGTTTCATCTGTTGTCATGCCCAACCATATACATCTAATAATCTTTATACATAATAATAAATCCATAAGTATAAACAATCGAGATATGGATAATAGAACTGACTTAAACGAGAATATGAGAAATATCGCAAAACGATGCGGAAGACTATCTTACATAGTAGCAGAGTACAAAAGATACATCACGAAATATGCGCTTAAATACAGAATCACATTTGCTTGGCAAGATAGATTTCACGACAGAATAATAAGAAACCAAGAAGAATACATCGCAAAAATAAATTATATCGAACAAAACGTTTCCAATTGGAAAGACGATGATTTATATTAATCGCACCTCCCCCAACCGTAGAGACGTATGAATGATTCCTGCAACATAAACAAACATTCATGCGTCTCAATAAAAAAATATTCCTGCAACATAAACAAACATTCATGCGTCTCAATAAAATATTCAAATTCCATGAGAGACGTATCAATGTTTTTTCATTTTCAAAGGTATCATTGATGCGTCTCTACATTTGCCCGACGGAATGAATTAATGAATCGGATGCGTGTAAGGACGTGGCAAGCCGCGTCCCTACACTTCTATTCTGAGACGGGGCGAACGGGTCGACCGAGGCCGCGATAGCCCCCATACATGTCCTGATAACTACTATTGAAGCTAAGGAGGGTCGCGTAATCGCTAAGGCTCTCGTTTGGCGTAGAACTCCAATAGTCGCCGTTCTCTCCGGCGTCGTTGAGCGAGGACCCGTTACGGCTACCCGCAGCAGGAAGAAAGATGCTGTTGCCGTTAGGTCCAGTTACCTTACAGCCTTTAACGCCATTCTGCGTCGTCCATGTCCAAGTACAGTTATCTATCAGTTCTCGTTGTTCTTCTTTCGTCGGCAACCTCCATGTGCCTCCCCAGTTGGCATAAGCTGCATCGTGAGATGGAGTAAGATTGCCATCTCCGTCTATATAGCCTTGCGATTGCAGTTGCGAGATGCTAAGTCCGCAGGTCGCACTATTACTTTCTGTATAAGTCGACTTTGTCGTCGTCTCGCCCCATGCAAAATAGTCACCGTAGTCTTCAGGAGAAGACGCTCCAACGTTGCAGGTAGCCCATTTCAAGCCTGATGGTAAGCCGAGATCCACCCAATCATGACCGTTAATTGTTCCCGTTGAAAATTTCGTCTTAAAACTCCTCTCCTCACCATAACTCGTTCCTTTCTCATTTGTAGCGTATGCTCTTACGTAATAGGTGGTGTTTTCCGTAAGATTGGTAAGATTGGAGGTATAGGTGCCTGTGCCACTTCCGTTTTCTGTCTTGTTATCGTCTGTCGTCGGGTTCTGTGAGGTGCTCCAGCAGACGCCTCTCACTGCAACAGTGCCGTTGCCATCGTCAGTCACATTGCCTCCACATACAGCAGAGTTGGCTGTTATATTTGTTACATTATTTGTCGTCACTGTCGGCGATGTCACTTCAACGGTCTTAAAACTCCTCTCCTCACCGTAAGCAGTGCCTAACTTTGTTGTAGCATACGCCCTTACGTAATAGGTGGTGTTTTCCGTAAGATTGGTAAGATTGTAGGAATAAGTTCCAGTATCTGAACCATCATTTGTATGCGTTCCTTCTATCGTCAATTCTGGTTCTGTTCCCCAGCAGAAACCTTTAGCTGTTATCTTGTTTTCTGTATCAGAACTCGTGACGCTGCCGTTTAGAGTTGCAGATGTCGTTGTTTTATTTGTCACATCTTTTGTAACCACAACAGGCATGGCGTATGTAGCGACATTCTCTTTCTTACTCATCTCTTTCTCATATCCGTTGTCATACTCATACTGATAATAGTATCTCGTTCCTTCTTTTAAATCTTTAACCTCAACACTAAACGTCTTGCCTTTTATACCGCATCTATAGGTCTTCGCTCCGCTCAGGTCTTCTTTTTCCGAGAGATATAATGTCACAGACTCTAACTCCACCGGATAATCATATTCCACATTTATCTTTATGTAATCCCAGCCTCGTTCTATGGTCTCTTCTATTATCTCAACCTTAGAGGCTTCTATCTCGTCAAACTTCTTGCAACCTGCAAAAAAGAGAATCATCGCTGCTATTATTAATAATGTCTTTTTCATATTTTTATATGTCTAAGGACAAAAGTCTAATGTCTAATGGCTTTGTCCAAGTTAATTTTCAATTTTCAGCTTTCAATTTTCAATTTTCAATTAAAATTCACTCCTATTCCTAACCTCACTTATGCATATCTGAAGTTGGTCGTCACGTCACCGACAATTCCCAGACATTTCCAGACATATCATATACTCCAATTTCGTTTGGTTGTTTTGTCTTAACTTCATTTGTTTGTTCTCTGGAACTATCTTTGTAATGTGCTACATTGTCAATATCATTGCTTATACTTACTTTTCTTCCAGTTTGCATTGTCTCGTTTAACACCAATGTTTCACCTTCCTTAATTTCAATTATTTTTAGACTTGTACTAAATCCTTCTTTTTCCAATTTTATCTCATGTTTTCCAAAAGTCAAGTCGGAATAAACATCGGGTGTCTTTCCTTTATATGCGCCATCGATATATATATCGGCCCCTAAAGGATTACTGTTTATAGCCAAATAACTACTCTTACTAACTTGCAAAGTCTCACTTAACACTAATGGTTCCCCATATTTAACCGAGAAATTTTTCACTATGGAATCATAGCCATTTTTCTCTAGTCTAAGTTCGTGTACGCCAATAGATAAATCCGAGAGAACCATAGGTGTTTTACCGACATTCTGCAGCACTATCTCATATCCGCAGAAATCCTCGAGGTCGAATGGCAAGGTAAATTCCGTTTTGCCATAGTCGGGATGATGTATTTCAATGAAAGTAGCAACCTTTGCAGAGAGATAAAGATATATTTCTGAAGGCTCGAAATGAACATCGAAATAAGTAGTGAGGTTACCCTTGAATGTAATACGGCGACGTTCTTCGGCAGTTATGCTTTCTGTGGAAATCTTAATCAGAGCCATCGGGAGGTTGTTATCGTCGTAATGGTCAGTTTTATCCAACATCACAAATCCATCGATTTTACGGAAAGAATTTTCTTTAACCTGCATCTGGGCGAAAGAAGTCAAGGATAAAAACAACAACAATACAAGCAGAAATTTCTTCATAATCCTATCTACAAAATACTGTGAATAAATAATACGCAAATATAATAAAAACAATTCTACAAAGACAAATCCATAGCGAAATTCGTATTAAAAAAAACATTACCTTTGCGGTGCTTTGTATGGCTAATGGCTAAAGACAAAAGGCTAATGGTTTTGCAGGATTTTTTTTGTTTAAAAACTCCGTTATATGACATCTATATGATAAACTTTAAAACTTAAAACTTTCAACTGTAAAACTACTTTAAACTTTAAACCTTAAACTTTAAACTAAAAGAAAAATGGGAAAATTCAAAATTGTCGGCGGTAACAAATTGCATGGCTGTATCGTCCCGCAAGGCGCCAAGAATGAAGCGATGCAGATAATATGCGCATGTCTACTCACTAAAGAAAAGGTAACTATCACCAATTTGCCAGACATCGCCGACATCAACAATCTTATTTCTTTAATTCAGGATATGGGAGTTTCTGTTGACAGAAAATCATCAGACATTGTTGAAATACAAGCCGACAACATCAATTTCTCATATTTTGAGACAGAAGAATTTTCTCAAAAGGCAACACGTCTGAGAGGCAGTGTCATGATCTTAGGTCCAATGCTCGCACGTTTCGGAAAAGGTTTCTTACCAAAGCCTGGTGGCGACAAGATTGGACGCCGCCGTCTCGATACACACATCATAGGATTACAGAAACTCGGAGCTACTTTCGAAAACGACACCCACTGCCAGATAGCAACTGCTCCTAATGGGCTCAAAGGAACATACATGCTTCTTAACGAGGCTTCTGTCACAGGCACCGCCAATATCATCATGGCTGCTGTCATGGCTGAGGGAGAAACCACAATCTTCAACGCTGCCTGCGAACCTTATATCGTTCAACTTTGCAGGATGCTTGTCTCAATGGGAGCTGTCATCAGCGGAATAGGCTCTAACCTTCTCACAATAAAAGGCGTGAAGAAACTTCACGGCACAACACATCGTCTTCTCGCCGACATGATTGAAGTGGGAAGCTTCATCGGAATGGCTGCTATGACAGGTTCCGAACTCACCATAAAAAACGCTGGCATCAAAGACTTAGGCATCATACCAGAAACATTCCAACGTCTTGGAATTAAAATGCAGTTTATCGACGACGACATCTATATCCCAGCTCAGGAACATTACGAAGTTGAGACTTTCATTGATGGAAGTATCCTGACAATTGCCGACGCTCCTTGGCCAGGATTCACTCCCGACTTGATAAGTATCATTCTCGTCGTCGCGACACAGGCAAAAGGAACGGTACTCATCCACCAAAAGATGTTCGAGAGCCGACTCTTCTTCGTTGATAAGCTTATAGATATGGGCGCACAGATTATTCTATGCGACCCTCACAGAGCAACAGTTATCGGTTTAGATAGAAGTCAACAACTGCACGCCGTTAAAATGGCATCGCCCGACATCAGAGCTGGCGTCGCTCTGCTCATAGCCGCCCTATCGGCAAAAGGAACAAGCATAATAGAAAACATAGAACAGATCGACAGAGGCTATCAAAACATCGACGGCCGACTCAGAGATTTAGGAGTCGATATTGAGAGAATTGACGGTTGATGATGACTTTGACTTTAACTTTGACGACGACTTTGGTCTTTGGACTTTTATCTTTAGTCTTTTATCTGCCATTTTGACAAATAATATTATTTCAAAAAACTGGCAAATTATTTGATAAGCCTGGGACGTCTTACTTTGTTAAAAAAAATAAACATATATATCATGGAAGAAAAAATGGAAGAAGGTAAAGTTAACATCAATGAAAGTCAAGAAGATGTTAATCAGCAAAATGCAATTCATGAAGAAGAATCAAAAGGCAGAAGAAACAAGAGAAACAAAAACGACAAGCAGTTGGAGGAGTTAAAAGAAAAGAACGAAGAGTTGAACGACAAATACCTACGTCTTTTCTCAGAGTTTGACAACTACCGCAAACGCACAGCCAAAGAAAAAATCGAATTGTCGAAGACAGCAGCCGAGAGCATCATGGTAGATTTACTCCCAATCCTCGATGACTTTGAACGCGCTCTACAGACAATGGAAAACAAAGAAACCGATGCCAACTACGAAGGCGTATTGCTGATCTATAATAAATTCAAACGCACTTTGGAACAAAAAGGCTTGGAAGAAATAAATGCCAAAGACGCCACTTTCGATACCGATGAACACGAAGCACTGACAAATGTTCCTGTCACTGACGAGTCTCAAAAAGGCAAAGTGTTAGACGTAATTCAAAAAGGTTATAAACTTAACGGCAAAGTCATACGTTATGCGCGTGTCGTTGTAGGTGGTTGATTTTTAAAACAAAAAAAACAATGGAGAAAAGGGATTACTACGAAGTGCTTGAGGTGCCAAAAACCGCTACAAGTGAAGAAATAAAGAAAGCCTATCGTAAGATGGCTATAAAATATCACCCTGACAAAAACCCAGACGACAAGGATGCGGAAGAGAAATTCAAGGAAGCTGCCGAAGCGTACGAGGTTTTAAGCAACCCTGACAAACGTTCTCGTTACGATCAGTTTGGTCACGCCGGATTGCACGGACAGCAAGGTTTCAGCGGAATGGACGACATCTTCAGTCATTTCGGAGACATCTTCGGCGACCTCTTCGGTGGCGGAGGTTTCGGATTCAGCAGCGGATTTGGCGGAGGTCGTCAGGCTCAACGTCACGTCAACAGAGGAAGCAACCTGCGCTTGCGCGTGAAACTAAATCTCAGCGAGATAAACGAAGGCGTCAAGAAAAAGGTGAAAGTGAATAAATTCGTTCCTTGTCAGCATTGCGGAGGAAGCGGAGCCAAAGACAATAGCTTCGAGACCTGCCCAACATGTAACGGCAGAGGTCAGACCGTGAGAGTACAAAACTCTATATTCGGACAGATGCAGACCGTAACCACTTGTCCTAACTGCGGCGGCGAAGGTAAGATAATAAAGAACAAATGTCCTGAATGCCAAGGCAACGGCATCGTAAAAAGCGAGGAAATCATTGAACTCAATATCCCAGCTGGCGTATCAGAAGGAATGCAGCTCTCAGTGAGAGGTAAAGGTAATGCAGGCGCAAGAAACGGCATCGCCGGCGACCTCATCATACTCATCGAAGAAGAGAAAGACAAAGAACTCGAACGCGATGGCGAAAACCTTCTCTACAACCTCTTCATCAGTTTCCCACAAGCCGCTTTAGGAACAACAGTGGAAATTCCTGTCATCAACGGCAAGACAGAAGTGAAGATACCAGCAGGAACACAAAGCGGAGAAGTGATAAAACTCAGAGGCAAAGGTCTTCCCGAACTCAACGGATACAGCAGAGGCGACCTGCTCGTTAACGTCAACGTCTGGACACCTCAACATCTCAACAAAGAAGAAGAGAAGATAATGAAATCATTGCTCGACAGCGAAAACATGAATCCTAACTCCGACAACGACAAAGGCCCGTTTAAGAAATTTAAGAAATTCTTTAGTTAGAAATTTATGCTTTGAGCTGTGAGCAGCGAGCGACGGGCTAAGGCTCATGACTCATAGCTCACGGCTCATTGCTCAAACAATAAATCATGCAAAGTTTCATAGAGATTAATAATGTCAGCAAGACATACGGTAATTACAAAGCTCTGAATAATATCAGTATCAAAGTGCCGCGACAAAGCATTTACGGACTGCTCGGTCCCAATGGAGCGGGAAAGACGACGCTGATAAGAATGTTAAACCAGATTACCGCTCCCGATGAAGGCACCATCATCTTCAACGGAGAGAAACTTAACCGAAACCACATCTCTCAGATAGGCTATCTCCCGGAAGAAAGAGGTCTCTACAAAACAATGAAAGTCGGCGAACAAGCCATATATCTCGCACAGCTCAAAGGCGTAAGCTATAAGGATGCAGAGAAACGTCTAAAACAATGGTTCAAGAAATTCGACATACTGAGCTGGTGGGACAGAAAAGTTGAGGAACTCAGTAAAGGTATGCAACAGAAAATACAGTTCATCGTGACTGTTATTCATAACCCTAAACTGCTCATCTTCGACGAACCTTTTTCCGGATTTGACCCTATCAACGTCAACTTACTTAAAAAAGAAATATTGGAATTGAGAGACAAGGGCGCAACAATAATCTTCTCAACTCACAATATGGCTTCCGTAGAAGAACTCTGCGATAACATCATGCTTATCAACAAAGGTCAGAAAGTCTTGGAAGGCAGCGTTTATCAGATCAAACAAGACTTTAAAGACAACAAGTTCGAGATAAAACTCAGAATAGAGGAACAAAGTAATTCTCAGATTTTCAAGTTTTCAGATTCTCAAGTTTTACCTGAAGGATTTAATCTGGAATCTGAAAAGACTGATAACAACGGTGAGTTGGAACTTATTGTCAGCGCCGATAAAGATATAAATCCTAATATCTTAATTAATTATCTTTCAGAAAAAGGAACCATCGTTTCCTACAGAGAACTGCTACCTTCTATGAACGACATTTTTATTAATCAGGTTAATAGTTTATAGTAGTTTAAAGTTTAAAGTTTAAGGTTATAAATCCATAATTAAAAATATTTTCAGATTTTCAGTTTCTCAGTTTTTCAGTTTTAAAAATTCTGTTGACCGTTGACTGTTGTCATTAAAAATAAAAATCATGAATAATTTCAGCATAATATTAAAAAGAGAATATCTCACTCGTGTAAAGAAGCGCAGTTTCTTAATCTTGACGTTTTTAGGACCTTTGTTTTTCGCCGCTTTGATGATAGCGCCGTCTCTGCTGATGATAAAGTCGGAGCAGATGGAAAGCAAGAAGTCTATCGCCGTTTTAGATGAAAGCGGGATGTTCGAAGGCAGGATAGAAAACACCGATGCGAACACCTTTATATATCAGAGTGAAAACGAAAACATCGACAGTCTGAAGAATTTCGTCTTTGAAGGAATATACGACGCTGTCTTATATATTCCAGCTACGGAATTGAATATCCCTGTCAACGCCAAGCTTTACAGCAACAAGCAGATTCCTATGACATTGACAAGTCATATCGAGAGAGAGATGAAGCAGGTGGTGGAACATCAGAAGCTGATTGCCTCGGGCATCGACCCCGCTGTCGTGAAAGCGACACAAACCAACATCAATGTCGCGACGATACGCATGGATGAGGAGAGCGGAGAGAAAACGAGTTACGCCGAGTTGGAATATATCATCGGATTGGTGCTCGCTTTAATAATCTACTTCGCGGTATTCCTCTTCAGCAATCAGGTGTTGCGCGGCGTCATAGAAGAGAAGACCAACAGAATCATAGAAGTCATCATCAGTTCGGTGAAGCCTTTCGAACTCATGATGGGAAAGATAGTAGGCATCGCCTTAGTCGGATTGACACAATTCCTATTATGGATAGTTCTGACAGTAGCGATATATTTTGTTGCAAGCGGATTTATCTTAGGACCAGAAATCATGTCGCCTTCGGGAACCGTCATGACGGAACAGATAAGCCAGATGACAGAGACGACACAAGGACAAGACATCATGCTTGAGGCTGTCAATATGGTACAATCCATCAACTTCGGAGCGATCTTGTGGAGTTTCTTGTTTTATTTCGTTTTCGGCTATATGTTATATGCCGCCATGTTCGCCGCCATCGGAGGAATGGTAGATAACGAAACCGACAGCAACCAGTTCAGCACCATAGTGTCGTTACCTTTGATAGTAGCGTTAGTGTGTTCTACCGCCATGGTAAACAATCCCGACAGCAGTTTAGGAATATGGCTTTCCATGATACCGTTCACATCGCCTATCTCCATGATGATAAGAATACCGTTTGGCGTGCCATATTGGCAGGTGGCAGTGTCGCTCGTAATACTGATACTGACATTCATCTTGACAACATGGCTTGCCGGAAAAATATACAGAACAGGAATCCTGATGTACGGCAAGAAACCAGACATGAAAGAAATATGGAAGTGGCTGAAATATTAATGCATAATGCATAATTCATAATGCATAATTCATAATGCATAATTATTTAATTGTGAATTATGAATTGTAGAGATGCTTCTTTTTTAGAATCTGAGAAATGAATAAAGTGCTAAAGATATTATCAATTGTATTATTACTGTTAGTGGTTTCGTGTACTCACAGGAATGAGGCTTCACGTCTTTTTGAAAAGGCGCAGAGCAGCATCGAATCTGCTCCCGACAGCGCATTGATGTATTTAGACTCTATCTTCCTGCCCGAGAAATTCCTCAGCAAAGAAAACTATATGGAATATCTTGTGACCAACGTACAAGCCAAATATAAAAACTTCAAAGACATCAAAGACGACACTCTCATCTTTGAAGCAAAACGCTATTTCATAGGAAAGGCTCACGACCCGAAGCTCATTGCCTATAGCTATCTCTACAGCGGCTGCGTATATGACGAAAGACAAGACTACGGCAAGGCTTTAAACGAATATAACTATGCGTTTTCTACAGCAGAACTCTCACACGATTCTATCTTGATGTATCTAAGCACTTCCTATATCGCAAACATCTATGGCAAACAAAATTATTTCGACAAGGCATTAGAAAAACATCTGCAATCTATCAATTATATCAAAGAG
Organism: Bacteroidales bacterium; assembly: GCA_045592965.1. Taxonomy (GTDB): domain Bacteria; phylum Bacteroidota; class Bacteroidia; order Bacteroidales; family F082; genus Limimorpha. Next base: position 22,005 of record JAZNVS010000037.1, on the reverse strand, counting down.
GGAGATAAGGAAATGTTGGCAACATCTTATGCCAATATCGCAAAAGGGTATTTAATTTCTCTCAACAACGACAATTCCATCTATTATATAGACAAAGCATTAGATATTGTTACCGATAGCGACAATAAAAAATTATTATCATCCGTATATCAATTCGCACACGTGATTTATAGAGAATGTAATAGAATTGAAGAAGCAAAAGATTTTCTAAGACTGTCGATTGAAGCTAACGGAGATTCATTGGCAACACCTCTGTATAATCTGAATTTGGCTGAATTATATCTTGAAATAGGAGAACAAGATTCCACAAAAAAATATACTCACAAACTCATAAACGAAATAGACAATATAAACGATATGGCTTTCTTGGCGAGTTCGTATGGTTTTCTTTCAGATTATTATTACTCGCTCAACATGAACGACAGTGCTTTATATTATCAGGACAGGCTCACGAGAACCATCGACAAGATAAGAGAAGACAATATGAAGCAGAACATATATGAGATTGAGAAAAAATACAACTACGAACATCTCAGCAACAACTATCACAAGAAACTGAACAGACAGTTCAAGATGATAATAGTGATGTTGCTCATTCTTATAATTCTTGTTACAATTATTTCCATACTTATCGTCAGGAAAAAGAAAGGCGAGATTGCCTTGATGAAAAAGAACGAGCAGCTTGTTATTGAGATGAATAGTCTAAAGAGCGAATACAATATTCTCGAGGAGTTGAACAACGACATCAAATCGTCTGTTGGCAATATTCTAAAACAAAGGTCCAAGCTTATTGTCAAGGTCAACAATATTGAGAAGAAACATAATGATAATGATACCGATAAGGATATTGTCAACGAGTTAAAGAGTCTTGTTTATGGTTCGAGGAACAAGAGCGGTTTGATAGCTGCCATAGATTTATTAGAAAACACCTACGAGAAGCTGCCCACTTTCGTTAAGGAAAGATACAGCAATCTGAACGAGACCGAATACAACGTATGCGTTTTGTCGATGCTACCATTAAGCAGCAGAGAGATTGCCGGCATAATAAACCTTGGAGAAAGCTCCGTTGCCAAAGCACGCTCCAACATCAGAAAGAAGATTGGAGCCGAAGGCTATGGAAGCGACATCGGCGATTTTATTTTTGAAGAATTTTACAGCAGGAAACATTGACGCGAACTTAAAACATATGAGACGTGTCAATGCGTGTTTATTTTGCAGGAAACATTGACGCGTCTCTACACTTGGTGACTCGGAGACTCTTAAAAAAACTTGTAAAACCAATCTCCCCTACTCTTTCTTAAATCACTGACCAACAACATTTTTCTCACAACAAATTTCCTTCATCTTAAAATAAACTTGGAAAGCGCTTGTGATGACTTCCAAAGTTAGATTGCAACGTCATAATTTTGTTGCGAAAATTTTTAAATGAAAATTGATATGAGAAAAGTAGCACTTATGATTATGCTGTTCGCATTCGGGATGAGCGCGAACGCATCCGATTTATCGGTCAGAAAAAATTACGGTGACAAATTGCCGATTGTTTTGAAAGGATATATGGGTGAAGATATTATTATTCGAGGAGAAGAACCAATTGAAATTTATCAACAGAGTTCTATGATTATTATCCATTTCAACGCTTCCTTAGGAGAACTAAACATTTACATTGAAGATGAAAATGGCAATGTAGTTTACAGTTCACCAACGAACACCTCATTCAGACTTGTAAATATGATACCAATAGGCAATTTACAAGCAGGAGATTACACCATCATAATAGAAGGAGACAATGGCAGTGCCGAAGCAAGTTTTAGAATAGAAAGATAAAATTAGCTGTCAGCTATCAGTTATCAGCTATCAGCTGTCAGCAGTTAGCTCATAGCTCACAGCCAAAAAAGAAAATCATTAACTAAATAAAAATACAATTATGAAAAATTACATTAAAATTGCAACATTACTTGTTGCAGCAGCTATTTCGGTAGCAGTGGTTTCATGTCAGAAGGACAAGGAAACAGAAAACGAAAATCAGGTCGTAACAAAATCAGCGAACGACGAATCAAGAGAATTGTTGAACCGCATCTACGCTTTCCAGGAGCTTCGCGACAATGTAAGATCTGGAGCTAAATCGGGCGAGAGCATGACATTAGAACAGTTGCGCGACGACATCGACCTCACGTTCAATTACGAACACAGCCAGCATGCGACACCATTTGCAAACGCATCTTTAGACACCTTCTACGTAAGAATGCCACAAGTGGATGCAAACGGCAACGTCTCGGCAGCGGAAGCCGTCGCCACCTACAACGCTTTTGAAACAGAGTTGGAAGAACTCATGGCAGGTGTCGATGATGATTCCGACCTCGCCAAGAACTTCAGCATCAAGTTCCCTGAAACAGGAGCCAAGAGCGGAGACGCTATTGAAGTCGTGTTCACGAGAGGTGAAAAAGATTTTTATCATCATGATGGAGGACCTTTTACAAAAGGTGATAATTTCATTTGGGGTAAGATGTTGGGATATTGTGATCCAGATCAAAGTTTAACTCGTCCGACAGATGCCGCAAATGAGTTGACAAGAGTTTTTCAATTTGAGCCTGATGAAGAACATGAAGGAATCTTTTCGTACATCTACGATGTTGAGTATGTCGGTTACAAATCGTATGAAGATCCAAATAATTTATTCCCTAAATATATCTACTACAATGACACTACAATGACATGTGAACACAGATGGTTATTCTACGAGTGTGTGTATGGAGATGAAGAACCTTGTATAACGTTTGATGAAATGAATTGTTATTGGCGAAGTAATCAAAGATTGCTAGTATCTCCAAATGGGGCTTTACATTGGGGACTTTATAGTGGTTCACCTTATTACGAATGTAATGTTGAATGGAAAGAGTATACTCAAGGCAGATTCTATCATAAATTTCACACTTGCGTTGTAACTTATGCTAAAATTTTCTACGGTAATCATGAATAATATTATATCGTTAATAACACTATTCACTCTGCTATTTTGCGGAGTGAATAGTATTTTCTCTCAAGAATGGGAAGCCGTGTATCATAGCGATGAAATAGTTTCTGGGTGCGACTATTTAGAAGCGATGGAATTATCAAATGGCTATGTGTTGGTTTCTTCATTAAACTACCCATTAGATGTATTTGCTTCTCCAGTGAATTTAACGAATGCAATACATTCAACTCAACCTACATTATCTCTAATTTCACCAGACGGAGAAGAATTATATAGAAAAGTATATTTTAAGCATGGTCTCTGCGAGACTACAACGCCGTACCTTTTTGAAAAAAATGGTGAAATGTATTTTCTTACTTCGTATAGTCCAGATCATGATTTTGAATCAAAAAATTATTTCAAAAATTATGACAGTATTCCTACCGAATCAATAATTGGTCTTTATAAATTGGACGAAATGCTCAATGTGACAGAAGCGTATGAGTACACCTATCCTATTGATACTTTTGAGATAAGAAATGAAGAATGGTATATGTACCGTAATGTGTATAGCGGCTACATACATATATATTCCGCTTTTGAAGATGATGGCTATATAACAGGTGTTTATTCAAAGATGAGCAGCGTATCTCATGAAGAAAGACATGACTCGGTTTTCTTCTTCAAGATGGATTTTAATGGTGATTTTTTACTTAGAAAAGGATACGAGGCTGGATGCGGGACCAGTATCATGGCTTGCAAACGTCAGCAAATGGTAAAAAATGAGAACGGATATGCAGTTTACTATAGGGGATGCCCAGACTATCATGGCATAGTGGAATATTATGATGATGACTTTAATTATATGGCCACACGGGATGTTTTACTACCAGGAGATTATAGCCCGATATTGGATGATGGCATGTTGGATCAATTCTCCGTAATGCGTAGTGATCATAATACTACGTATGTTTGCTCAGATTTTGAAGGTCCTGGAAATGGTATTAATGATGAGATAAGACTATACGAAATAGACGATGATTTAAATAATTCTACCGAACCGTTACCAGTGCTTAATTACATAGAAAGAAAGACACCTGAACATGACCGTACATCTACACGTTCAATGGATATGACAAAAGATGGAGACATCTATTTTACGTACACATTGAATTGTGCTTTAGATAATGATGAAGATTCATGGATAATGATAGAAAAGTTAGACACCGATTTTGATACAATAGCAACGTTTTTCTATGACGAGGTGGGTGTATTTAATATGGCCACATGTGTTACAACAACAAAAGATGATGGACTTTTACTTGTTTCATATTCATACGATATGTACAATCATAACGATAGATGGTCAAAGGTTTCCAAATTCCCCGCATCCGCATTCGTTAACATCGAAGAAGCTCACGTTCATAACCTGCATCTTGCTGTCGCTTATCCTAATCCGGGCGGAGATGTTTTGAATATAAGAACCGGCTTGCGTAACGCTACATTGCAAGTCTATGATATGCAAGGAAGAATCGTTCACCAACAAATTATTACAGAGGAAGTCACAAGCGTAGACGCCTCGAAATGGAACTCGGGAACTTACATCTGGAAGTTAACAGTTAACAATGAACAATTGACAGTTGAGGAAGGGAAATGGATTAAATAGAATTTTAGAATTTTAGAACTTTGGAAATCTGGAATTTTAGAATTTTGTTTCTAAAGTTCTAAAAATCGTCATCGGTAAAGACGTACCAATTACACCTTTGAAAATAAACTATAGTGTGATGAAGTGACCCCAAAAGTTTGGACAAAAAACTTTTGGGGTCACTTCATAATTGATGCGTCTTTTTTAGAATCTGAAAAAAAATAGAACTTCAATTTCTCATATTTTCAGTTTTAAAAAGATTCTCAAGTTTTCAATTTCTCAGTTTTTCAGGTTTAAAAAAATTCTCAGTTTTTCAATTTTTCAATTTCTCAGTTTTTATAAAAAATACTTGTATCTGAAATAAAAAAATCGTATTTTTGCACCCCAAAAAATGTATTCTAACAAAAGAATTAAAAATTAAATAATTATAAAAAATAGATTTACAATGCAAAACAAAGGAGTTATCAAACTTTTAGCAGTTATCTTGGCTGTGTTCTCTTTGTATCAATTGTCATTCTCAGTTGTTACAAGAAATGTCGAGAAGAAAGCAGCAGAATATGCTACTAGTGCAGAGTCAGTGAAAATGGCAGAAAGCCTTGCCCAAGGCAGCCAAAATGCTTACGATTACTTATTAGATTCAATTCAAGGTGCAAGAGAAACCTACTACTTAGACTCAATGAGCACCGTGAAAGTTTATCCAATCTTCGGACAAACTTATCGTCAAGCAAAAGAAATGGAAATCAATTTAGGTCTCGACCTTAAAGGCGGTATGAACGTTATGATGGAAGTCTCAGTTCCAGACATCATCAACGTCCTCTCAGGTCACAGCACAGACCCAACATTCGTCGAAGCTTTAAGAATAGCTAACGAACAACATCTCAATTCACAAAGAGATTTCGTTGACTTGTTCGGCGACGCTTTCCAACAATTAGATCCTAACGCTAAATTAGCTCCTATCTTCTTGTTCGAATTCAAAGACAAAGGCATCACAGTAAACTCAACAAATGCTGAAGTTTTAGACGTTATCAAAGATGAAACAAACAGCGCTATCGACCGTTCTTACCAAATCTTAAGAACTCGTATCGACCGCTTCGGTGTAGCTCAACCAAATATCCAAAAATTAGAAAACTCAGGACGTATCCTCGTCGAACTCCCTGGTATCAAAGATCCTAAACGTGTTCGTAAACTTTTACAAGGTACAGCACAACTCGAATTCTGGGAGACATACAACTTCACAGAACTTTACAACTTCTTCGACGAAGCTAACAAACGTCTTGCTGAGATAAACAAAGCTAACGAAGGTTTAGAAAAAGAAGTAGAAGAAACAAAAAGCGAAGATGAACCAGCACTCTTGGCTAACGACTCATTGAAAGCTCAAGAAGAAGCAATGGAAGAAATGAGAGCCAACTTCCCAATCTACAACTACTTAACACCTTCTTACTATCAAAACGAAATGGGTCAGACTTATCCTGCACAAACAGCACGCGTTGGTATGGCTTTAGTAAAAGACACAGCTAACATCAACAGAATGCTCAAGCAAGTTAAGAACATCTTCCCACGTGACGTAAGATTTGCATGGTGCGTAAAACCAAACGTCAGCGCTGACGGAAGCCAAGAATATATCGACCTCGTCGCATTAAAAACATCACGCGACAACAAAGCTGCTCTCGGCGGTGAAGTAATCGTTGACGCTCGTCAAGACTACGACCAAAACGGCCGCGTTGAAGTTACAATCCAAATGAACAGCGAAGGCGCTAAAGCATGGAAACGCCTCACAGGCGAAAACATCGGCAGACAAGTAGCTATCGTTCTCGACGACTACGTATATTCATATCCTGTAGTTAACGACGAAATCCCAAGCGGTCGCTCATCAATCTCTGGCGGTGACATGACAGTTGAAGAAGCACAAGACTTGGCAAACATCTTGAAAGCTGGTAAATTACCTGCTCCAGCAAGAATCCTCGAAGAAAACGTCGTAGGTCCATCATTAGGTCAGGAAGCTATCAACTCAGGTCTCTGGTCATTCATCATCGCTTTCGTCCTCGTCCTCATCTATATGTTGTTCTTCTACAGCAAGGCAGGTTTCGCAGCTGACACAGCTTTGTTAGTAAACATATTCTTCATGTTCGGCGTGTTGGCATCATTCGGTACAGTATTGACATTGCCTGGTATCGCTGGTATCGTCCTTACTCTCGGTATGGCTGTTGACTCCAACGTCATCATCTTCGAACGTATCAAAGAAGAATTACGCGCAGGTAAAGGCTTGAGAACGGCTATCGCCGACGGTTATAAAGCTGCTTACTCAGCTATCCTCGACGGTAACATCACAACATTCTTGACAGCATTCGTATTGTTCGAATTCGGTACAGGCCCTGTCCAAGGTTTCGCAACAACATTGATGATTGGTATCGCTACATCATTGTTCACATCATTGTTCATCACACGCTTGGTATTCGAAGGCTGGTTGAAGAAAGACAAGAACATCAACTTCTCAAACAACGCTACACGCAACTTCTTAAAGAACACTTCATTCGACTTCATCAAGTTCGGCAAGACAGCTGCTATCATCGCTGGCGTATTCATCGTAATCAGCGTAGGTTCTTTGGCAGTTCGCGGTTTGAACTTAGGTATCGACTTCAAAGGTGGACGTAACTATGTTGTACGTTTCGACAATGACGTAACAGTTAACGAAGTACGTAACGCTTTGGCTAACGTAAAAGAATTTGAAAACGTTCCTGAAGTTAAGACTTACGGTCCTAGCCGTCAAGTGAAGATAACAACAGACTATAAGATTAACGACAACACTCCAGACGTTGACCAAGAAATCCAAGGTCTTATCTACAACGCTCTTAAAGGTCTCTATGACACTGAAATGACATACGAACAATTTACTACAGATTCAGACAAGAGCAACGTATTACTCGGTATCTTGAGCTCACAAAAAGTCGGTGCAACAGTAGCCGACGACGTAACACGCAAAGCTTTCATCGCTGTTATCGTATCTCTCGTAGTTATGTTCGCTTACATCGCTATCCGTTTCAGAAGATGGCAATATGGTTTGTCAAGTATCGTCTGTTTGACACACGACACATTGTTAGTTATCGGTATGTATTCATTGTTCAACAATATCTTACCATTCACAATGGAAGTTAACCAATCATTCATCGCTGCTGTTTTGACAATCATCGGTTATTCTATCAACAACACAGTGGTTATCTTCGACCGTGTACGTGAGAACGTTACATTATTCCCTAAGAAAGGTTGGAAAGAACGTTTCAACAGTGCAAACAACAGCACATTGTTACGTACAATCAACACATCAGGTACAACAATCGTTGTATTGTTAGCAATCTTCATCTTCGGTGGTGAGACAATCCGCGGCTTCGTATTCGCATTGTTAGTCGGTATGATAGCTGGTACATTCTCATCATTGTTCATCGCATCACCATTGGCATACGCTTTATTCAAAGGCAAACAATACGACGAACAATTAGAACAAGTAACTGATAAGAAAAGAAAATAATAGAAGGCTAAAGACTAAAGTCTGAAGTCTAAAGGATTGAAGAGCTCTTAGAAATAGGAGCTCTTTTTTTGATTCTGAGGAACTGAAAAGCATAGAAACTGAGAATGGATGGCAAAAGACTAAAGATAAAAGTCTAAAGAACTTTAAGATTCAGAATAATTCTCGTTTTTTCAGTTTTTCAATTTTTCAGATTTAGAAAAATCTTTCGACATTAGTCTTTTGACAATAATGATTTTTTTTATACTTTTGTAGAAATAATTACGTTACCCTTACAAAAGGTTTTTATATGTTAAAGAAATTATTTCTATTATTCATAATCACTATCATAGGCATAGCGCAACCTGCTAATGCTCAGAAACGTAACCCGAGTAAATCGGCCGACATCGCCTTCGAACGCAAACAGTATAACGTAGCTATCGAACGTTACAAGAAGGCTTACAAAAAGACAGGCAAGAAAAAATACGAACAGGAACGAGTCTATATCACTCACCAACTTGCGGAATGCTACCGTCTCACAGAAGCAAGCAAGCTGGCTGAATCACAATATAAACGTCTGATGCGTACCGAATATCCGAAGGAAAATCCGGAAGTATATCTCAACTACGCCAACGTCTTGAAGAGAAACCAGAAGTATGAACTCGCAGCAGAATATTATAACATCTACAACGAATTATTTCCAGACGACCCAAGAGGCTTCGAAGCTTTGGAAGACTTACAGCATATCCAGGAATGGATAGACTATCCTTCAAAATATGAGGTGACACGTCTGAAAAATCTCAACTCAAGAGCATCAGACTTTGGCGTAAGCTGGATTTCAAATAATTATAACGAAGTGCTTATCTCTTCTGCAAGAGAAGACGGAGTAAGCAAGGAAAAAGACGCCATCACAGGTCAGCACTTCCCTGACTTTTATGTAGCACGACAGAACAAACAAGGCGAATGGGAAGACCCTGAATTAGTTGACGAAGACGTCTTGAATTCAACTGGTAGCGAAGGTACTCCTTTCATGAACAGCAAATTCAGCACATTATATTTCACACGCTGTCCTAATCACAAGAAACGCGAGTCGGGATGCCAGATAATGAAATCGTCACGTTCTGGCAGCTCATGGGGAGAACCTGTCACCGTAGAGATAAAGACCATCGACAGCTTAGACGTAGTAGGCCACCCTACCCTGTCGAGCGATGAGCTCACACTCATATTTGCTTCTGAGAGAAGAAATGGCATCGGAGGCAAAGACCTCTGGATTTCTGAAAGAGAAAGCACATCGGAAGAATTCGGCAGACCTAGAAACTTAGGTGTCAATATCAATACAGAAAGTGATGAGTTATATCCATATCTCAGAAACGACAGTACTCTCTACTTCGCTTCTGATGGTCACGGCGGTATGGGCGGTCTCGACATCTTCGTATCTACCTTAGACTCCGTCGGTGAATGGACAACACCAATAAACCTCAAATCGCCTATCAATTCAATTGGCAACGATTTTGGAATCAGTTTCCACCCAACAGAAGAAAGAGGTTTCTTCATCAGTAACAGAGACACTCGTCAAGGCTTGGACGACGACATCTATTATTTCATCGAACCTCCAATCTTATTCACTGTCAGCGGTACAATAAAAAATGCCAGCAGCTTACAGTTTGTAGAAGGAGCTACCGTGAAAATCGAAGGCTCTGACGGTTCAAACTATACAACAAACAGCAGCGAGAAAGGAGCATTCTTATTCACCAACTCGCAGATAAAATTGAACAACACCTACATCTTGACAATTGAGAAAAACAACTACTTCTCATTTACCGACACCATCAGCACAGAAGGTCTTGAATTCAGCAGAGATTTCGCAGAAGACTATGAAATAAACGTCATCCCTGACTTGCCGGTCGTGCTTCCTGATATTTTATACGAATTATCAAAATGGGAACTTCGTCCGCAATTTGAGGACTCATTGAGAGGTCTGATTGAGATGTTACAGATAAATCCAAACATCACCATCGAGTTAGGTTCACACACCGACAACCGCGACACTCACGAAAAGAACGACATACTCTCACAGAAACGTGCTCAGTCGGTTTGCGACTATCTCGTCATCAGAGGTATCGACCCACTACGACTCACAGCAAAAGGCTACGGTGAGAGAGTCCCAAGAACCTTACAGAAAGATTATACATTTAAAGATTTCACTTTCAAGTCGGGAACGACACTCACAGAAGACTATATCAAATCTTTGCCTAATGACGAAATGAGAGAATATGCTCATCAACTTAACCGTAGATCTGAGTTCAGAGTCATCAGCAAAGACTACGTACCACGTGAGTTCATCAGCGACGACCAAATGGCTATCGTCGACATGAGACATCAAGATAATGCCGTCGATTTCGTCACCGACAAACAAGGATACTTGTCATTCAAGGCTATCATCAACGCCTATACAGAAAACGTCACCTACGACCAAGGTTTCGAGTTCGGCGTCTCACAAAGAAAAGTGATGCAGATGTTAAATGACGGACTCATCGGCAAAGAGGATTTCATTGGCGACAATATCGACAGAATCATCACCACAGGTGCCGTCGCCGACAGAGCTGAATTCTACATCAAGGAGATGTGGATTGCCAACCGTTCAGTAAAGAAAGTAAAAGTAAGAGTATATAACAATTTGAGAACAGACTGGCTCATCGGAGAGAAGACACTCAAACAATTCGGAGAGTTCACCTTCGACACCGACAGTATGAAGCTCATCTTTAAATAAAAAAACAATGTCAGTAGAAAAACGTTATCAACTTCGTGGCGTCTCAGCCGAAAAAGAAGACATCCACAACGCAATAAAAAATTTAGACAAAGGACTATATCCTAACGCTTTCTGCAAAATCATACCTGATGTATTGGGTGGCGACAATGAATATTGTAACATCATGCATGCCGACGGCGCAGGCACCAAGTCGTCATTAGCTTATCTTTATTGGAAAGAGACAGGCGACCTCTCTGTTTGGTCAGGCATAGCTCAATACGCCATCGTCATGAACACCGACGACTTGTTATGCATAGGCGCGACAGACAATATGTTACTCTCTTCAACAATAGGTCGTAACAAGAATCTCATCCCTGGCGAAGTCATCTCCGCCATCATCAACGGAACAGAGGAGTTCTTAGAAAAATTGCGTTCTCTCGGATGCGGAATATACCTCACTGGCGGTGAGACTGCCGACGTAGGCGACTTGGTGAGAACGGTAATCGTCGACAGCACCGTGACAGCTCGTATGAGAAGAGACGAAGTCATTGAAAACAACATCAAAGCTGGCGACGTCATCGTTGGCTTCTCTTCATCGGGACAAGCCACCTACGAAGACAGATATAACGGCGGCATGGGCAGCAACGGTCTCACCTCAGCACGTCACGACGTGTTAGGTCATTATCTCGCAGAGAAATATGAAGAAAGCTACGACCATTCTATCCCAGAAGACTTGATTTATTCAGGTCCTCATACCTTGACAGAGTCTACTGAGATTGAAGGCGTCGACGTAGGAAAACTCATCCTCTCCCCTACCCGTACATATCTCCCAATGATGGTTCCTATCCTGAATAACTTCAGAAATCAAATCAACGGCATCATACATTGCAGCGGCGGCGCACAAACAAAGGTGCTTCACTTCACAAAAGACTTACACATCGTTAAGGACAATATGTTCAAGTTACCTCCACTCTTCCGCATGATTCAAGAGTCGTCGGGAACAGACTGGAAAGAAATGTATAAAGTCTTTAACATGGGACACCGTCTCGAGATTTATACCAACGAGAAAGCTGCTGAAGAAATGATTCAGATAGCTAAAGACTTCAATATCGAGGCTCAGATCGTCGGTCACGTCGAAGCATCAGAAAAGAAACAACTTACCATCAAGAGTGAGTTCGGTACTTTTGAATATTAATAAAAATTAACCTACCAAAGATGGAAATCATTGATAAGTTAGAAGATATTAAAACCAAATGGGAAGCCTTAGGCGAACAGCTCAACGACCCTGAGATCATAGGCGACATGAAACGATTCGTCAAGGTCAACAAGGATTATAAAGATTTGGAGCCTATCGTCATAGCTTTCAAAGAATATAAGACGCTGTTATCTAATATAGAAGAAGCCAAGGAAATCTTGAAGAACGAGAAAGACGAAGATATGCGCATGATGGCTCAAGAAGAATTGGAGACTGCGGAACAAAGATGCGAGACATTAGTAGAAGAGATTCGCGTCATGCTCATTCCTAAGGATCCAACCGATGATAAAAACGCCGTAATGGAGATACGAGCAGGTACTGGCGGCGACGAGGCATCTATCTTCGCCGGCGACCTCTACAGAATGTATGTAAGATACTGCGAGACAAAAGGCTGGAAGATAGAGACCGTAGAGATGAACGAAGGCACGGCGGGAGGCTTCAAAGAAATCGTCTTCAACGTCATTGGCGACGGAGCTTACGGACTTCTTAAGTTCGAGTCGGGAGTACACCGCGTTCAGCGCGTGCCTAAGACTGAGACACAAGGCAGAATCCACACATCAGCAGCGTCTGTCGTAGTTCTTCCTGAAGCAGAAGAATTCGATGTCGAACTCAACGAGAAAGACATCCGTAAAGAGACTTTCTGCGCATCAGGACCAGGAGGACAATCAGTTAATACAACATATTCGGCAGTGCGTCTCACCCATATACCCAGTGGCATCGTAGTTTCTTGTCAGGATGAGAAGTCTCAGATCAAGAACTTGGCAACAGCGATGAAAGTGTTGAGAACTCGTCTCTACGAAAGAGAATACAACAAATACTTGGAAAGCATCGCCTCGCAAAGAAAGACAATGGTATCGAGTGGCGACCGCTCAGCTAAGATCAGAACATACAACTATCCTCAAGGTCGCGTCACCGACCACCGCATCAACCTCACGATCTATAATCTGCAAGCCATTGTAGATGGCGACATCAACGAGATAATTGAAAAACTGCAGATGGCTGAAAATGCGGAACGACTTAAAGAGAATTGATAATTGAAAATTGAAAACTGAAAGTTGAAAATTGAAAGTTGAAAATTTTAAATTGGTTTAAGGTTTAATGCTTAAGGTTTCAGGTTAGATTTAGATAAACTATAAAACTTCTAACTCTCAACTTTAAAACTACTCTAAACTATAAACCTTAAACTCTAAACTAAAAATAATAGTCATGAACAAAAAACAATTAGTAGAACAAATCTTTGCAAAGAAATCATTCCTTTGCGTCGGATTAGACACCGACATCAACAAGATTCCACAACATCTCTTGGAATGTGAAGATCCGGTCTTCGAATTCAACAGACAGATTATCGATGCTACAGCACAATATACAATAGCATACAAACCTAACACCGCTTTCTATGAAGTTTACGGTGCTAAAGGTTGGGAAAGCTTGGACAAGACTATAAAATATATCAAGGCAAATTATCCGGAGATCTTCGTCATCGCCGACGCTAAGAGAGGCGACATAGGTAACACTTCCGCCAACTATGCAAGAGCTTTCTTCGAGACAATGAACAGCGACGCCATCACAGTAGCACCTTATATGGGATTGGATTCTGTTGAACCATTCTTAGGCTTCGAAGACAAATGGGTCATCCTGTTAGCACTCACTTCAAACAAAGGCTCTAAAGATTTCCAATATCTCAACATAGAAGGTCACGAACTTTATAAAGAAGTACTCGCTAAATCTGCAACATGGGCTGACGACAATAAGATGATGTATGTTGTCGGTGCGACACATCCTGAAGAATTAGGCGAGATAAGAAAGATGTTACCGAATCACTTCCTGTTAGTTCCTGGCGTTGGAGCACAAGGCGGCGACTTGGCAGCGGTAGCTAAATACGGTCTCAACAAAGAATGCGGCTTGATCGTAAACTCCTCAAGAGGCATCATCTACGCTTCAAAAGAAAAAGACTTCGCCGAGAAAGCAGCCGAAGAAGCAAGAAAACTACAACAACAAATGGAGCAACAATTGACAATTAACAGTTAACAATTGACAATTGACAATTGACAATAAATGTAGAGACGTATCAACGATATATTGTTTAATTAGGTATCGTTGATACGTCTCAAATTTTAAGGGGACTTCTATAAATTTACCTAAGAATGAATTGCTTAATCTTTCACTGATTCTATTTTTAATACTCTTAGAATATTGAAAACAAATAAGCAAACGCTCAACGTAAAAGTCCAATAGAAAATTAATTTGATGTCATTTTGTAGTGCAATCGTCGGAATAACAAGCAACAAACAATAAACAATATTTGGAATAAGGAATATCTTGCTTAAGGTATTTTTATTAACGTTTATATATTCTGTTACAATAAATTGGGGCAGTTGCGAAAAATCATCCTTAGATTTAATCCTAAGAATCTTAAAAATTACCAATCTAATTACACCCTCAATTAAAAGGAATGACACACCTGCGATGACCAAATATCTTATATCATCTCCGATATTTATTGATGGCAAAACAAGCATACACCATCCTAATATTGCGACAATGATTAAAACAAATAATATAAACGCTATGTTATATTTAATTCTTATACAATTTAAATCATTCATATTTTTTACATGTTTTGATTATTTAATTATTGATTTAACAAAATATGGAGTTTGGATCTAACCAACTCAATAGAAGAAGGAATTTACCTTGCCGATGATGGCAACATTACCCTTTTTGATACAAGGCAAATGTTAATTCACCTGTTTCAATCTCATCAATCTCTTCCACAGATTTGTTTGTCGACAAGTAAAAATAAACTTTTTTAAAGAAATTCACACTTTCCAATGTTCTATGCTGGACATCGATATTTTCATAAACGGCATCTAAAAACATTGATTCAGTCATGTTAGCTGTGTAAATACTTTCACAATGTAGAGTCATTATTTGCATTACTTTTTTTCCCGCATTACAAACTCTTAATTGCTCTGATGAAATTAATTCTGTCATAATTATATAATTTGAATTTTCGAGTTCGTCCCGAAACCGGCAGACTAATCATCAATCTGCGACGCAAAATTATGCAGAATCAATTATTTCACATTATGTTATATTATGTTGTCGTTATGTTTCTGTAAAAAGGACATCAAATCCTCATTGATATTGCTCATCTTTGTCTTCTCAATGACTCGTTTTCTTCTGCTCACACAACCTTGATACGACAAACCTAAAAGTGCAGCCTTATGAATTTCCGAAATATTCAGAAGTGAAATCATACAATAATCGATTTCTCCTTTGTTCAATTCAGGGAATGTCTTTCTAAGTTCATCGACAAAATTATTAAAACAAAGGTTTATCATCTTTTCTAAATTCATCTTCTCATTTTCCTTGAGACAAATCATGCTGGTACTTACATTGACAGCACTTAAATCCGATTCATTTTCACACTTGTCTTTAATCGAAAGGAAAATATCAGATAAAGTGAAACGGTCCCATCTTTCAGAGAAATATTTTTTGCTTACCGTTCTTCTTTTTTTCTTTATGAGAATGGGAAAGGATAAAAACATTATAATGATTAATGTAGAAATCATGAAAATAAAATAACTATCTCCGTTCTTATTCACAACATTCTGACTTTCCTTTTCATATTCATGCAGAAGATTTTCTGCGGCAAAAGCCGCTCTCTTATATTCAGATAAAATGTCGTTTATTGAATCATATTTTATATCGTGATAAACCGATGAGATTGTATCACCATTAATAAGATATAAATCCGAGAGTTGTTTGTGCGCCGACATCTGTTTTATCATATTATCTGAACCAAGTGCGATGATGGAATGTTTTATAGCTCCGTCAATATCGCCTTCTATCTGATATAATACAGAAAGATAACTGTTCAAAGAATAATTCATAGCGATTCTGTTGTCAGGAAGTAGACTTATCCCTTTCATTCTATTTGGTGACAATCCTTCTAACTTTTCCTTCTGATGAAATGCAGTCGTCAGAGCCATATATAACGCAGAGATCAGAGGTTCTTCATTCTTGGCGAAGTTCATGCTTTTCTGCATATAATATTGCAAAGTATCAGGATTCTCATTCTCAGAAAGATAATAACAGATATTACCTATTCTTCGATAATCGTGAACGATATTGTTAGAATCTAAAGAATTGAGACAATAATCCAAAGACTTAAAATATAACTCCTTAGCCAGAGTATAATTCTCACAATCATAGAAAACGTCAGCGATGTTTTTATAAATGTCACCTTTTAGATTTTGGTTATCTTTTACCTTGTCGGAAAACTTCAACGCGCTAATATATTCCTTTATAGCGATATTGAAATTACATTTGGTATAATGACAATAACCTAAAATACGGTGAGATTCAGATAAAAGGTAATATCTGTTAGCATCAGCATCATTAAGCGAATCAATGAAGCCGTTGACGGATATTATCATATCATCGTCAGCAACTTCATTGTTCAAGAAATATGTTTCAAAATTATCAAGAACTTCGGTATTTTCTAAAGACTTTTTATCATAAACATCACAAGAGATAAAAACGATAAAAATCAAAACAAAAAACAAACGTCTCATACAATTTTAACATCTTCTCATATTTTCAATTCATCAGACATATCAATAATATCGTTTATTATTTTCGGTATCATTAGTACGTCTCTACATTAATTTTCAATTTTCAACTTTCAACTTTCAACTTTCAACTTTAAACTTTCAACTTTCAATTTTCAATTATAACCTTAACTACTTCCCCATCGACATTAAAGAAATAGATTCCCGAATTATAATCTGCGACGTTGATTTCGACTTCATCAGAATTAATTTCGATTTCTTCAATCATCATTCCTACAACATTATATATCTTCAACACCGAAGGCTTAGCATTGACAACCGACAATTTCACGACGTCTTCTGCCGGATTCGGATATATATTATATAAAGGTGTATTCATTTCCTGAACTGACTCTCCTTGTATCACAGAAAAAATACTGTATTTCTCATGTGTAAATTGTCCTAATTCGTCAATGATGACGTTACCGTCAGCATCTGTGATCTTATAATAACCGTCGCCGTCTTCACAGCAGATGCCGTTTCCATAACTGTCATAAATCACGAACTTATAACAATCACCGACATTTACATCCACATTATAAGTATGTAACTCAGTATTGGCATTTGGCAAATACATATAAGGACCTCCCGAAATCAGAACTGTATTGTCAGACGACATGAGTTTCCACGTTGTATGGTTGCCATATTTATCTTGAAGCACTTCGATAGTCAGATTAACTTCTTCAGCCGCTGTTTCATAAACCGCCCATTCATCACAAAGCTGCATAATCGATTTTGAGTAATCGTGAGTTTCGCCATTAGCTTCAACGATATTGAAAACATATTCGTTATTACCGACAGGAATATCGAAAGTAATGTCGATACGTTCTGTATCATCAGGAGCGATGTTACCAGTCCATGAATGTTCCACCGTCTCTCCTCCTTCATATTCTACTTCAAACTTCAACGAGGTGAGTTCTTCAGATCCAACGTTTTTCACGTATGTCTTGAATGTCCTTTCGTTGGTACAATAGATCGCGTCATCTATCATAACATCAGCTATGAAAGGAGAAACCGCCAATCCCGACGACTGTTCTTGACTAAGTTTATTTACGTTAAGGATAGGACGTGTCGGCATTCCCTGATATTTCTCGGTGACGAAAGCGATGAAATGAATATTGTCGATATCTACATAAACACCATTGGGATTTCCAATTGTATCTTGGATTATATATTCGTAAGTCTTTGTTATCAAAGAACCTTCTGTTGTAGGAGTAATCTCATCGCCCCACGAAGATGTCACGACATCGCGTAACACGTGCATGTGACAGTACATATCATCGCCAAGGTCTTGTGCAGGATTGGTATGAGCGTAAGCCTGTTGTCCAGCGATGCTATCCTGAATCATGACGATGGTAAGATAATTTGTTGTCTCGGCGCTGTTAGCTGTATAATAAACTTCTGTTGTTATTGAAGCTGTCCTTGTGATAGGATTTATAACCACATGACCATCTACATTGCATTCAGCGGTCTGTTGCAGTTGAGTATTAGCTTCCGCTTCCCATTGACCGCGACCCAGAGCCTGTTCTGTTGAACGGTTGATGACGGCAGCAGGATATCCCAAGCCTCCGCTCACATCGTCGTAAGGATCAGTGAATATCGCGCTGATGTCGGTATTGAAGTTCGGGTAAGTCGTCACTGCAAAATAACCCGAATGTATTCCTATGCTCCATGCACGTCCGGGATTATCGTGGGTAATGCCGTTCGAGATAATATGACCTGCAGGGCAGTTAGGACAGTTTCTTCCGGTAAATTCTTCGATAAGGACGTTTCTGTCCGAGACTTCCGTCGAGACATATTCTTGTGAATACAAATTAAAAAAAGATGCTGCGACAGCAAGCATTAATAATGTAAACTTCTTCATTTTAACGTTATTTGATAATTATTTTTTAATGCGACTTTAGAAGTACAAAGATAATAAAAAAGTCAACGGACCGACAACGTTTTTTCCTTATAAAAAAGAGACACCACTAAATGCGGTGTCTCCATGAAAAAAAATTATTCACATTGCATGCATTAGTTGCATGTTTATCATTAATGTAAAACTGATACTTTTGTTGTTGTCATTTCACCGTTGTTGTCGATAACGTTGATGAAATACATACCGTTTTTATATGAGTTTACGTTAACTTTAACTTCGTTTTCTGTAGCGTTGATTGTTTCAACCATTTGACCGATTGAGTTATAAATAACCACTTGGCTCATGTTTTCGCCTTTTACTGTAAGAACGTCTTTTACAGGATTAGGGAAGATATTATATGTTTCTGTTGCTGGAGTTTCATTAACAGAAACGCCATCTGTTACTGACAACAATACGCTTGCTTCTGAACCGAAGTCACCGTCACCGTCAACTAAGAGGTTACCTTGGCTATCTTTGATTTGATAGTAACCTTCACCATATTGGCAGCACATACCGTTACCAACAGCGTCTTTGATAACGAATTTAACGCATTCGCCTTTAGCTACAGTAACTTTTTCTTGGTGTAATTGTGTTGAAGCTGAACCACCGACCAACATTGTGTAAGGACCGCCAGAAGCGAGAACTGACATATCTGAACCGAGGAGTTCCCATGTGATTTGGTTACCATATTTATCTTGCATGATGTTGATTGTGAATTCTTCTTCTTCACCTTCGACAATCACTTCTGCCCATTCATCAAATGAAGCTGTGACTTCCCTTGCAAATTCGAACGCTGTGCCGTTGGCTTCAACGATTCTTATTTCGATATTGTGAGTACCGCCTGGAACATCAAATTCCATCTCAACATTTGTACCAGCGTATGAAGCGATGCTACCTTCCCATGTTTGTTCTTTTGCTAATTCGCCATCGACGTAAGCTTCAAATTTAAGTGATGTAAGTTCATCTAAACCACCATTTGTAACACCGACATTGAAAGTTCTTGTTTGTGAACATGAGATGCCAGTAGCTGATGTAACACCTGAGATGAAAGGAAAGACAGCTTCCTCAGTACCTGTTACTCTTGTCAGTTCGCAAGCGTTGAGGATAGGACGTGTTGCATTGCCTGGAGTCTTAACACTTTCTGATACAAATGCGAGGAATGTGATGTTGTCTAAGTCAACTTCAACGCCATTTGGAGTACCAATTACTTCTGGAATTTCATATTCATATTCTTTTGTAATCAATGTACCAGCTGTTGTTGGAGCAATTTGCTCTCCCCAAGTTGGAGTAACTGTTGAACGAAGGATATGCATGTGGCAGTATTGTCCGTTGATCATTTGTTCTGGGTTTGATGTGCCACCTGATTGTGAACCCATGATACTATCTTGCAACATCATAACTGTAAGATAGTTGTTTGCTTCTTCGCTATTGCCTGTGTAATATACTTCAACAGTAATCTTAGCAACACGTGTAGCTGGATTAACTACAGCTTGACCAGCGACGTTACATTCAGCTACCTGAGCCATTTGTTGAGATGCTGCTGATGCCCAGTCACCTCTACCTAAAGCTGTATAGTCTGAACGGTTCACTGCACCTGATGGGAAACCTGTAACATAAAATCCATTAAGAATTGTATTGCTTTCTGTTGTGTTGAAGTTCGGGAATGAGGTTGGAGAGAAACCACCTGCGTGTACGTTAACAGCCCATACTCTACCAGGATTGTTGTGTACAATTTGGTTTGCTATAACATGTCCGGCTGGACAGTACTGACAGTTTCTTCCTGTGAACTCTTCGATGACAACGTTTCTGTTTGCTGGAGCTGTAGAAACGAAATCCTGTGCGTTAACCTGCATAAAGCATGCTAACAAAGCACCTGCTAAAAAGGAGATTTTTTTCATTTGGTTAAATTTTAATTATTAATATTTACAAATTTTCCTAAAAAAATTAGGCTACAAAAATACACATTAATCGAAATAAAATCAATAGTTAAAATGTATTTTTTTAAGTTTTTTTTCGATAAAAAAAAGACGCCATTTTGACAATGACGTCTCTATAGATTTTCAGACGTGTCAATGTCATATATATTACAATTAGTGACATTGACGCGTCTCTACATCAATTTTCAATTTTCAATTTTCAGTTTTCAAATTTCAACTTCCGTAATCCAGCCATATTCATCTGGTTCAGCGCCTGTTTGAATACCACGGAGTTTGTTGTACAATTTCTCACTTTGTGGACCTGGTTTGCCGTCACCGAAAGTGTATGACTTGTTGTTGTCTAAGTCATCAATACGTGAGATAGGGCTGATAACAGCTGCTGTACCGCAAGCGCCTGCTTCTTCGAATGTAGCGAGTTCGTCAACGTGGATAGGACGACGTTCTACTTTCATACCGAGTTTTTCTGCCAAGAACATCAAGCTCTTATTTGTGATTGAAGGGAGGATTGATGTTGACAATGGTGTGATGTATGTGTTATCTTTAATAGCGAAGAAGTTAGCTGCGCCAGCTTCGTCGATATAGCATTTTTCTTTAGCATCCAAATAGAATTCGCAAGCGTATTGACCGCCATGGCAAGCCTCAACGTGAGGACGCATACTTGCAGCGTAGTTACCGCCGACTTTGTAAGTACCTGTTCCAAGAGGAGCAGCACGGTCATATTTACGTGTGATGACGTAAGGGTTAGCTTGGAAACCGCCTTTGAAATAAGGACCTACTGGTGTAGCAAATACTAAGAACAAATATTCGTCAGCTGGGCTAACACCAACGCGGATACCTGTACCGATGATTAATGGACGGAGGTATAATGATGCGCCGCTTTCGTAAGGAGGAATGAATTCTGAGTTAAGTTGAACACATTTGATCATAGCCTCTCTGAACTTCTCGATTGGGAATTGTGGCATCATGATGCCGTCGCATGAAGATTGCAAACGTTTTGCGTTTTCTTCTAAGCGGAAGATACGAACTTTACCGTCAACGCCGCGGAAAGCCTTCAAACCTTCGAATGCTTCCTGACCATAGTGCAAACATGTTGCTGCCATGTGGATGTTGACTGTTGTTTCTGAACTTACTTCGATTTCGCCCCATTGTCCGTTTCTGTAGTAACAACGAACATTGTAATTAGTTGGATAATAACCAAAAGGCAATTTTGACCATTCAATGTTTTGCATGATATTTATTTTTTTAAACGTTAATTACTTTGTTATTTTTTTCAAGTCCACGAAGATAAACATTTTTATTTAGATGAAAGAGATTTTTTGAAATTATTTTTTTATGCAGAATACAATACTAAGATACATTTAGCAACCAATCTACGACATATACTTTTCTCACACCTTCAATATCTGATACAAAATCTTTATCCATCGTTAGAAGATAACACGGATAATGATTAT
>JAZNVS010000036.1:0-8232 GCA_045592965.1 Bacteroidales bacterium | reverse complement strand
TTCGTCTTCCTCTTCCAGAATGAAGAACATAAGAAAAACTTCGAGAAGAAGAACTTCCAAGGTCTCCCACAAAACACTACATTCGGTATTGAAGATGGTTCGATGTTGAAAGAGATTGTCGCTAATATGAGACTTCAGAATAATAGTCTCCCGATATTCATCGTGGCTAACACACAGAATGAGATTGTCTTCATCTCACAAGGCTACACCATCGGATTAGGAGAACAGCTGATGAAAGTGATTGAAGAACTGTAGTCAATTAACAGTTTACAATTAACAGTTTACAATTAACAATTAACAGTTTATAATTAATGTAGGGACGTGGTTCGCCGCGTCCTTTTTTTGTACAAATTTTATTATAGTTATAACAAGTAGAGACGCGACAAATTACACCGGTGAAAATAAATGAAATGTAATTGTTGCGTCTTCTCAGTTTAAAATATTTTTATCTGAAATCTCCATTTTATCTCGATTTAAATTAGTAGCTTTGCAATATGGTAGTTTGTAGAAAATACCAAACGTTCATTGAAGATAGATTAGTTATTAATGTTGAAAAATTGGAGGAGGATTAAAGATGAAAGAAAAGAAGGATGAATTGGTTAGTAATGAGTTGCTCGTAGATATAAAGAATATAATAGAGCAAGGACGTAGAACTGCTTATGCTTCAGTAGGGTCAGTAATGATAGAAACCTATTGGTCGATAGGCAAACGAATATTGGAAGAAGAACAGCAAGGGTGTGTAAGAGCGGAATATGGAGAACAACTAATAGACGGTCTGTCAAAACAGCTTACTATAGAATACGGCTCTGGTTTCTCGCCCCGTTATCTCAGGGCATTTCGAAAATTTTATATTGTAGTACCAGACTTAAAGATTTGGAAATCGCGATTTCCAAATTTGCAATGGACACATATATATCGAACATTACGAGTCGGAAATGAAGTTGCAATCCGTTGGTATTTGGAGACAGCATCTAAGGAGATGTGGAGTGTGAGGACGCTTGATAGAAATGAACAATTGTTCGCTGCGAAATATCTTCCACTGCTTCCTACAGAAGAGGAATTACGTCGAGAGATTGAGAGACAAAAGGAAATCTTTTTACTGCAACGACAAAACAATTAACAATTAACAATTTACAATTAACAATTAACAATTGACAGTTAATGTAGAGACGTATCAACAATGCCAATGAAAATAAAAAAATGTTGATGCGTCTTTTTTATGGCAATATTTTCTGAGACGTATCAATGTGTGTTTATTTTTATGGAATCATTGATGCGTCTCTACTCTGCGACTTTGTGTCTCATTGTCTCAAAAAAAATTAAAATACTCTTTTACATTTAAGAGTAAAATTGTAAATTTGCACCTCAAAAATGTAGCGGCATATTGGATATGTCCGATAAAGTAAATAATTATTTAAAATAATATACTATGGGAAGAGCATTTGAATACCGCAAAGCGGCTAAGATGAAGAGATGGGGTCACATGTCAAGAGTGTTCCCTAAATTAAGTAAGATGATCACTATTGCAGCTAAAGAAGGCGGTGCTGATCCAGATATGAATCCAAGATTGCGTCAGGCTATCATCAACGCTAAGGCTGAAAACATGCCTAAGGATAACATCGACGCAGCTATAAAAAGAGCTACAGCGAAAGACGCCGCCGACATGGTGGAAATCGTCTATGAAGGCAAAGGCCCTGCTGGAGTTCTCGTAGTAGTTGAATGTGCTACCGACAACACAACACGTACAGTAGCTAACGTACGTTCTTACTTCAACAAATGCGGTGGTTCGTTAGTGCCATCAGGTTCGTTGGAATTCATGTTCAGCCGCAAAGCTGTCTTTGAACTTGAATTGCCAGAAGGCATGGACGTAGAAGAGATAGAACTCGAACTCATCGACGCTGGTCTTGAAGAGATTGAAGCAACAGAAGAAGGCGTAGTAGCATTGTCGGATTGGACAGCATTCGGTACTATGCAGACTGCATTGGAAAAACTTGGCATCAACGTGAAGAAAGCTAACTTACAACGTTTCGCTAACAGCCCTGTCGCTTTCTCTGCAGAAGATGTTGAAGCAATAGAGAAGTTCCTCGAAAAAGTAGAAGACGACGAAGACGTACAGTCAGTCTATACTAATATGGAATAATTAGAAAGTTAAGAAAAGATAAAATATTGTGGTAAGAAAAAGGCAGCTGTTTGGTTGCCTTTTTTAAGTCGATGAGTCACCGAGATGACGCTGCTGTTTGTATGTGTTTTATATAATTCAAAAAAATGATAATTAACTAATAATTTTTTTAAAAAATCAAATCATGAAAAAGTATTTTGTTTTAATTGCTGTGGTTTGCGGCATTTTGTTTTCATGCGAACCAGAACCTCAATTACCTTCTGTAGGTACTCATCCAGTAACTGAAGTGACATCTGAGAGTGCTTTATGTTCGGGAAAGATAACTGACAGTGGCAATGATGAGATTTCATCAAAAGGTTTCTGCTGGAGTACAAGTCAGAATCCAACGTTAAATGACAATGTAACGACAGAACTATCAAGGAATGAACCTTATATGGAGTATTTTACTGCGACAATTCGTAACTTGAAAGACAGCACGACTTACTATGTCAGAGCTTTCGCTACAAATAGCGTAGGTACAGCATATGGTAGTGAGCAAACATTCACTACTTTAAAAGCTGATGACAATGGTGGTGATGACAATGGTGGCGATGATAATGGAGGCGATGACAATGGAGGAGATGATAATGGTGGTGATGATAATGGAGGAGATGACAATGGAGGAGATGACAATGGTGGAGATGATGGTGAGATAGATGTAGTTGCACCGACTGTTGTTACATTGTCGGCAAGTTGTATTTCCTTCAATGCAGTATCGATAGGCGGTGAAGTGACTGCAGATGGCGGTGCTGAGGTTACAACACGTGGTTTTTATTGGAATGAAAAAAGTGTGGAATATGAAGGCGAGTTGCCTTTAAATGATAATAAAGTTGAAGCTGGTTCTGGAACGGGTGCATTTAATTATCAGCTTACTGATTTAAAAGAAGGTACTGAATACAGAGTGATGGCTTTTGCAACTAACGATGCTGGTACATCTTATGGTGAGATAGTTTATTTTGTTACCGAGAAAAATGAAATTGAAATAGAGTTGCCAACTGTTACAACTGTCACGGTTTCAGAAATAACATACAATACAGCAGTGGTAAGTGCCGAGGTCCTTACCGACGGTGGCGCAGATGTTATTGAACGTGGTTTTATGTGGAATAAAACTGATGCAGGCGACAACAGTACTGAACGTGTGAAAGTTGGAGAAGGTTTAGGAACATATTCTTTTAAATTATTAGGATTACAAGAAGTTACATCGTATAATGTAGTTGCCTACGCTGTAAACAGCAAAGGTGAAGTCGTTAGTGAGCCTGTTATTTTCACAACAGAAGCAAACGATGAAGTTATAGAATACGAATATGTTGATTTAGGTCTTCCGAGCGGAGTGAAATGGGCTATGCACAATGTCGGAACCACATATCCTGAAGGTCATGGCGATCATTTTGCTTGGGGAGAGATAGAACCAAAAGCTACATACGAGTCTGGCAACTGTTCTTCATATTATCAGGATTTAGGCGACATCTCCGGTAATCCGCTATATGACGCTGCTGCTGCAAAATGGGGTAATGGATGGAGAATGCCTACTTTGGAAGAGATGTACGAACTCACACAAGAATGCACTTGGACATGGGTTGAAGATAATGGCATTGTGGGTTATAAAGTGACTTCAAAGACAAACGGCAATCATATCTTCCTTCCAGCTGCTGGATTCCGCGTAAATGATCAATTGTTAGACGAAGACTTTTTCGGCTATTATTGGATGTCAACTCCATACGAGGAAGAAGGCGCAGCACCAAGTCACAACAAGGCTTGTTTCTTGGATATGTGTTCTTATCAGTTCTATTGCAACTGGGGTCTTCGTCGTAATGGCATGACAATACGTCCTGTGAAAGACTGAGCATCTTTAGAACCTTAAAAAAAATAGAGCCCTTGAAAATCAAGAGCTCTATTTTTTTTGTCTTTAATCTTTAGACTTTCGCCATTCGACTTTAGACTATTCCAATGTATGGATTACGAGACCTGAACGGAGTTTAGGTTCGAACCATGTTGTCTTAGGAGGCATGATGTTGCCACTGTCGGCGATGTCGATGATTTGTTTCATTGTTACTGGATGTAAAGCGAAAGCTACTTTCATCTCGCCATTATCAACGCGACGTTTCAACTCGCCGAGACCGCGGATACCACCAACGAAGTCGATACGTTTGTCGGTACGTAAGTCTTTAATGCCTAAAATCTTGTCCAATACTAAGTTTGATAAGATTGTCACGTCGAGAACACCGATTGGGTCTTCGTCGTTGAATGTGCCGGCTTTAGCGTTGAGCTTGTACCAGTGACCATCCAAATATGTGCTGAATTCGTGTAACTTAGCTGGTTTGTATATTTCTGTTCCCATATCTTCAACATCGAATGACTCTGTCAAAGCGTTGAGGAATTCTTCTTTTGAGAGACCGTTCAAATCTTTAACAACGCGGTTGTAGTCGATGATCTTTAATTGGTTATCTGGGAAAATAACTGTCATGAAGAAGTTGTATTCTTCTTTTCCTGTATGATCTGGGTTGTTTTCTTTCTTCTCTTGACCTACCAATGCTGCAGCAGCGCTTCTGTGGTGACCGTCAGCGATATACATTGAAGGTACTTCTGTAGCGAAGAGTTCTACTAATCTGTCGATTGTAGCTTTGTCGTCGATGACCCAGAAACGGTGACCGAAGTTATCTTCTTTAGCGATGAAGTCGTAGATAGGAGCTTGGTGACGAACGATGTTGTTGACGATAGCATCGATTTCGTTGACAGCTGGATAAGCGAAGAATACAGGTTCAACGTTAGCATTGGTGATGCGGACGTGTTTCATGCGGTCTTCTTCTTTATCTTTACGTGTGAGCTCGTGTTTCTTGATAACTTGGTTTACATAGTCTTCGCTCCATGCGCAAGCGACGATACCATATTGCCAGTGAGCGTCAGCTTCTGTTGGGTTCATGCTTTGAGCGTAGATGTATAATTTTTCTTCTTTATCTTGAATCAACCAGCCGTAGTCTTTGAAAGCGTTGAAGTTTTCAACAACTTTGATGTATGTTGTGAGGTCGCTGTCTTTTGTTCCTGCTGGGAGGTCGATTTCAGCTTTTGTCACGTGAAGGAGGCTGTAAGGATTGCCTTCGCATTCAACGCGAGCTTCTTCTGTATTCAAAACGTCGTATGGTCTTGATGCTAATTTTTCAACTATGTTTACCGGAGGACGGTATCCTTTAAATGGTTTAATTACTGACATAACGTCTTAGTTTTAAATTGTTAATATTTAGTTTTTAGGAACTTACCAGATGATTGTCTCTTCGAAATCATCAATGATGTCGTTATGATTGTCGTGTACATCGTTTATCTCATGATGATAGTTTCCGTTAAGATTTTTTTGTAATGAGATAATGAGAGCGCCAATCATTTTTGTTAATTCCATCAGCTGTTTGCGAATTTCATCTTCCTTTTCAGGGCCGAGAAAATCGTTTTGTCTTCCTATTGTTGTGAAGACGACGCATTTGCGGATGTTTGTTTTTGCAGCCTTCAGTTGTGTTATGAAGGAAGGTTTGTTTTTTGAAGAGCCTTCAGCTATGTTGAAAGCTATCATTGTTGCTTCTTCAAGAAATCTTTTGTAGAAATGATTTTCGATGTCGTTAGTTGCCAAAGAACTTGCTTCGGTTAGTAAAGTTACGAAACCTATGGCTTTACTGTAAACTCGAAGATCTTCAAATCTAAAAAAAGTTGTCGATTTATTATCTTCTTGTACCATATCTATAGCTTGTGTTAGTTGTGATTAGTTAGTTTATAAAAAAAGATTCATCTCGACATAATGCCGAGATGAATCATATCTACTTATTAGTTAACTCTGAATTTTGTTTCGCCTCTTTCGATGAAACCAACGATTTGGCGAGCTGCTGCTAAACCAGCATTCATGTTAGCTTCTGCTGTTTCAGCACCTTGTTTTTTAGGTGTTGCGAAGAAACGAGGTGCGAATTGTTCTAATGTTGCTTGGTTTGCTGGAGCGATGTCTGTAACATATTTAAGGTCTGTGCGTTCTGCGAGGAGTTTTTCCATGCCAGCTTCGTCGATAACTTCTTTACGTGCTGTGTTGACTAAGCAACCGCCTTTAGGCATCTTTGAAAGAAGTTCGTAGTTGATAGAACCTTTTGTCTTTTCGTTTGCTGGGATGTGCAATGAGATGTAGTCGCAGTTTGCGTAGAGTTCTTCCAATGTTGCAGGAACTTTAACGCCTTCAGCCTCCATCTTTTCTGTTGGTACGAATGGGTCGAATGCCCATACTTCCATACCGAGAGCCTTAGCTTTTTCAGCTACCAAGCGGCCTACGTTACCGTAAGCGTGGATACCGACTTTCTTGCCTTTCAATTCGCAACCTGTACCTGGTTTGAATGTGTTACGTGCCATGTAGATCATCATGCCGATTGCTAATTCAGCAACTGCGTTTGAGTTTTGACCTGGAGTGTTCATAGCTACGATGTTCTTTGCTGTACATGCTGCTAAGTCTAAGTTGTCGAAACCTGCACCAGCGCGGACAACGATCTTAAGGTTGTTAGCGTGGTCGATGACTTCTTTAGTGACTTTGTCAGAACGAACGATGAGAGCGTCAGCGTCTGCTACTGCATCGTAGAATTGTTGTACGTCAGTGTATTTTTCTAAGAGAGCTAATTCGTAACCAGCTTCTTCAACGATTGTTCTGATGCCGTCAACGGCTGCCTTTGAGAAAGGTTTTTCTGTTGCAACTAATACTTTCATTTCTTGATTTTTTTGTTTTTATGTTTATGTTATGAAATATTATTTGTTAGCAGCTTCAAAGTCTTGCATGCATTGTACGAGAGCTTTAACTGACTCTACTGGGCAAGCGTTGTAGATAGAAGCACGGAAACCACCTACTGAACGGTGACCTTTGATACCTACCATACCGCGTTCTTTAGCAAATTCCATGAATGCTTTTTCTTTGTCTTCGTGACCTGGAGCCATTACGAAGCATACGTTCATGATAGAACGGTCTTCCTTAGCTGCTGTACCAACGAATAATGGGTTACGGTCGATTTCGTTGTAGAGAAGTTCTGCTTTTTCAACGTTGATTTTGTTCATTGCTTCAACGCCACCGAGATTCTTGACCCACTTCAAAGTTTGATACATTACATAGATAGGGAATACTGGAGGAGTGTTGAACATAGAGATGTTGCGATCTTCTTCTGCAGCGTGTGTGCGGTAGTCAACCATTGTTTGGAGCTTACGTTTGCCTTCTAATTTGCGGAGGAGGTCACGACGGATGATGACGAATGTTACGCCAGCAGGACCTACGTTCTTTTGTGCACCACCATAGATGAGAGCGTATTTGCTTACATCGACTGGACGGCTCATGATGTCTGATGACATGTCAGCTACCAAGTCAACTGGGCAATCCATATCGTAACGGATTTCTGTACCGTAGATTGTGTTGTTTGTTGTGATATGGAAATAGTCAGCGTCTGTTGGGATTACATAATCTTTAGGAATGTAAGAATATGTCTTGTCTTCTGATGAAGCAACAACTTCTACATCACCATAGAATTTAGCTTCTTTGGCAGCTTTCTTTGCCCAAACACCTGTTTGAAGATATGCTGCTTTCTTTTCTAAAAGGTTTGCAGGAACATTGAAGAATTGTGTAGAAGCACCACCACCTAAGAATAAAACTTCGTAGTTTTCAGGGATGTTCAAAAGTTCGCGCCATAATTGACGTGTTTCTGCCATTACGCGTTCCCAACCTGGAGTACGGTGTGAAATTTCAAGAATACCGATACCTGTGTTGTCAAAGTCACGGATTGCTTCAATAGCTGCTTCAACAGCTTCTCTTGGAAGGACACATGGTCCAGCGTTAAAGTTGTGTTTCATCTCTTTATGTATTAAATTTATTAATGATTTAAAATTGTTTTCTTCGTGGCAAAGGTAACAAATAAAAATGATAAACAAAACTTTTTTGAAAAATATTTAGTTTTATTTTTCTACTCCTATAATGCCCGATACATTATTAATATTAGGACGCTAATTTTTAACCATGAACATCTAACGACTCGTCTTTTCTTCTTTTCGTTTTTGTGCCCCTTTGAGATATTTATTTT
>JAZNVS010000035.1:0-39097 GCA_045592965.1 Bacteroidales bacterium | reverse complement strand
AGTCTCTTTTTTGTTCCGGGAGGATGTTCTCGGTATATATTCTTATGAGAGCCATCGGGTTGTTGTTGTCGTCATATCTCTTGTCGAGAATCACGCAGTTTTCAACTTTCTTAAACGAGCCTTCTTTCACCTTCAGTTGTGCGAAAGAGTCTAACGTCACGAATATCAGAAGAACGACTATCAGTCTTTTCATAATCATTACAATGTTATTTTTCCACTATGTTACGTAATCCGAATAAAGAATCCAATTGTAATCCGAGAGTATCGGGTTGCCATGCTCTCACGTGAATCATAGGATGTTCGGTGCGGAGGTCGACGAGCAGGAACAGATAGCCTGTGTCGCCGTAATATGACGAGTAATATTCCTGGAGGATCTGTACGCCGAAGATGTCGTCATGATTCGACTCGCCTTTATTATTGTCGCGCAGACTTGCCGAGGATTTCATTTTCTTGGTGAATTCGGTTTTCGTGAAATTGATATGGATGTATTTTTGCTTGTCGAACACATTTCTGAGATGGCTCATATATTCCGTTTTTGTTTTTCTATGCAGTTCAATATTAGGGATGTTGACAGGCAGCTTGTATTCGTCGGGTATCTGAGTTTTTTTCACTACATGACCCACCACGATGAGGGCGTCTTCCGAGAAGATGCTCTCGAGATAATCGATACGTTTCAAGGCGTAGGCGGTCTGATAATCTTCCAAGAAACTGACGAGCATCAGGCGGCTTCTTCTCGACCAGCGTTTGTTGTTGTCGATGTCGCGTTCAGCCACAGCCGAGAGTCTGAATGCCAACGACGTTATCTTTTGCGTGTTCTTATCTATACGGAGCACCACTTCTTTCTGGAAAGGAGGTACGCCGTCGAAGCGGAACTCCATCTTTATTCCTCTGAATATTATCATGTCGCCGAAATGGATGGTGTCGTAGGTCTGCTGTTCGAGCACCTCATAGTCGCCATAGTTCATAAGGGTATCCAACATAGCGAAAGCGTCAGGCGTAAAATAATTCTTCACGCTATAATGGTTTTTATCGCGAAACGCCTTTTCTATCTCCTTCACCACAGGCATCGCGACCTTCGTGTCTGTTTTTTTCTCATTGAACACATCCGGTATTTTCACTTCATAAAGAGCGTTGTCGAAGTAGAAACGAGGTTTCAATATATTGTAGACACGCAGCACATCGCTGTTGGTGTTTTTGTACTTGAACTCATAATTAAGTCTTATCCTCAGATTGTCGGCAGTCTTGTCATACAACCTTATCTCTGACCTGCCGTCAGTTATCGTGACATCTTGCCTGTATCTTCCGTCATTGAAGTTGATATTGACATTTGATATCGGGGTTTCGTCGCCATATTTGGTACGCAGGCGCAGATTCAGCAGAAGGTAATCGTCTTTAACGATCCCCGGATTTTTCTTATCGATATAAAAGACGAAGTCTTTAAGTATGCCTTCGTCACCGTCTATTTTTTTATCGAACCAGTTGAAAGCGTTCTCCTGTTTGCCATCGACGTTTATCGTCAACGTCTTTCCATGAGGATGCGCATAACACATTATCATGCCCCAGTAATAATTCTGCAATGCTGTCTGCAGCTGATGCGCATGATTTCTCTCATAGCCCAAGCCATCGTCGGCTAATTTCTGTATCATCGACTTTCTGTCATCGCACATCTTATCGAACACTTCTTTTTTGATACAGACAAAGTAACAATATTGATTCTCATTCTCGACTTCTACATACTCTGTCTTCTCCGACAAAGAACCTGCTAAAGTAGAAACGATCTTCAACAGATGATCCTTATAGTCGAAGTCAGCCTCAGAATCAGGATAAATCGCTGAGGGGTTACAGTTCTCGGCTATATTTCTGTAGAGTGCATCCATAGCCTCCTCATCGGCACCCGAAACCGGATTGGAATATACCCTACTTTGCCCCCAATAATAATCAGCACTCTCCTTGACATCATCTATATCAAGATTGTTATTATAACGTTGTGAATGCAGCGACAAACAACAAAAAGCCGCCAACATAGAAAGCAATATTTTCCTCATAAGAATAATGCAAAAAAAAAGTAACTAACAATCTGCAAATATAGTGAATGTCTGAAGACAAATGACTAAAGGTGAAAGTTTTTTTAACTAAAAATCTGAAAAATTGAGAAACCGAAAAATTATGAATTATGAATTATGAATTAAAAAAAGGAGCCCTCATTTCAAGAGCTCCCTATCTTTAGTCATTCGACTTTAGACTTTCGTCATTATCAGACTTCCATCGCTCCTGTCAGGTCGCTGACGTTCTTGAAACCGTGACGTTCGCAATATTCCACGATGCCTTGTGCTACCTTCACGGTGATAGCTGGGTCGATGAAGTTGGCTGTACCAATCTCTATTGCAGAAGCTCCAGCGAGCATAAACTCGATGGCATCGGTTGCTGATGAGATGCCTCCTAATCCTATTACCGGAATCTTCACTGCTTTAGAGACTTGCCATACCATTCTCAATGCGACAGGCTTCACGCAGGCTCCCGACAAACCTCCTGTTATTGTAGATAACTTAGGTCTTCTCGTCTCAGCGTCGATAGCCATTCCCAACATGGTGTTTATCAATGATACGGAATCAGCACCTGAAGCCTCAGCCGACATCGCAAGTTCAGCGATGTTAGTGACATTAGGCGAGAGCTTCACCATGAGATGTTTGTCATATACCTTTCTCACTGCTGTAACGACCTGTTCAATTCCAGCGCATGTCACGCCGAACGCCATGCCGCCTTGTTTCACGTTAGGGCAAGAGACGTTGAGTTCAATGGCAGGGATATTTTCCAAAGCATTGACTTTCTCAGCCACAGCGCAATAATCTTCTATCGTCGAGCCGGAGACATTGACTATGATGTTAGTATCTATATCTTTGATTCTTGGATAAATCGTCTCGATGAAATAGTCGATGCCTTTATTTTGAAGACCGACGGCGTTGAGCATTCCCGAAGGTGTCTCTGCCATACGAGGATAAGGATTGCCCTCGCGATGGTTCAAGGTTGTTCCTTTGACAAGTATTCCGCCTATTTTTGTCAAGTCGATGAAGTCGGCATATTCTTCTCCGTAGCCGAAGGTTCCTGATGCTGTCATCACAGGATTCTTCAAGGTGAGACCTTTGAGTTGTATCGTTTCGTTTACCATAACAATTTGTTTATATTCATTACAGGACCTTCTTTACAAACACATACGTTGCCTTCGATGGTGTTTTCCACGCAGCAGAGGCAGGCGCCGAGACCGCACGCCATGAGGTTCTCCAACGACACCTCACAGTCGATGTTATTCTCTCTTGCTATCTTAGTCACAGCCATCATCATTGGCTTAGGACCGCAGGTATAAATCATGTCGAATTGTTTTTCTTTCCAGATAGAATGCTGAGTCACGAAACCAGCTTCGCCGAGACTGCCGTCGTTGGTGGTGATATAAACCTTACCCACAGACTCAAACTCTTCCAGCATTATCAAGTCGTTCTTAGAACGTCCGCCGAGCAGAAACTGAGGCTCGATGCCTTTTTCTTTCAGCATCTTGCCGAGATAATAAAGCGGAGCTATGCCGATGCCGCCACCGACAAGTATTACGTTACCTTCATTATTCTCAGGTATCGTAAATCCATTTCCGAGAGGATATATTATATTTAAGGTGTCGCCTATTTCGGTGTCGGACATTTTATTCGTGCCCTCGCCAACTCTCTGCACCAGAAGCGTGATGGTACGATTTTGATAATCCACGTCATGGATTGATATTGGACGGCGGAGGTAAGTATGCTGAGCGTCATCGACGCGTACCTGCACAAACTGGCCAGCCTTTATCTCTTCCAAAGGCTCGTCACATTGAAGCAAGAGGAATGTCGATTTAGCCCATTCTTTTTTCTCTATCAAGCGAAAGTCTGTGATTTTCTTCATGGCTTATATATAAAAAAGGTCGCCTGAACGACGACCTGCGTTAATCTTTATTTACTTTGTTTCTTCTGAATTTTCTTCAGATTTCTCTTCCTCGACGGTGAAGTCCAAGAGACCTTTGTCGTTAAGAAGTTGGTACCATTGGAACACCTTTCTCATATCAGATTGATAAACTGAATCTTCGTCGTATTCTGGGAGTACCAATTCAAATTTTTCTTTAAGTTCTACTGGAGAAACCTTCTTAGGGTCGAAGCCGATATTGTCGCCCAATTTCTCATGAATGCTCATAAAGACTTCTTTGAGAGGTTTATCGTCGCCAGTTGTAAAAATACTGATCTCTTCCAAAGAGCTTATTTTGTCGTTAGCGAAAGCAGGAGTGCGTTTTCCATCGAGCAATGACTCAACAACCAATTTTCCTGTGCCTTGACCTGAAACCAAGAACAATCCTGGTTTACCTGAGATAGCTACTACTTTACTTAAATCCATTTCGTTTTTCTATTTAAATAAATAATTTTCTCTATTAAATAATTTGCGCAAAGATAATAAAAAGTCAAAAGGCAAAGAACGAAAGGCGAAAGATTTTTTTGTCCACGAATTGACGCGAATTTTACGCTAATGTTTTTTTCTCCACTTATCTTAAAATAAACTATTAACTATCAACTATTACTTCTAAACTATTAACTGTTAATTGTCAACTGTTAACTGCTTACAACTTTCCTCCCACAGCCATTTTCTCAGCGGATTATCGTAATGCTTCTGAGAGATGACCTTACTCTTATTCCCTGAGAATAATTTAACATTCCTTTGAAGCAAGTCTGTTGACTGTTGTCCGTTGTCAGTTGACTTATAAAGAAGTGCGTTGACTGCCGGAAGCGCGCCTTTCTCTGGCGACTTACAAAATGGTCGAAATAAGACATCAGCGAGCGGATCGAACCAACGATGCATGGAAATCATATTGCTGTCGACGACACCAGGATCTGTGAGATTGACACTTCCGTTTTTAATCTTTTCTGATAATGTCAAGGACGACAGAAACAAAGCATACTTCGCCTTGCCATAAGTGCCTAATTGAGAAAAACGTTTCTTATCTAAATCAAAGAAATGCTCGTCGAGCTTTGAAACTCCGCGTGTTACTGAAACAGTATTCACAATATTAAAACCATCGTCCATCAAAGGAATCATCAGTTTTGAGAGATATAAAGGACCAAGATAATTGACAGCAAGTGTCGTCTCAAAACCATCATCGTTGACAGTAAAATCACGGCAGATAATTCCTGCGTTATTCAACAATTTATCAACTTTAAAACCCTGATTCTTAATCTCTTCAACAAAAGTCCTTATCGAAGCAAGTGAATTTAAATCTAACTCTAAAACATCAATCTCGGAATGTGGAAATTCCTTTATCAAATTGTCTCTCTGACTATCAGCTTTCTTTATATTACGGCACGCCATTATCACAGGCAAATCCTTGCTTAACAAAGATTTCACAGCAGCGAGACCGATACTTCCCGTAGCTCCTGTAACAATTATTTTACTTTTCTCCATATAAAATTCACTAATCTTTTTGGTAATATCGCGAGCAATGGCGGAAGATATACATTCATAAATCCAGGGGCAACAATCATCTTCTTTCGGAACATTCCTTTAAGTGCTTTTCTCACAAGCCATTGCGGAGTTCCAATAAGCCCTATCTTCACCCCGAGTTTTAACAACTTAGGATTTAATCTATATAAAGGTGTCGCTATGGCTCCGGGACATACTGTCGTCACTCCAACGCCATAATCGCGCATCTCATAATACAATGACTTACCGAAACTTTTAAGATAAGCTTTTGTAGCAGAATATGTTGTAATACCAGGGAAAGGAAGTCGTGCCGCCATAGAAGATACCAACACAATATGACCGAATCCTCTTTTCTTCATCTCATCGCCGAAAAGACGACTCATCTTAGACGGAGTCATCACATGAAGATTCAGCATCAGTTCCATCTTCTTATGATATTCATCGTCAAGCTCATGGAAGAAAAACATCCCAGCATTATTGATCAAAATATCAATAATAACATTCTCTTTCTTACAATAATCAAATAGTTGTTGAGCCGCATCCTCTCGCGATAAATCTTGATAACGAACAATCACATTAACGCCAAATTCATCACGAATATCATTAGCCACTTCATTCAGTTCTTTCTCCTGATTACTAACAATCAAAAGATTACAACCTGCTTCCGCGAGATATTTTGCGTAAAGGAGTCCCATACCGGAACTCGCGCCGGTAACTAACGCAGTAATTTCACGTCCTTTTGATTGTTTTAATCTCTCGATATATTTTTTAAAAGAAGTCATAAATCATTGATTTTCCAACTTCTCAATTTCTTTCTTCAGACGTTCAGGCATCTCATCAACGCAATGATGACATCTCATATCTTCGCTGTACATTCTTCCGATACAATAGTTAGAATGTTTGCAAGGACTTTTCGTCAACTCACCGTTTTTCAGTTTATTAACAAAGTCAGTATCATTGATAAGCGCACGAGCCATCTGGAAAGCCACAAAACCTGAGTTGAGGACTCTCTCCATGTCATCTTTCGCCACCATTCCACCGACATAAATAAGCGGGATGTCAAGATTCTCACGGAATTTCATCGCTGTCTCATAGAAATACGCATCTTTATATGGAACTGTCGGAACCACTATTTTTCCTGCTATTCTAAGTCCGAGTTTAAGCCACCAGAACTTCCACATATTCATGTAGTAAGCCATTGTCTTTATTGGCATTGCGCCACGCATCACCTCCATAGGAGCCTTGCTGACGAAACCTGCAGAAAGCACGAGAGCATGAACACCGAGTTTCTCCAACTCCTTGGCAATCAATACAGCTTCATCTTCATGAATGCCTTTTTTCATTCCATCGAACATATTGATTTTCACCACGACAGCCATATCATCTAAAGCAGCGTCCATCACTTCTCTTATCACAAGTTTCATAAAACGCATTCTGTTTTCTAGATTACCGCCCCATATATCATGACGATGATTTGTATAAGGCGACAAAAACTGACTAATGAGATAACCATGACCTGCGTGAATCTCAACGCAATCGAAGCCAGCCTCACGAGCAAGACTGACAGCCTTACCAAAATCTCTCACAGTATCAAGTATTTCGTATTCAGACATTTCTCTTACGAATGTCGGAGAATAAAGATTGAATCCAGATGAGGCTCCCATCGGTTTGCAGCCACAGGTACTTCTGTGAGTCATATTACCGCAATGGCCTAATTGTATTGAAGCCTTAGCTCCTTCTTTATGAACTGCATCGGTAAGTTTCTTAAGTTCAGGGACAATCTCCTCGCGCATCCAGAGCTGCCCGTCAAAAGAGACACCGCTACGATTTACAGAGGCGTATGCTACTGTTGTCATGCCGACGCCGCCACGAGCCACAGCAGTATGATAATCAAAAAGTTGTTGAGAAGGGCGATTATCCTTACACATATTCTCAAAAGCCGCAGATCGTATCGTCCTGTTTCTAAGTTCTATCGGACCTATCTTACAAGGTGTAAAAATAATTGAATCAATTGGTTGCATAAAATGTTGTTGTTTTAATATATGAAAGGTAAAATTCTTTTAACTTTTTTCGCATCTAATTCGTTGCCAAATTCTTTTTTATAGTTATCATAAATCTTGGCGGCACGGGGAGCGAGATTCGCAAAAGTCCACAATGCGAAAACCGCGCCGGCGAGCGACCATGTAAGTATCGCAAAACCACACCATTCCACAAATTCTCCAAAATAATTAGCAGATGTCACATATTTAAACATACCTTTCTTTGGAAGATAATGTTTGGTATCGCCAGGTTTACGTAAATGTCTGATAATGTTGTCAGAATGAATATTTATTATCATTCCCGCAAAGAAAATCAAAGTACCGATTATAAATTGCGGCGTCGTAAGCCACGATATTTCGTACATATTTTCAGGTGAAACATAAAAAATCCAGCCTCCTTGCATCAGAGCGTTTAAAGTATTGAAGACCACGCCCATAAGTATGACCGACAATGGCATCACGCTTTTACCTCTGATCAAAAACGGGAATATGAAAGAACGTTGGAAATAATGTATCTCAAATAAAATCAAGAAGATGAGACAAACGATATTTGTACTTCTTTCTGAGAAGACGCATAACAAAATCATTGCGATGAAGACCGGCGACTCCATCAGCACCCAACCAATTTTATTAGGTATCGCAAAGCCCCATTTCTTATTGTAAAAGACGCCGTAACCTGCTGTAACAAAATATAATGCTATAAAAACTATTACAGCAATTATTGACATTATTATAAGAAATATGTTAAAATTTTCTAACATCTTAATTAAATGATTGTAAATCAGTCAATCTTTTATAAACCCCATTCTTAGCGATAAGTTCATCGTGCTTACCTTTTTCCACGATACTACCCTTTGCCAAAACAATGATCTCGTCGGCATCTTGAATCGTTGAAAGACGGTGAGCGATAACGACTGACGTCCTGTTACTCATCACTTTAGAAAGAGCGTCCTGCACCAATTTTTCTGATTCTGTATCTAAAGAAGAGGTCGCTTCATCGAGGATTAAAATAGGAGGATTCTTCAGAACAGCACGTGCAATACTCAACCTTTGTCGTTGACCGCCAGATAGATTCATGCCACGATCGCCGATATATGTATCGTAGCCATTTTCAAGATTCATGATAAAGTCGTGAGCGTTAGCCACTTTTGCAGCTTCTATGACATCTTCGCGACTTGCGTTATCCATACCGAAAGCGATATTGTTATGAACTGTATCATTAAACAAAATACTCTCCTGACTAACAATTCCCATCAGACTGCGTAAGTCATTGATTTTACAGTCTCTAATATCAACGCCATCAACTGTTATCGAGCCTTCACAAACATCGTAGAAACGAGGCAGCAAATCCACCATTGTCGATTTTCCGCCGCCGCTCTCCCCTACCAATGCTATCATCTTGCCTTTTTCAATAGTAAGGTTAATATTTTTTAAGACATCGTCTTTGCCATAACGGAAAGTAACATCGTTATATTTGATAGAATCTTTAAATTCATTTATAGACAAAGCGTTTTCTTTCTGCATTATAACTTCATCAGCGTCAAGGATTTCAAAGACACGTTCCGCCGACGCCATACCTTTTTGCAAGTTATAAAATCCGTGTGAGAACGATTTTGCTGGAGGGATTATTTGTGAGAAAACAACGATATAGGCGATAAAGTTAGCCGCCGTAATTGTTGTGTCGCCAGATAAAATCAAAGTCGAGCCGAACCAAAGCACAACGGAAATGACTATAGCTGAGAGCAATTCGCTCATTGGGGAACTAAGGTCTCTTTTTCTGTGAACAAATCTTAACAATTTGGAATAAGCTTCGTTCTGTTCTTCAAACTTCTCGTTAGTATAATTTATCGCATTGAAAGCCTTGATGATACGTAAACCAGAAATCGTTTCTTCAATATTAGCGATTATATTTGCGAGACGAGTCTGACCTTCTTTTGAATCTTTCTTCAATGACTTGCCAATCTTTCCGATGATGACGCCACCAATAGGTAAGACGCAGAGAACGAATAAAGTAAGTTGCCAACTAACGCCCAACATATAAGCGAAATAAGCAATTATCGTAATCGGAGATTTGATGAAGACATCTAAATAATTCATTATAGAGACTTCAATCTCTTGTAAATCAGTAGTTATTCTTGCGATAATGTCGCCTTTTTTATGCTTGCTGTAAAACGACAATGGAAGTACCAAAATCTTGTTATAAACCGCCGCACGGAAATCCTTTATCGAATTGACTCTCACCGAAGCCATATAGAAACTCGCCATGTAAGTCGTTAAGTTTCTGAGGAAAAAGGCAAATACCAAAAGTCCGCAGATAAATATCAATGCCGTCGACTGACCTTTAGCGACGATTATCGTGCTGATATAATAATTCATCGTTTCGATAAGGACGTCGGAACTCAAAGAAAATTCAGGTTTGACAGTAATTAAATTGTTCGGGTTAAACAAGATATTCAGAAACGGGACCACCATTGAGAATGAGAACAATGAAAATATCGTTGAAAGAATGACGAACAATACATTCAACGCCACACTGCCCCAATAAGGTTTCACAAATCCGAGGACTCTATTAAACTTACTGATTTTCATCTCTATAAATTTAAAAAGGGGAATCATAAAATTCCCCTATAACGTTAAAATATTTTAAGTTAAAAACTATATCCTGTATAATTTTCAGGTGTAATGACGTGCATTTCTGCTTTAACCTCATCGCTAACAGGCAACTCGTCTATGAATTTGTCGATAGATTCGCGAGTGACTTTCTCGTTTGTACGTGTCAAGCCTTTCAACAATTCGTAAGCGCCTTCAACTTCCTCACGACGAAGGATTGTCTGGATAGCTTCTGCCACGACTGCGTAGTTATTAAGAAGGTCGGCACTAAGTTTTTCTTCATTAAGTATAAGTTTATCAAGACCTTTCAGCAATGAAGAAATCGCTATCATAGTGTGAGCCAATGGCACGCCTACGTTTCTTGTCACAGTAGAATCCGTCAAATCTCTTTGCATACGGCTGATAGGAAGTTTCGCGCTAAGATGTTCAAAGATAGCGTTTGCGAGACCGAGGTTACCTTCAGCGTTCTCAAAATCAATAGGATTGACTTTATGAGGCATTGCAGAAGAACCGACTTCTCCAGCTTTGATCTTTTGTTTGAAATATTCCATCGAGACATATTGCCATACGTCGCGAGCGAGGTCAATGAGAATTGTGTTGATACGTTTCACAGCATCGAAATAAGCAGCCATAAAATCGTAATGTTCAATCTGCGTGGTAGTTTGAAGTCTCGTAAGACCTAAATTATTGTTGATGTAATTGTTAGCGAAGTTTTTCCATTCAATCTGAGGATAAGCTATTTTATGAGCGTTCATGTTACCTGTAGCGCCGCCGAACTTAGCACAGAAAGGAATGTTTTTTAAATTATTGATTTGGTTATCGATACGTTCAACGAAGACATAGATTTCTTTACCTAAGTGAGTCGGGCTTGCAGGCTGTCCATGAGTGTGAGCCAACATCGGAACATCTTTCCATTCTTCAGCCATCGCAAAGAGTTTATCTCTAAGTTCTTGCATAGCAGGAAGATAAATATTAGCGTTAGCATCTCTCAATGTCAATGGAACTGCTACATTATTAATATCTTGTGATGTCAAGCCGAAGTGAATGAACTCTTTAAATCTTTTAAGGCCGAGTTCGTCGAAGCGACGTTTAAGGAAATATTCCACAGCCTTAACGTCGTGGTTTGTAACCTTTTCTATATCTTTGATTTCCTGAGCGTTTTCCACTGTAAAGTTTTCGTAGAAAGAGCGTAATGTCGGGAAATATTTATGGTCGAAGTCGGCAAGTTGAGGAAGAGGAAGTTCGCATAGAGCGATAAAATATTCAACCTCTACTTTTACGCGATAACGAATCAACGCAAATTCTGAGAAATATTCGTCAAGACCAGCAGACTTTGAGCGGTATCTGCCATCAACCGGTGAAATTGCTGTAAGAGAATTTAATGTCATAACTCATTATTTTATGTGAAACGCAAAGATAAAAAAAAGTCAACAGACAACAGACAACAGACAACAGTTTTTTTTCAATATTTCTACGTCTCCCAAGAATATAATTCAACAATTTTATTATTGGATTTTACAAAATCAATATTAGATAAATACTTTTCAATATTATCAATATTAAAATCACAAGATTTAGAATAAACCGTTAGATAATCACTATTTGCATCTGACAATATCATCACGCCATCGTTTTCGTCGAAAAATTCAATTCTCAACCTTTTTCTACAAAATAAACCTTTGAACGACAGATACATACAATCATCCCTCCTGGTTATTTTTGATAAAAATCTCTTTAGCGATTTGTTTCTATTCTCTTTTACACCAACATAAAGCGACTCAAGCTTATCTTTATAACCAATTGAAAAATAAAGGAATACTTCAACAAAACACATTTCACGACGGCTGTAAGTCTTGGCGACTTGATACCATTTTCCCAACAATTGGGAATTAACAATTGATTTCATGATTAAATAAATTTAGGTTAATGAATACAATTCACCTAATCAGGCAAATAGTTTTTAAATAAAGTCATCGATTATTCTAGAGGAGAGCCTCCTCATATTTCACGCCGCAAATATACAAACTAGTAAATTCAAAAGTCAAGGGATTTTGTAATATTTATCACAAATTTAACATTTCATTTACTATCATTCACTATGATTTTAAGATTTACGTTAATAGAAATTAAGATAATTTTGATTTATAAATTATTAAAAAAATACCTCAATTAATTATCCTTTTAACGAAAAAAATAAGTAAATTCGCAGTTCGGTATTTTTCCCGTTCTTTAGTGAATAATTTATAATTAAAAACATATTATCATGAATTACGACGTTATAGTAATAGGCAGTGGACCAGGTGGTTACGTTGCTGCTATCAGAGCTTCACAATTGGGCAAAAGAGTTGCTGTAGTTGAAAAATCAGAAATTGGCGGAACATGTTTGAACTGGGGTTGTATTCCTACAAAAGCTCTTTTGAAGAGTGCTCAGGTTTACACATATATGAAACATGCTGAGAATTACGGAATCAATGTTGAAGGCGAAGTTAAAGCCGACATGGAAGCCGTTGTTCGTCGCAGCCGCGGTGTTGCAGAAGGAATGAGCAAAGGCGTTCAATACCTCTTTAAGAAAAATAACGTAGAACTTATCGCTGGACTCGGTTCATTGACAGCCGACAAAAAAGTAAAAGTCGTTGATGCAGAAGGTAATGAAAACATTTACGAAGCAGAACACATCATCTTAGCGACAGGTTGCAGAGTACGTCAGTTGCCAGCTCTTCCTATTGATGGCGAAAGAATCATCAGCTAT
The DNA here is from genome assembly GCA_045592965.1 of Bacteroidales bacterium. GTDB lineage: Bacteria > Bacteroidota > Bacteroidia > Bacteroidales > F082 > Limimorpha. The sequence goes on along the minus strand of JAZNVS010000035.1, from coordinate 26,215 downwards.
CGTCAGGCTTTGGTTTTGGACAAATTACCAGAGACAATGCTCGTAGTAGGTTCAGGCGCTATAGGCTCAGAGTTCGCATTCTTCTTCACATCAATGGGCGTAAAAGTCACTTTGGTAGAGTTCATGCCTAACATCTTACCAGTTGAAGATGAAGAAGTTTCTAAACAAGTGGAACGTTGCTTCAAAAAGTTGAAGATGACTGTTATGACAGAATCTTCCGTAACAAATGTTGATACAACAGGTGAAAAATGCGTCTGCACAATCGAGACTAAGAAAGGTACTAAAGTCGTTGAAGCTGACATAGTTTTATCGGCAGTCGGCGTTCAAACCAACCTCGAAAACTTAGGCTTAGAAGAACTCGGCATCGCTACAGAAAGAGGTAAAGTCATCGTTGATGATTATTACAAGACAAATGTTGAAGGCGTCTATGCTATCGGCGACATCGTTCACGGACCAGCATTGGCACACAAAGCATCACACGAAGCTATTATCTGCGTAGAAAAATTCTGCGGCTTGAATCCAGAGAAATTGAATTACAATAATATTCCTGGTTGTACATACATCACTCCAGAAGTTGCTTCAGTTGGTTTGACAGAAGCAAAAGCTATCGCTGCAGGTTATGAAGTGAAGGTCGGCAAGTTCCCATTCACAGCATCAGGAAAGGCATCAGCAGCAGGTAACAAAGACGGTTTCATCAAAGTCGTCTTCAACGCTGCCAACGACGAATGGTTAGGCTGCCACATGGTTGGCGACAACGTAACAGAAATGGTCGCTACAGCTGTGTTAGGACGTGAGCTAGGAGCTAAAGGCCGCGACATCATCAACACCATATTCCCTCACCCAACAATGTCGGAAGCCATGATGGAAGCAGCAGCCGCAGCACACGGCGAAGTGGTACACCTTTAGTAAAGTGTAGAGTTGAGAGTTTATAGTTTAGAGTAGTTGAAAGTTGAAAGTTGAGAGTTGTTAGTTTAAAGTATAATGTACTTAACATTCAAAACCATTATAAACTTACAACTTTTAACTATAAACTATAAAACTACTATAAACTATTAACTATAAACTATAAACTAAAAAGATGGAAATAATTAAAACTTCGATAGAAGGTCTTTTGATAATAAAACCTGATGTCTTCAAAGACGAGAGAGGATATTTCTTTGAGTCGTATAATAAGGAACGTTTTGCGAAAGAAGGACTTATGATGGATTTCGTGCAGGATAATGAGTCGAGGTCAAGCAAAGGCGTATTGAGAGGATTACATTTTCAGAAGCCGCCTTACGCACAAGGTAAATTAGTGAGAGTTGTCAAAGGCTCAGTCATGGACGTGGCTGTTGACTTAAGAAAAGACTCTCCTACTTATGGCAAATGGGAATCGAGAATCCTAAGTGAGGATAACAAAGAGATGTTCTGGATTCCAGAAGGTTTCGCACACGGATTTTTGACATTAGAAGATAATACCATATTTAATTATAAATGTACAAACGTCTATAATAAGGAATCTGAAGGCAGCATTTTATGGAACGACCCTGACATCAATATCGAATGGAATATTGAAAATCCTATTCTATCGGAAAAAGACAAATTATCTCCATCATTTAAGAACTTCGAAACACCTTTTATATAGTACATAAATCATAATATGAAAAAGACAAAGACTCTTTTAATAATAGCAGCGGCATCGCTTGTATTGATGATTATCATCGCTTTCGTAATGAGTATCGTAGCAATAAGGACAGCCAACAAACGTCCTGTTTCATTAGAACAAATCGTGATACAAAGTCACGACATAGAATTTTGCGACGACATATATTTCGCAGGAGAAAGAGTGCCGTTGGAGATGTTCAATATCAGAGAACGTTATGAAAGAGAGCTTTTGTCGAACACATACTTTCACAGCAACACGATGGTCTTGATAAAAAGATCTAAACGTTGGTTTCCGGTGATTGAACCTATCTTAAAAGAATATGGCATTCCTGATGATTTCAAATATCTTTGTGTCATAGAAAGTTATCTCAGCAACGTTGTTTCTCCGGCAGGTGCGGCTGGTTTCTGGCAGTTCATGAAAAGCACCGCACAAGAATATGATTTAGAAATAAGCAAAGAAGTCGATATGAGATATAATGTCGAGTTAGAGACTGAAGCTGCATGCAAATATTTTCTAAAAGCCTACGAACGATTCGGAAGCTGGACTTTAGTGGCGGCAGCCTATAACGCTGGTTCTGCTCGTGTGACAAAATTCATGAAAGAACAAGGTGCCACATCTTATTACGATTTGTTAATGGCAGAAGAAACAGAACGTTACGTCTTCAGAATATTAGCAATAAAAAATATTTTCGAGAATCCTGAGAAATATGGAATCTATGTCAGCAACGAACTTTCATACCAACCTTATAAATATTACACAGTAAAGGTCGATAAAGATGTTAAAAATTGGGCTGAGTTTGCCAAAGAACATGACATCACTTATAAACTGTTAAAAGTATTTAACCCTTGGCTAAGAAGCAACTCATTGAAAGTCAAGAACGGTAAAGTATATGAGATAAAAATTCCAAAGAAACCTTTCAACATAACTCATGGTCATATCATGAATCTTATCGGCGATGAACAATTCTTTGACAACGATTCTTTAGTTGAAGGAGGCGAGATTTAATCATGAAACAGGACGAAAGAAACAACATATCCGAAGAAGAATTTTTGGAGATTTACGGAGCTAAAGAAAACAATCTCAAAGATGTAAGCTTAAAGATTCCTCGTGACAAATTAGTCGTGATAACGGGACTCAGCGGCAGCGGTAAATCTTCATTAGCTTTTGAAACTATATATGCTGAAGGTCAACGTCGATATATGGAGTCGATGTCGTCATACGCTCGTCAGTTCATCGGCAATATGGAACGTCCGCAAGTCGATGACATCAAAGGATTAAGTCCCGTCATCTCAATAGAACAGAAATCTGTCAATAAAAACCCGCGTTCTACCGTAGGAACGATAACAGAGATTTATGATTATCTGCGACTTCTGTATGCAAGAGCCGCCGAACCTTTCTCATATAACACAGGAGAGAAAATGGTTCGTTACTCTGAAGAACAGATTTGCAACATCATAATAAAGACATATAAAGATAAAAAAATCAACATCTTAGCTCCAGTAGTAAGAGGACGTAAAGGACATTACAGAGAGCTCTTTGAAAACATACGCCAGCAAGGATTTCTGAGAGTACGCATCGACGGCGAGATAAAGGAGCTGAACTTCGGAATGCAAGTCGATAGATATAAAGTACATGATATTGAAATCGTTATCGACAGACTTCTCGTCGGTGAAGATAAAAACAGAATCAACAAGGCTGTGGAGTTAGCTTTCAAACATGGCAAAGGCTTGCTGTTTGTATTAGAAGAAGGACAAAGCGACGTACGTTATTTCAGTCGTTTGTTGATGTGTCCGACAACAGGACTTTCATATCAAGATCCGGAACCTAACACCTTCTCTTTCAACTCGCCTTACGGAGCATGTCCGAAATGTAACGGTCTCGGCGAGATAACAGTCATCGACATGAACAAGATAATTCCCGATACGGAGAAGAGTATCAAGAAAGGCGGACTCGCTCCTCTCGGCGAATATAAAAACTCATGGATTTTCAACCAGTTGGAGACATTAGGACTTCATTACGGATTTACCTTAGACACTCCTCTGAAAGAACTTTCCGAAGAAGCATTAAACACGATTCTTTACGGAACGACAGAAGGCTTCACCGTAACGAAAGAACTTTACGGTACGATGTCGACGTTCACTGCCACCTTCGACGGATTGATAAATTTCATCATAAAACAAAACGAAGACGAAAACGCCTCAACATCAATAAAACGCTGGGCTGCGAGTTTCATGAACGAAACACAATGTCCTGAATGTCACGGAACACGTCTCAAAAAAGAGTCGTTATATTTCAAGATTAACGACAAGAACATAGCCGAGCTCGCCGAGATGAATATCGTCAATCTCGCAAAATGGATAGACGAATTACCAAAATATCTTAACAGAAAACAAAAAGAAATCGCTACTGATGTCTTGGCAGAAATCAAGAAACGCATCGACTTTCTGTTAAATGTCGGTATCGATTATCTGAACTTAAATCGTCCATCGAAAAGTCTGTCGGGCGGCGAAGCACAACGCATCCGTCTCGCGACACAAATAGGTTCCTTATTGACAGGAATACTTTACATCTTAGACGAGCCGAGCATCGGATTACATCAGCGCGACAACCAACGACTTATAGAATCGTTGAAAGAACTGAGAGACATCGGCAACTCGATAATCGTCGTTGAACACGACAAAGACACGATGTTAGCTTCAGATTATATCGTCGATATTGGACCAGGCGCAGGCAAACACGGAGGCGAGATAACTTTTGAAGGAACGCCGAAAGAAGTCAAGAAAGGCAAAAGTCTCACCTGCGATTATCTCAATGGCAAGAAGAAGATTGAAGTGCCGAAGACAAGACGCAAGGCACGTAACGACGAATACATTATATTAAAAGGTGCGAGAGGACATAACCTTAAAAACGTCACATTGAAACTTCCGCTCGGCGTGATGACATGCGTGACGGGCGTCTCAGGCTCAGGAAAATCCAGCTTGATAAACGAGACACTCTACCCTATCTTAAGCAAACATTTCTATCGTTCGTTAAAAGAACCATTGCCTTACGACTCAATAGAAGGTTTGGAACATATCGATAAAGTCATTGAGATTGACCAAGCACCGATTGGAAGAACGCCGCGTTCAAATCCAGCGACCTACACCAAAGTCTTCGACGAGATAAGAAAGTTATACGGCGAGTTGCCAGAGTCTAAGATACGCGGCTACAAGGCTGGGCGATTCTCCTTTAACGTAAAAGGCGGCAGATGCGAGACTTGTCAAGGTGCGGGAGTAAGAGTCATTGAGATGAACTTCCTGCCCGACGTACAGGTACTATGTGAGACATGCCAAGGAAAACGCTACAACAGAGAGACTTTGGAAGTACGATATAAAGGCAAATCCATCAACGATGTCTTGAACCTCACCATAAGCGAAGCACTTACATTCTTCGAGAACATACCGAGTATAACACAAAAAATCAAGACATTAGAAGACGTAGGCTTAGGTTATCTCACCTTAGGACAAGCCTCAACGACATTGTCAGGCGGCGAGGCACAACGCGTTAAGTTAGCAGCCGAGCTATCTAAAAAAGATACAGGAAAGACATTATACATCTTAGACGAGCCGACGACGGGACTTCATTTCGAGGACATCAAAGTTCTGATGGAAGTGCTTAACAAATTGGTTGACAAAGGTAACACCGTCCTTATCATCGAGCATAATCTCGATGTGATAAAACTCGCCGACCACATCATCGACGTTGGACCTGACGGCGGCGACAAAGGAGGGACTATCATCAGCGAAGGAACGCCAGAGAAAATCGTTAAAAACAATAAAGGATTTACAGCTAAGTTTTTGAAAGAAGAAGTGTCATAGTACTTTATCTATAAGAACATTGTCATATAGACTGGTATGTAATCTACACCATTCTCACGTTTATAATCTTTTGTATAAATCACATATTTATTCATTATACGATCAGAAAACTTACTGCAAAACTCATCCAATGATTTGTGAGACTTGTATCCAGATGATTTAACTTCAATAGGTGAAATTTTATGTTTTTCTGTGATGATAAAATCAGTCTCATAGTACTTCTTGCCATCAGCGTAGGGTATAGTATGATAGAATAAATCTTTACCACTAGAAACAAGCATCTGAGCAATCATATTTTCATATACATATCCAAGGTTTGCACTTAACTTATCATTCAACAACTTTTCGTATATAACATTCTCGGTTATATCACCATCCTTGAACGCAAGAGTAACAAACAAACCTGTATCTGATGTATACATCTTAAAATATTCCAAGTTCTTAGTTAGAGCCAAACCCACATTCGGATCATCAGAACGAAACGCCACATTGGTTGTCATAGAATCTTCCATATCCTTTACAACATTTATTATGCGTTCTGCTCTTTCGTCCGGTATGACTTTGCCTACTTGATAACGCATTGCATTTTTGTTTAATTGCGCAGGAATAGCATCATACATCGCCTTTGCTCGTCCCGAGTTGTCAAACTTACCGAAATCCTCTTCGTACAAAGCAATTATATCCCGTTTCACTAAATCTACCGCAGTAAAGTTGTTTGTCTTAATATATGCAGCAACGGCCTGAGGCATACCACCGACAAGCATGTATAAACGAAAATCGCGCATAAGTTTCCTGTGAGCGGTATCACCAAGTGACATTTTTTTCTCAAATGCGCTACGCAACAATGGTACTGTCGCACTATCGCCCATCGCCCACCTAAACTCTTCATAATCCATAGGATACATATTAAGTTTCGTCTCTTCACTTGGAATAATGATATTCTTGCTTTTATATCTTACAGAAATTAAAGAACCTGTTTCTATATAATCATATCTGTGATCTTTAACAAGATGCTTAATAGCCTGTCTTGCCAATGGTTGCAGCTGCACCTCGTCTAAAATAATGACAGACTCTCTCTCGTGTAATTCTACTTGAAAGATAAATTGCAGCCTAAGAAAAAGGTAATTCAAATCGGATATATCATTAAACAGGTCGCTTACCTCTTTAGATACTTTTGAAAAATCAATCAATATGTAAGATTTATACTCATTGCGTGCAAACTCCTCGGCAATTGTTGATTTGCCAACACGACGAGCACCTTGTATAAGTAATGCCGTATCACCATTACGCTCTTGTTTCCATTTGAGCATCGTGTCATATATCTTTCTTTTAAAGCGAATTATTTCCTCTACCATAGTATTTGATTTTGATACAAAAATAAGGCATTTTATATTCTCCACCAAATATTTTAGATACAAAATGTCATTATCCACCAAATTTAATTCATATAATTTGTCATTATCCACCAATTTTATCATTATTAGTTGTACCAGCTTCAGGAAGTAGGCACTAAAAATAATTTTAGTTAAACATAATTTTTAAAGGATTTACAGCTAAGTCTTTGAAAGAAGAGATTTAAGAATCTGAGAGATTGAAAATCTGAGAATCTGAGAGATTGGGAATATTATAGATATACATTTTTAACATTACAAAACAAACAAAAATACCGCTCTCCGCAAAATTCGTTTTAGAAATCTAAAATTAATAACCAAAGGACTCTTATGCTAAAAACAAAATATTATCTTTGCGAAAAATATCGGAACAAAAAATGTCGGAATGTGAAAAATCCTTTTAAATCCCATAAAAAATCATCATTGCAAACATGAAAAAAATAAATCCCGTCATATTATCATTATCGCTTGCTATTCCGACGGCGATGCAGGCTCAGAAGAATGAACTTCCTAACGTCGTTCTTATCTATGCCGATGATATTGGTTACGGCGACTTGCAATGTTACGGAGCGAAAAACGTTGAGACTCCAAACGTAAATCGTCTCGCGGATAATGGGATACGTTTCACCAACGCTTATTCTGCCGCATCGGTGAGCACGCCATCACGCTACGGTCTCCTCACAGGAGAATATCCTTGGCGCAGAGAAGGAACCAACGTGGCAAACGGCGATGCCGCCATGATAATAAAACCCGAACAACTAACTGTAGCCGACATCTTTAAACAAGTGGGCTACAACACCGCAGCCATAGGAAAATGGCATCTCGGCCTCGGCGACGAAAACGGCAGACAAGACTGGAACAAGAAGATAGAACCTAACTTAGACGACATCGGCTTCGACTATTCTTACATCATGGCTGCCACCGCCGACAGAGTGCCTTGCATCTTCATCGAGAACGGAATGGTAGCCGACTACGACAGCACCTCCCCTATCTATGTAAGTTATAATCAGAATTTTGAAGGCGAGCCAACAGGCAGAGAAAATCCTGAACTGTTGTATAACTTGAAACATACTATCGGTCACGACCAATCTATCGTCAACGGCATCGGGCGCATCGGTTATATGAAAGGCGGCGGCAAGGCTTTATGGAAAGACGAGAACATAGCGGATTCCATCACGGCACACGCCGTAAGTTTTATTAATGAAAATAAAGAAAAGCCGTTCTTCCTTTACTTCGCTACTAACGACGTTCACGTACCGCGCTTCCCTCACGAGCGTTTCAGAAGCATGACGGGAATGGGAATGCGAGGCGACGCCATAGCACAATTCGACTGGTGCGTCGGAGAGATCATCAAGACCTTGGAAGAAAACGACTTGTTAGACAACACCTTGATAATACTAAGCAGCGACAACGGACCTGTGTTAAACGACGGCTACGACGACCAAGCCGAGGAACTTCTCAACGGTCACGACCCGATGGGCGGATTGCGAGGCGGAAAATACAGTTGCTACGAAGCAGGCACGCGCGTCCCTTTCATAGTACATTATCCTAAAGAAATAAAGGAAGGCAAAGTAAGCGAAGCCTTAGTATCACAAATAGACTTCTTGGAAGTGATGGCAAATCTTATCAATATCAGTGAATATAAAAATCTGTCGCCCGACGGTATTGGCAAAGAGTTAGATACATGGTTAGGTAAAGACAAGAAAGGAAGACGCTACGTCATTCAGATGGCGCAGAATCAGAACCTTTCGTACAGGACGAGGAAATGGAAATACATCACTCCATGCGAAGGACCCGACACGCTCAACTGGGCACCGAATATCGAGACCGGATATTCAGAGAAACCGCAATTTTTTAGAATTAAAAAAGGACGCAAGGACTTTGAACGTTAAGACGCTTCACAATGTTCATTTATGTTGTAGGTATCATTGACATGCATCTACAAGAAATTCTATCGTTAATCGTTAATCGTTAATTGTCAATTGTTAACTGTCAATTGTAAACTACCTCAACCTGATATTATCTCCCACATGAAGGACAGTATTCTCATCCATGTCGTTCATTTTGAATATGGATTTTAGTTTGACAGCATAAAGTCGAGAGACATGAGAGAGCGTCTCACCTTTTTGTATGGTATGATATTTATAGCGTCGCATCGCCTTGTTTTTCTTTGGCTCGATATAGATAATCTCCTTATCCTTCAAGGTTCTTCTTTTGCCAAGATTATTGTATTTTATTATCTGATAATCGTAAATTTCAAGTATATCAGCCAATTCATAAACACTCTCGCCTTCTCGTGCATAGATAAACTTAACACCATTATTCTCACGGATATAACGTTCGTCATTAGTTTTATCCACCACTTCCGAATCGTCTATCTTATATGGTGTATAAACAATATCATTATTGACTTTTGTCTTTTGACTTTCGTCTTTCGTCTTTTTCTCTTTATTCTTATTATATTTGAACTTACCTTTCACGACCATCTGGTCATATTGAGTAAGATTATAATCCTCAATAAGTTTTATCAAAACATTAGCATATACCGGCAAAGTTGCATAACCAGCTTTTTTCAAACCTTTAGCCCATCCTTTATAGTCGGTGATTTTCAAGTCGAATAGAAAAGCATAACGCTGACCTTGAGAAAGGAAAATCGAATGATCTCTATAAGAATCTTCAGGCGTCTTGTAAACACGGAAACATTCTCCTTTAGCGTCATCATCGTGATAAGTACGTTTGCCTTTCCAATCCTTATGACATTTTATTCCAAAGTGATTATTAGATTTCTTTGCAAGTTCACTATTACCATTACCAGATTCGAGCAAACCTTGAGCGAGAGTAATAGAAGCTGGAATTTTGTATTCCTGCATCTCACGCATGGCAACATTCTTATATTTATCGATATAATCCAACGCAGCTTTAGACTTATTTTGCGCAAAAACAGACACATACCATAATAGCATGATTATCAGCAAAACAAATTTCCTAAAGCGTATAAATATCATCTATAATTTTTTTTGTAAAATTACAAAATAAACGTTTATAAACGGCAAATATTTTTTCTTAATAGTATAAGGTGTATAAAATCTTTTTTCTTACTTTTGTAGAAATTAAGATTATTGAGTATGGATTATACCATTATTAAAAAATACTTTCCTGAAATTACTGAAAATCAACTAATACAATATCAATCTCTATTACCTCTATATGAAGATTGGAATAGCAAGATCAATGTCATTTCGCGTAAAGACATGGATAGTTTTTACGAACATCATGTATTGCATTCATTGGCAATCGCAAAATATTTCCCGTTATTACCAGGAATGAAAGTGATGGACGTCGGCACCGGCGGCGGTTTCCCTGGAATTCCGTTAGCTATTATGTTTCCACAGACTTCATTCTTACTCGTCGATAGTATAGGCAAGAAAATCAAAGTCGTTCAAGCTGTTGCGGAATCATTAGGATTGCAAAATGTCATTGCCGTACAAGAACGCGTCGAGAAGGTGAAAGACAAATTCGACGTCATAACAAGTCGTGCCGTGACACGTTTGCCAGAGATTGCCGGTTGGGTAGGAAATAAGTTACGCATCCACAACGACATAGAAGCTGGCGGCATCTTATATCTAAAAGGCGGCGACATCGAACAAGAGTTACGCGATGTTCCTAAGAACTGGAAACGTAAATCCACATCCATAACAAAATGGTATGCAGAGCCTTATTTCGTAGAAAAATATGTAGTTCATTTATATTAAAATTTTAAAAATCAACTTATGAGAAAGTTCTTATTATCGTTATTGATTGTCGTAGCATTCGGCATCAATGCATTTGCCCAAATGGCAATGCCAACTCCAATGGACCCTAACGTAAGATACGGAAAATTGGACAACGGCTTGACGTATTACATCCGTCACAATGAAAAACCAGACAACAGAGCTGACTTCTACATCGCTCAAAAAGTAGGTTCAGTACTCGAAGAAGAAAGCCAACGCGGTTTAGCTCACTTCCTCGAACACATGGCATTCAACGGAACAACAAACCTTCCTGGAATGACATTGAGAAACTACCTCCAAAGCAGAGGTATCAAATTCGGTGAAAACCTCAATGCTTACACATCCATCGACCAAACAGTCTATATGGTGACAGAAGTTCCAACAGACCTCCCAGGTTTAGTTGACACTTGCTTGCTCATCCTCCACGACTGGTCAAGCTTCATCGCTCTTGAAGAAGAAGAAATAGACAACGAACGCGGCGTTATCCTTGAGGAAGAACGCACAACAGGCGGTGCTAACAGACGCGTCATGGAACAAATCCTTCCTAAGATGTACCCTGGCAGCCCTTACGGCGAACGCCTCCCTATCGGAACAAGAGAAGTCATCGCTAACTTCTCATACCAAGATATCCGCGACTACTATCACAAATGGTATCGTCCTGATCTCCAAGGCATCATCATCGTCGGTGACATTGATGTAGATGCTATCGAAGCTCGTATCAAAGAAATGTTCGCCGACATTCCTGCTCCTGTAAATCCAGCAACAAGAACACAATTCATGATTGACGACAACGTAGAACCTATCGTAGCCGTAGCTTCTGACCCTGAACAAACATCTTATCAAATCATGATGTTCAACAAACACGAAGCAACACCAGACTCACTCAAAAACGACGTCAACTATTGGATGTATGAATATATCCTTTCTTTGATTTCAGACATGCAAATCAACAGATTACAAGAATTAGTTCAAAAACCTAACCCTCCTTTCGTTTATGGTTACAGCTACTATGGTGATTATTATGTAGCTCCAACAAAAGAAGCTTGGACAAGCGTTGCTGTAGCTAAAGACGTTGAAGGAATCGACGAAGCTATCACTGCAATCGTTGCAGAAAACAAACGTATGCAACAATACGGTTTCACAGCATCAGAATATGAAAGAGCAAAAGCCGACTTCATGAAATCTATCGAAAGCGCATACAACGAAAGAAATAACACTGAAAACAGCAAACACGTCGATGCTTGCTTGAATCACTTCCTAAGCAACGAACCAATGATGGGCATCGAAACAGAATATATGTTCTATCAACAAATGATGCCTAACCTTCCATTAGAAGCTATCAATGTTTTCGCATCACAACTCATCACAAACGACAACCTCGTCATAACATTGACAGCTCCTCAAAAAGAAGGCGAAACACTTCCAACAGAAGAAGAATTGTTAGCTATGTATAACAAAGCCAATGCCATGGAAGTAGAACCTTACGTAGAAGAAGTATTCGACGGTCCTATAGTAGCAGAACTTCCAACATCAGGTTCAGTTAAGAATGAAACTGTTAACGAAACATTCGGAACAACAGAATGGATACTCAGCAACGGTATGAAAGTCATCTACAAACAAACAACTTTCAAAGACGACGAAATCAGAATGAGCGCATATAGCCCAGGCGGTTTGACAGCTCTTCCACAAGACGACCCTTACACACTCCAAAACTTAGGCGACATCATTACATTAGGCGGCGTTGGCGAATTCAGTGCAATCGACCTTCCTAAAGTTCTCGCTGGCAAGAAAGTAAGCGTAACACCTCAAATCGGAACATACTCAGAAGGCATGACAGGTCATTGCTCACCTAAAGACTTGGAAACAATGATGCAACTCATCTATTTGTATTTCACAGCTCCACGCGCAGACCAAGAAGCTTACGAATCAACAATGGAACGTACAAAAGCTATGCTGAAGAACATGGAATTAAACCCAATGATTACATTCTCAGACTCATTGACAAAAATATTGTACAACGACCACCCATTGAGATTAAGAATGGCAGTTGAAGACTACGACAAAGTAGATTACGCTAAAGCTATGGAAATGTATGCAGATCGTTTCTCAGACCCTAACAACTTCACTTTTACATTCGTAGGCAACATCGATGTAGAAACATTCAAACCTCTCGTAGAACAATATTTAGCTTCTTTGGAGAAAAACAAACGTAAAGAAAATTGGAAAGATGTCGGTCTTAGTGTAAACAATAAAGATTACAAGGCACATTTCACAAAAGAAATGCAAGATCCTAAGACATCTGTATATATGATTTACAACGGCAAGATGAAATATAATCTTTACAACCAAGTTTATATGTCAGTCCTTTCTGATATCATGGACATCGTATATACAAAGACAATCCGTGAAGAACAAGGCGGAACATACGGCGTTGGCGTTATGGGTTATGTAGATAACAAACCAAAAGACAACTATATGTTCTACATCGCTTTCGACACAAACGACGAAGTTTATGCAACATTGATGGACATCGCTAAGGCCGGTCTTAACGATATAGCAGCAAACGGTCCACGTCAAGAAGATCTCGATAAAGTATTGGGCAACAAACTCAAGAAAAGACAAGAACAACTTCAAGAAAACGGATTCTGGACAAACGTCATCACATCTGAAGTAAGAGATAATATGGACGTGTTGACAGATTATGAAAAAATCATCAATGGTGTTACTGTCGAATCAGTTGCTAAGTTCGCAAAACAAATCTTGAACGGCAGCTTGAAGGAAATAGTTCAACTTCCAGCTAAATGAATTGAAAACTGAAAGTTGAAAGTTATAGAGACGTACCAATTGTAACATAAAAGCAAACACTTTGATGCGTCTCTATAGTTAAATTGAATTCAAAATTTAAAACAATATCATCATGACACAAAAGATTCAAACATTACGCGACTCGGCAGCGATGAGATGGATTGCCTTGTTGCTTTTGGCATTTGCGATGTTCTGTTCATATATCTTTATGGACATCTTATCGCCTATCAAAGACCTCATGCAATCTACAAGAGGTTGGGATTCCACAGCATTCGGAACAATGCAAGGTTCTGAGACATTCTTGAACGTATTCGTATTCTTCCTCATCTTCGCAGGTATCATCCTCGACAAGATGGGCGTTCGTTTCACAGCAGTATTGTCAGGCGCTGTTATGCTCGTCGGTGCTGTCATCAAATGGTACGCTGTATCAAGCAGTTTCATTGGCAGTGGATTGGAAAGATGGTTCACAGAAAACCTCAACTACATTCCATTATTTGACGAATTAGGCGTTTCACCATTCTACAGAGGCATGCCTGCTTCAGCAAAGGTTGCAGCTATAGGCTTTATGATTTTCGGCTGCGGCGTTGAGATGGCTGGTATCACCGTTTCCCGCGGTATCGTAAAATGGTTCAAAGGTCGTGAAATGGCTTTGGCAATGGGTTCAGAAATGGCATTGGCACGTCTCGGCGTCGCTACATGTATGATCTTCTCCCCTATGTTCGCTAACTTGGGCGACAAAGTTGACGTCTCTCGTTCAGTAGCTTTCGGCGTTGTATTGTTATGTATCGCTCTTATCATGTTCATCGTTTACTTCTTCATGGATAAGAAATTAGATGCACAGACAGGTGAAGCAGAAGAAAAAGACGACCCATTCAAAGTCAGCGACATCGGCAAGATTTTATCAAGCTGGGGATTCTGGTTGGTTGCTCTCCTCTGCGTTCTTTATTATTCAGCAATCTTCCCATTCCAAAAATATGCTGTCAACATGTTGCAATGCAACCTCACATTCACAGAACCAACAGAGTTCTGGGCATCTAACGCAGTTACAATTATCCAATACGTAATTATGTTGGTTGTTGCAGCAGGTTCATTCGCAAGCAATTTCTCAAAGAACAAAGGCATGAAATATGGTTTAATGGCACTCGCTATCGTTGCTTTGATAGTTTATTGCTATATGGGTTACATGCGTGGTTCTGCTGCATCAGTATTCGCAGTATTCCCATTGTTAGCAGTCGCCATCACTCCTATCCTCGGCAACTATGTTGACCACAAAGGAAAAGCAGCTTCAATGTTGATGATTGGTTCATTATTGCTCATCGTTTGCCACCTCACCTTCGCTTTCATTTTACCTATGTTTAAAGGACAAGCAGTCGGCGGTATCATCGTTGCATACGTGACAATTTTAGTATTAGGTGCATCTTTCTCATTAGTACCTGCAGCATTATGGCCAAGCGTTCCAAAATTGGTTGACGCTAAAGTTATCGGTTCAGCATATTCATTAATATTCTGGATTCAAAACATCGGATTATGGTTATTCCCAATGTTAATCGGTAAAATTTTGGATAAGACAAATCCTGGAGTGACAAATCCTGTAGAACAAAACTACACATGGGCTTTAGTTATGTTGGCATGTTTAGGCATTGCAGCTCTCATCATCGGAGTTATCTTAAAGAGAGTCGATGCTAAGAAGAACTTAGGTTTGGAATTGCCAAACATCACAGAAGAATAAAACTCTGATATTACAATAACAAAACGGGTGGAATTTGATTCTACCCGTTTTTTGTTTGAAATGTATTATAAGTAAGAAATGAATAAATGCTATAAAACAAAAAAAACTCGCTCATCGCGAGTCTTCTTTTGTGGAAACTACTGGGGTCGAACCAGTGACCTCCTGCTTGTAAGGCAGGCGCTCTAAACCAACTGAGCTAAGCTTCCATTAAGTTCAAGAACCTGTTTCCTTGTGTTTTGCGAGTGCAAAGGTACAAAATTATTTCAAACACACAACACTTTTTTCAAAAAAAAATTAAATATTTTTTAATCAATAAAAATCAAGCAATTACATCCGTAAAATATTTCTGTCAATATTTTTCATCAAACTATTTTTCTCACAACATCTAAAAAAATCTCTCAACATTTACTATTCTCGTATATAAATAAAAAAACAGGTCGCAACTAATTACAACCTATTTCTTCCATTAACACTTTAGCGAATTACAATAAATAATCAGCAACCCCGCTGGGAATCGAACCCAGATCTAAGGAACCGGAATCCTTTATTCTATCCGTTGAACTACGGAGCCGTTTGCAATTGACAAAGATAAGAATTATTTCTTATTTAGCAATGCTAATACGTTTTGTTATAATGCCGTTTTCTGTTGTGATGCGAACTAAATAAACTCCATCTTTGTATTGTGAAACGTTGATGATTGTATTGTCACCATCGACCTTATTGTCACAAACGACCTGACCTAAGTTATTGATGATTGTTATTTGTTTCATTCCTTCAATCTCAACATTCAATTTTCCATTAGTCGGATTCGGATAAATCATAACGTCGTTTTCGTCATTCTCATCCACTGAGACACCATGAATCACTGCTATTTCCGGGCACGACATCGCGTAGTGTACTGAATCCAACTCGCCGCCATAGACAACTCTCAAGGAATATTCGTCACCGTCTTTGGCTTCTGCGTCAATGTATGATTCTTCTGTAATAAGTTCGGAGATAAGTTCCCCGTTGCGGTATAATATCGCGCCGAGGGTTTCTGTTATCACAGGATCTATGATTTCTTCATCAGTTATGTATGCGCGTATCATCCAGGTGAAAGGAGGCATAGAGACCATCATATTATCCAACCATCCGAATCCGTCGTAATAGATCCAGCGGCCGTTAGGATTACCTTGATCGACGCAACCAGCAGCAATTTGGTTACCCGTATGGTTTGTCAATACAACCCATACATTCTGGTTGCCGCTGACTTCCACAGCAGTGTTCAGTTCCACTTCTAAATATGCTCCAGAGCCTGTAGTCGTAAATTCCTGGCTGTACAACAACGTTCCAGGTTCGCTCGAACCACCTTCATAAATGAACACCTCACCGTTGAAAGCCTCGCAATCGTATAATGAAACCTTTGTGATATTCTGATTTGCATATTGCGCCATGTCGGAAGCCGGGAACATGATACCCCATCGGAAAGTCTCGAAGTTAACGCCGTCGAAGGTAAGTCCCATGTGTTCGTTATATATACCATTGTCGTAATGAAGCCAATTACCATCTTTAGAATTTTCGGCATCTTTATATACTGCAGGCAATGTCCAGCGAAGCACTCCAACATTATTGATCATACCAGCAATAAAACTTTCGGTCCCTGCATATAAGTCGCAATTTTTCTTTGTCCAAACATAATCGGAACCTTCACCTGAGCCATTAGCGAAGACTGGCACAACAGTAGTTGTATATTGTTGTTCGTCAACGATGTTTTCATGTTGATAAAACAAAGTTGTCAGTTCTTCTGCGACCAATTCACCATCGAGATAAACTTGATACGATGAAGCATTGTCTAGTTCGTCCCACATCGCCCATCCTGTTGGTGATACATATAAATTATTGACAGTTTGTGCATTAAGCGACACCATCGCAATCATACACATAATAATAAATGTAAATGTTTTTCTCATAGTTATAATAAGTTAAATAATAATACAAAGATAATAAAAGTCTAAAGTCGAATGACTAAAGTCTATTTTTTTTTTGACAACTATCTACTTTTCTTAATACCTATTAATATAATATTCATACTTTCATTAAGATTACGTTAAAAATAGTTAAAATCGAAATTTTTCTTTCTTATAGACTTGACATAGCGACAAAGACTGTTGTATTTTTGTAACAAATTAAATAACAATTTAGAGA
Organism: Bacteroidales bacterium; assembly: GCA_045592965.1. Classification (GTDB taxonomy): domain Bacteria; phylum Bacteroidota; class Bacteroidia; order Bacteroidales; family F082; genus Limimorpha. The sequence goes on along the minus strand of JAZNVS010000035.1, from coordinate 8,834 downwards.
AAGTTCCGTACATACGCCATTATGCTTTATTGAAAAAAAAATCGTTGATTTTTGTTTATGATTTATCGTAAAATAATTAACTTTGTCGCAGATAAACAAAACATAATTTTAATGATATAAAAGGTTTGAAATAGACATATTGAAGTAAGTGTTTGCTTATTGCGAGTGATATTCTGAAAATCGCCAAATTAAAATGAATGACCACCGCTGCACTAAGTAAGGCTTCGCACCATGTGCGGACTTTCTTATTTGCGTGGTCGCGGGCGTTTGGCGATGCCCCAGAATAACGAGTAAGATTGTTTCGCACTTTTTTATTGTCTAAAATCTAATAAGGAGCAACGCCATGACCTCTGACGATATCAAAAACCATATTACCATCGCAGAAGAAACAGAACGTGACAAGACTGCTTATGAAAGCTGCGAAGAAATATTCGGAAGAATAACATTATTAGAGACAGAGATTTGTGAAGCCATGTTTGAATTCAAGACCAAGTTTATGTAATATGAAAGGTGTCGTCGAAACTGAAATCAAAGAATATATTTCAATAATAATTGAAAAGAAGAGACAGCAGTTGAAAGAATACGAGCAGCTCTCCCACTCCATATTTCATGAGATGTTCGGCGATTCTATAGGATTTGAAGAAAGTGATGACGCGAAGAAACAGAGATTCTCCGACATCGTCGAATCCATTAACAAGCAGAAAGAGTTGATAGAAAGATCGATTGAGGCATTAGAAGTCATCGGCTCTCTGAGGCTCTGAGTCACAGAGTAATTCTGGAATTCAGGGACACATTTCTGAGGTTTAAAAATAATATAGAAATTTATTTTGGATTTTAGAATGAAACTAATTATTTTTGTTGCAATCAAAAAAAAATCATATCATGAAAAAGCATTTACTTATCATTGCATTATTAATGTCTAATTTGATGTTGAATGCACAAAGTGTAGGAGACGAGTCTATAATTGATTATGGAAACTATTCCTTGAGGTTTAAGATAACAAACATAAACCCTAACGAATGTGAGGTGTACAAAGATGACATACAATCTTATGTTACCTCAATAACGATTCCATCATCAGCAGTAATAGGAGGAAATGAATATACGGTAACATCTATTGGAGAGAATGCTTTTGCTTGGCAATTTTATTTAACAACCATATTATTTGAAAGTGATTCGCAACTTGTTATTATTGAAGAGAGAGCTTTTAACCAATGCAGTGAATTGACAAACTTTGAAATACCCAGTGGTGTCACTCATATTGGTGAAGATGCATTTCAACAATGTCCTCTTACCAACATAGAGATACCAAACAGTGTTATTTCTATGGGAATTAATCCTTTTAGTGGATGTGCTAATTTGGAAACTATAACAGTAGAAGAAGGAAATCAATATTATGATAGCAGAAACGATTGCAACGCAATAATAGAATCAGCCACAAACACATTAATAACTGGATGCAAAAACACCGTTATACCTAATACTGTTGCATCTATTGGAGTAAAAGCATTTCACGGAAATAGCGTGTATCAAGAACATAATGATTTAACGAATATTAATATACCTAATTCCGTTACGACAATAGGAGATTGGGCTTTTGGATATTGTAGTGTTTTATCTGAAGTTGTATTTGAAGAAAACTCCCAATTGGACACCATTGGGGAATATGCTTTCTATAGGTGTGAATCTTTGACTGGTATAGATATCCCAAGCAGTGTGGTCTGTATTAAGAAGTCTGCTTTTCACTATTGTCATAGTATAGCAAGTCTGACAGTTCAAGATGGCAATACTGTTTATGATAGTAGAAATTATTGTAATGCCATAATTGAGACAGCTACAAACAAATTGGTAGTTGGATGCCAAAATACCATTATTCCAAATACTATCACTTCCATTGAGGAGTATGCTTTTGGTGGATGTGATAATTTAATCTATGTAGATATACCGAGTAGCGTAAATCGTATTGGAATGTATGCTTTTGATGCCTGCAACAACCTATTGTCGATAAGATTTTATGCTACATCTGTTCCGGATTTTTTAGGCCAACCTTTTGATCCCTACTTTTCAACAGATGGTTTACAGATACAGGTTCCTGAAGAATCTATAGAACTTTATAAAGGTGATTTTTATTTGCGAGATTGTGTCATTACCAAAATACATCCATATCATTACGGAGAGTATTTAACAGTGAATGAATATGAAGGATATAGTTTGAAATTTATTCTAAATCCTATGAGTGATGCTTGCGATGTAGAATGTGAAACGGAACCAACAGAGCCAACATCAATAACAATACCATCCAGCGTCAGTATAAACGGCAATGTGTATGACGTAACAACCATAAAAAGAAGTGCTTTCTCAGGATGTATGAATTTAACAAACATAGAGATTCCTAACAGCGTCACTTCTATTGGGAGTTATGCGTTCTCCTCGTGCAGGGGACTTGTTGAATTTAATTTGCCAAGTTCTGTTGTTTCCATTGGAGCTGCTGCTTTTAATGATTGTTCGAATCTAACTAATTTTATCATTGCTGAAAACTCTCAGCTTGAATCTATTCCGTATGGGGCTTTTTCCGATTGTACGAGTCTAACAAACATAGACTTACCGAACAGCCTTACTTCAATCGGCAAATTCGCTTTTAGCGATTGTACAAATCTCGCAGACATAGATTTACCAAACAGCCTTACTTATATCGGATTAGGTGCATTCGATAATTGTGATAACTTGGTTAGTATTGTAATACCAAGTAGCGTCACTACTATTCAGGTATCTTCAGAATCAAGTTATCCTTCTTTTTCAAGTTGCGACAAGCTAACTAATATAGTTGTGGAATCTGGTAATCCGGCATATGACAGCAGAGACAATTGCAATGCCATAATTGAAACGGCAACAAACAAATTGATATTCGGTTGTAAGAATACCGTTATACCGAATACTGTTACATCAATTGGTTATAGTGCTTTCAGTGATTGTGATGCTTTGACGAGCATAGAACTCCCGAATTCAGTTACTTCTATTGAGAAGTATGCTTTTCGTGGCTGTAATAATTTAGCAAACATTGTGTTACCTAATAGTATATCATCTATTGGCGGATATGCATTCAGAGCTTGCAACAATTTAGTCATAAGATGTTATGCTGAGGATGTTCCAGAAGCGGAAGCAACAGCCTTTCAATCTTGTGACAACTTGGTTATACAAGTGCCGGAGCAATCTTTGGAATTATATCAATCCGCTGCTCCATGGAACGAGCATGAGATAGTAGCTGGTTTCTATTATACAATTAACGCCAATGTCAACAACCCAAATTATGGCATTGTTGAAGGTACTGGCAACTACGATATTGGTGCGGAAGTAACGCTTAAGGCTATAGCTAACAGCGGACGCCTGTTTTTAGAATGGATAGAAGACAATGAAGTTATCTCAACCGATAAAGAATATACCTTTATCGCCAATGCCGACAGAGAACTGACAGCCAACTTCGTCAATTTCAACGCTCCTACAAACCTAACAGCAACAGTTCAGAGCACATCATCAGTCATGTTGTCTTGGAATCATGCGACATACGCATTAGGATATAATATTTATGAGGGAGACGAGCTTATAGCATATACTGAAGATAATTCATATATGGTAGAAGACTTGAATTATTATACTGATTATTGTTTCACTGTCACTTCTGTACACAACGGCACTGAAACCGTACATTCATACGAAGCCTGCGCCACAACCTTCGATCTTCCGATAACAACTCCATTAAATTGTGTCGCCACAGCGGAAAGCACATCCTCTATCTCATTGACATGGAACGCTGTGGAAAACGCACTGAGCTATAACATTTATGAAGGCGACAACCTTATTGGAAACGTCAGCTCAAATTCCTATACCGTCAACGACTTAGGCCCTTATACAGAACACTGCTATAGCGTGACAGCCGTCCGTAACGTCACCGAAACGACAAAGTCAGACGAAGCATGCGCAAGAACAATAGACCTCAGCATATCTACACCTACCAACTTGGTTGCCGCTGCCGAAGGAATATCTTCAATATCTCTTAACTGGAATACGGTAGAAAACGCATTGAGTTATAACGTCTATAACGGCGATGAACTATATATGAATATCAACGAGAACTCTTGCATTGTAGAAGGTCTGAACCATTACACCGAATATTGCTTTACCGTCACTGCCGTCCGCAACATCACTGAGACAGAAGCATCGGAAGAAGCCTGCGCCTCTACATTAGACCTTCCTATCACAGCACCTGTAAACGTCACGGCAATAGCCATGAGCACATCGTCTATATCATTGTCGTGGAGCATCGTAGAAAACGCTATGAGTTATAACGTCTATAAAAACGGCACATTGCTAACAAACATCAACGAGCCGATATGCATAGTGGAAGGCCTGGAATACGACACCGAATATTGCTTTACCGTAACGGCATTACGCAACGAAACAGAGACAGAACACTCCGAAGAAGTATGTATCAAGACATTAGGCGAAAGCATCGAAGAGTTGACATCATCTTTCGAGATTTATCCAAATCCCGTTGACGTAAATCTTCACATCGACGCCGTGACAAATATAGAGAAAGTTATAGTTTACGATGTCAACGGTCAAGAGATAATGGTTGAGAGAGTCGCATCTGAGCAGATGGTCATCAGCACTGTCAATCTAAAACCTGGAATTTATTTCGTCAGAATAGAAACAGCTGAAACTGTGATTACAAAGAAATTTGTCAAGGATTAAGAAATGATAGTTCCAGCTAACACATAATCCAACAATTATGAGAAAAATATTTTTAATATTATCAACTATAACCATTCTTATTTTTACGGGATGTAGAAGAGACGACATAATAGAACCCACACCTGTCGAATTGTTCAACGAGAATATAGAAGTAGGTTGGGATTATATCAAACTCAGCGTTGAATATCACTTCCCTATTGAAATAAAGGGTGTAAAGATTCACATCTCTGGCAGAGAAGACTTGTTTGATTTCAAAGTATACGACTGCATTATTGAAAACGGCTGTATAATAGCGGAGGTAAGAGATTTGGTTGAGAATACAAAATATTATTACCGATTTGAGTACGACCACGGTTACGGCACTATCAACAGCAAGGTCTTTGACTTCATGACGGAGATGAAGCCCGATGTCACCACAAACGAGGTTAAGAACATTACCACCTCCTCGGCTGTATTCAACGGCAGCGTACTTTCTACGGGAAGCGGTGACTTTATCATTGCACGAGGCTTTTGTTGGGGCGTTAAGCCGAGTCCTACAATCGACGACAATGTTTCCAACAACGGAAATGAAATCGGCGATTACACATACACCGTAACGGGGCTCAGCGAAAACACCATATATTACGTAAGAGCATACGTTAGCAATGAGAAAGACACAGCTTACGGAGAAGAAAAAGCTTTTTCCACCAAGCCAGGCGTCAACGGTTATGAGTATGTCGATCTTGGTCTGCCCAGTGGATTAAAATGGGCTGCGTATAATGTTGGCGCAACAGCCCCTTATGAATACGGCAACTATTATGCATGGGGCGAGTCTGAGGTCAAGGATGTTTATAACTCAGGGAACAGCATTACTCATGGTGAGGATGTAAGCGACATATCAGGCAACATACAGTACGACGTAGCTGCTAAAGAATGGGGCGGCGGATGGCGCATTCCTACTGACAGCGAACAGAGAGAGCTGTTAGATCACTGCTTGTGGGAATGGACTATTCAAGATGGAACGTCTGGTTATAAAGTGACGGGAAGCAACGGCAACAGCATCTTCTTGCCTGCTGGAGGTTATTTCTACGAGTCGTCATGTTACGATGTAAAGAATTATGGTTACTACTGGAGTTCAACACCATACGAGAGTAGCACCAACTACACTTATGGCATTCGTTTTGGCAACAACATTCATGGGGTAGAATATTACAACCGATATGGAGGCAGAAATGTAAGAGCTGTTATTGAGACATCATGAAGCTTGTTCCTATGCTTTCTGCCATCTTCGATTGAATGTTATTTAACTATTTCATTAAAAAAATTGTAGAAGTCGTCTGCCATATAAAAAAATTCAATAAATTTGCTGTCGGATAACATAACGTTTTGTTCTTATTATAGCACTTTAAAGATACAAAGGATACCGTTATATTATTCATTTTTAACGAATTATTCCACATCAAACTCACGTTAATTTAAACGAATATTTATTAAATACTAAAGTTATAGAATTATGAAAAGAAAAGGTTTAATTACTGTCTTAACGGCTTTATGCCTATTGTTCTTACAAAACGAGACATCTTATTCTCAAAACAAGAACAAAATTGACATCTCAAAAAAAATATCTATTGAACTTCCTGACAATTACGTAACAAAGGAAAGTAAATCTTTGATAATAAATGCTGAGAATAAAAACAATGGCAATATCTTTTTACTCGCGACTCTTGAAGTCCATGACTTCAGCCCATTAAAAGTAATGGATAAAATGGATACATTATGCTTCAAATTAACAGATGCTAAGTTATTAAAAACTGAAGAAGATAAGTTTTATCGTTTAGACGAAGACTACGTTTATAAATATTATAATAAAGGGAAATCCAAAATATTGACATATACATTCTACACTAGCGAGCCTTATTGCATGCTATTTACTTATGAAAATGATAAGGACTTAGCAGAAATAAATGAGATTATCGATTCTATAAGCATAAGAAGAACCTTTTGGGATAAACTTTGGAATTGTATGAGATTCGAATTAATATTTTGTTTGTTGATATTACTTCCTATAGCCTTACCAGTATTTGCCGAGGATCAAGGTTATAATGTAACTCTATTCTCTATCATATCACTCATAATCTTTATAGGATTAGGCTTTATCTTTTACCCTTCGTATGGACTATTCTTTATTATTGTAATACCATCTATACCGCTGATAGGATATAACATATATAATAGAATATAATTAGTTGTAAAAGCACACATCAGCAAACAAAAAAGCACTGATATTATTTTTATCAGTGCTTTTTTACTTCAGCCAATGAATAAGTGGTGGAGCTGGAGGGAGTCGAACCCTCGTCCAAACAAGGAACACCCATGCTTTCTACATGCTTATTTTGTTGTTGTTTTTCGAATCATGCAAGGAAACAAACACCCTAAACATGACCTTATCTCCTAAACTTCGCTATACGGCCAGAGCTTCCGCATCGCTATCCCGAAATTGATGAGCACCTCGTACCCGGACCGGAATCAGGAAAGTCCATCCGCGAGATGTCCCGTTCATCCACCTTGTGGACGAATTAAGCAACGATCTACTGTTCTTCGATCAAGCAGCGAGAGCGTAGTTATTTTCGCCAATTAATTTTTCGCAGCTAAGATTTATGAGCTTCACTGCACGGCTCAGCATGCTTACATGACCATTCTACAAGCTGTCAAAACCAGTCAACCCCATGTCAATGAACAATTTATAATGCATAATTCATAATGCACAATTCGCTTGCAAAGATACAAAATTTAATTCACAATTACAGTTGCAATCAACAATTATTTTATTTCCTTGTTCAATTATACTCGCAAAAATTCTATTTATCTCCCACCTTCCTAATTATAAATTCTTCATTATGCATTATACATTATGAATTATGAATTATGAATTAATGTGGGCGTTCCGGCTACGCCGTCGGGCTTTCCGCTATATCTTTGCTCGCGCTACTTCTGGTCGTTGAGCTCGTCGAAACGACAGTCACTTCGACAGGCTCTGTGCCCCGCTCCCCGTTCCAGAATCCCGCTCGCAAAGGATGCCGCTTCAATCCCTAACGCTCAATGTAGATGTAAAATAAATGTTTCGTAAAAATTAATCAACAAATCATAAAAATGAAAAAATTATTTGTAATTATTTGTATCGCCATAGGATTGATTTCCTGCAACAATAGCAATCAGCAATCAGCTAATAGCCATCAGCACAATCATCAACATGAACATAGTGAAAGCTGTTCACATAATCACGATCATAGCCATCAGCCATCAGCTGTCAGCCATCAGCATGAGCATGAGCACGATCATTCAGCTCATAGCCATAGCCATAGTCATAGCCATAGTCAAAGTCATAGCCACGACCACGGCGACGACGCCATAACTTTCACCGTCGCACAACAGAACAAAATCGACTTTGAAGTGGTGGAAACTGTTTCAGAACCTTTATATCAAATCATAAGAACATCGGCTCAGATCGTTCCTTCACAAGAAGGTGAAAAGATTTTGACTGCTACTACCAGCGGCATCGTCTCTTTTGAAAACAAAGACATCGTGCCAGGCTTGGAAGTAAAATCGGGACAAATCTTATTCAGCATTGACAACGACAATATGGCTGACGGCAGCCTCGCAGTACGTCGTCAGGAAATAGAAGCTGAATATAACAAAGCAAAAGCAGAATACGAACGTAAGCAATCTCTCGCCGATGACAAAATCATCTCAGAGAGCGAATTGTTAGACGCTGAGACAGAATATCTCAAGGCAAAGAAACAATATGAGAACATGCTTCAAAACTATCCTGAAGGAAAGACTCTCCACAGAGCTTCAATCTCAGGTTCGATAAAAGACATCTTGGTTCCTAACAACTCTTACGTCGAAGCAGGTCAGCCTATTATGACATTGGCACAAAACAGCAAGCTTTATCTTCGTGCCGACCTTCAACAGAAATATTATCCTGTCTTAAAAGATATTAAGACAGCCAACATCAAGACTCCTGACGGAACAGTCTATTCATTGGAAGATCTGTCAGGCCGCCTCATCTCTTACGGCAAGACAACAGATGTCAGCAATCCTTTGAT
>JAZNVS010000034.1:0-6465 GCA_045592965.1 Bacteroidales bacterium | reverse complement strand
GGATAAACGTGCCGATGGCGTGAATTGTGATATATATACCCGATTCAACTACAAACTACAACTCGACCTTCAGAAACATGAACAGCAATGCAGACGTATTGTCGTAACTCAATTTTCTAAGGCTATCCATGACCGTTATCTTATTATAGATGATGAAGTATGGCTCTTGGGAGCTTCTGTGAAAGATATGGGAAGAGGATTATGTACTGTCATCAAACTGGGATTTTGTCCTGAAGAAATTTTGAAAAGAATATAAAGATAGAAATTATATTTTAACCTGCAAATATTAAGTCTAATTCACGTGTGCAAAAAATAATTGTTAATTGTACACTGTAAATTGTAAATTAAACAATCATGTCACAAAATCGCATTTACCTCTGTCTCGCTCACATGAGTGGTAACGAGCAGAAATTCATACAGGAGGCTTTTGATACCAATTGGGTGGTGCCTCTCGGTCCTAATGTTGATGCTTTTGAGACAGAGTTGGAAAATTATGTAGGCGAGAATAGAAAAGTTGTTGCTTTGACATCGGGTACTGCTGCCATTCATCTTGCTCTTGTTGCTTGTGGCGTTAAAGCTAGTGATGAAGTTATAACTCAAAGTTTTACATTCTGCGCATCCGCAAATCCTATAACATATCTCGGAGCGACTCCTATATTTATAGATTCTGAACGTGAGACATGGAACATGGACCCTCAACTTCTCGAAGAGGCAATAAAAGATCGTATAGAAAAAACAGGAAAAACTCCAAAAGCCATAATAGCTGTCTCAATTTACGGAATGCCATATAAAATTGATGAGATAGCAGGAATCGCCAATCGTTACGATATCCCAATCATAGAAGATGCTGCTGATGCATTTGGTTCTAAGTATAAAGGACAGATGTTGGGAACCTTCGGTAAGTTTGGTATTCTTTCTTTTAATGGAAACAAGATGATAACGACTTCTGGGGGCGGTGCTTTGATATGTGAAAACGATGCTGCTAAACAGGAGATCATGTTCTATGCTACTCAAGCTCGTGAAAATTATCCTTACTATCAACACGAAAAGATTGGTTATAACTACAGAATGTCGAATATCTGTGCTGGTATAGGTCGCGGACAGATGACGGTGGCTGACGAGCATATTAAACATCATCAGCATGTTTGTCAGCTTTATAGAGAGTTACTCAAAGATATTGAAGGAATTAAGTTGCAAGAAAATCCTTCTTCAGACTACGACAGTAACTATTGGCTAAATACTATCACCATCGAACCTTGGGTTAAAATAAAACATAGCGTAACTCACGCAGCTTCTACTTTAACAACAGACTGTCAGCCTAATAATAATGTCGAGGCTATGCGTATAGCATTAGACAAAGCTGGCATAGAGGCACGTCCTCTTTGGAAACCAATGCATAAACAACCTGTTTATAAAAATAATCCTGCATACATCAATGGCGTCAGTGAAGAATTGTTTAAAAAAGGATTATGTCTTCCATCAGGACCATGCGTCACTGATGATGATGTGAGATATATTGTTAAAAATATAGTTGAGAATTTAATATGAAAAAAGTAGCTTTAATTACAGGTATAACTGGTCAGGATGGTTCTTTCTTGGCCGAGTTTTTATTAGAAAAAGGTTATGAGGTACACGGTGTTATCCGTCGTTCTTCTTCGTTTAATACTGGTCGTATAGAGCATCTTTATTTAGATGAATGGGTGCGTGATATGCACAACAAGCGTTTAGTCAATCTTCACTATGGTGATATGACAGATTCGAGTTCTTTGATTAATATTCTGCGTAAGACAAATCCAGATGAGATTTATAACTTGGCAGCTCAAAGTCACGTTAAAGTGAGTTTCGATGTTCCGGAATATACGGCAGATGCTGATGCTATCGGTGTCTTGAGACTTCTTGAGGCTGTACGTATTCTCGGTATGGAAAAGAAGACAAGAATATATCAGGCTTCTACTTCAGAGCTTTATGGTTTGGTACAAGAGGTTCCTCAGAAAGAGACTACTCCTTTCTATCCTCGTTCTCCTTACGGCGTAGCTAAACAATATGGATTCTGGATAACAAAGAATTATCGTGAAAGTTACGGTATGTTCGCTGTTAACGGCATCCTCTTCAATCATGAATCTGAGCGTAGAGGTGAGACTTTCGTAACTCGTAAGATTACCTTGGCAGCAGCTCGTATCGCTCAAGGTTTTCAAGATAAATTGTATCTCGGTAACTTAAATGCTCTTCGCGACTGGGGTTATGCTAAAGATTATGTGGAATGTATGTGGCTAATCTTACAACATGAGACACCAGAAGATTTCGTAATCGCAACAGGTGAATATCATACAGTTAGAGAATTCACTACTCTTGCATTCAAAGAAGTGGGTATTAACTTGAGATGGGAAGGTGAAGGTGTTGATGAGAAAGGTATTGATATTGCAACAGGGAAAGAACTTGTTGCTGTTGATCCTCGTTTCTTCCGTCCTGCTGAAGTAGAGCAGCTTCTCGGTGATCCAACAAAAGCAAAACAGCTTCTTGGTTGGAATCCTCGTAAAACTTCATTCGAAGAATTAGTTCGCATCATGGTTGAACATGATATGAGGTTCGTGAAGAAAATTCATCTTAAAACTCAGATATGAATAAAGATACAAAAATATATATCGCCGGTCATAAAGGTTTGGTGGGTTCTGCTATATGGAATAACCTGTTGTCAAGAGGTTATATAAATTTAATCGGCAGGACTCATCAGGAACTGGATCTGTTGGATGCTGCTGCTGTTAAAAAGTTCTTCGATGAGGAGAAACCTGAAGCGGTTGTTCTTGCTGCTGCTCATGTCGGCGGTATCATGGCAAATAATATTTATCGTGCAGACTTCATATATAATAACTTACAGATACAACAAAATGTCATAGGTGAAAGTTTTCGCCATAATGTTAAGAAGTTGTTATTTCTGGGTAGTACTTGTATCTATCCTCGTGAAGCTCCTCAGCCGATGAAAGAGGATTGTTTGTTGACAGATACTTTAGAATATACGAATGAACCTTATGCCATCGCTAAGATTGCAGGTCTTAAAATGTGTGAGAGTTTTAATATTCAATATGGAACGAACTATATCGCAGTGATGCCTACTAATCTTTATGGCCCTAACGATAATTTTCATCTTGAAAAGAGCCACGTTCTTCCTGCTATGATTCGTAAGATTCATCTCGCAAAATGTCTTAACGAAAATGATTGGAGATCGGTTAGAAAGGACTTGAATCTTCGTCCTATTGAAGGAATCGACGGAAATAATTCTGATGAAGAAATTTTAAAGGTTCTTGCCAAGTATGGTATATCTCCTGAGGCTGTAACATTATGGGGAACAGGAACTCCTATGCGTGAGTTTTTGTGGAGTGAGGAGATGGCCGATGCAAGTGTTCACGTACTTCTCAATATTGATTTTAAGGATACCTACGATTCCTCTCAAAATGAAATCCGCAATTGTCATATCAATGTTGGAACAGGTAAAGAGGTTTCAATTCGTCAAGCTGCTGAGATGATTGTTAAGGAGATTGGTTTTAAAGGTGATCTTCGTTGGGATTCTACAAAACCTGACGGTACAATGAGAAAGCTTACTGATGTTACTAAACTGCATAATTTAGGTTGGCACCATAAGATAGAAATAGATGAAGGTATTCACAGAATATATAAGTGGTATTTGAAGAATTAAAATAGATATGAAAAAAGTATTCGTCTCAGGTTGCTATGACCTTCTTCATAGCGGTCATGTCGAGTTCTTCCGTCAAGCAGCTCAATATGGTGAGTTGTATGTAGGTATAGGTTCTGACAAGACTATATTACATTATAAAAATCATAAGACCGTTTATTCGGAACAGGAGCGTCTTTTCATGGTAAAGAGTATCAGATACGTGAAAGACGCTTTTATTAATTCCGGTCGCGGTATCTTGGATTTTATTCCTACTTTGGATATTGTAAAACCTGATATTCTTGTCGTGAATAGCGATGGCGGCTCTGACTCAAAACGTAAAGTCTGCGAAGAAAGAGGCATAGAATATATAGTTCTTGAACGCGACCCGCACGAAGGTCTTGAAGCTCGTAGTAGCACCGAATTGAAAAAGAGTCCTTGTAAACTTCCAACAAGATTAGATTTAGCTGGTACATGGATCGATCAGCCTTATGTAAGCTGCCATGCTCCAGGATGGGCGATAACAATAAGTTTAGAGCCTTCTTTTGAAATTCGTGAGCGTTGCGGATTAAGTACTTCAACTCGTAATATAATCAAACGCATTTGGCCTTACCAACTTCCAAATATGGATCCAGAGACATTAGCTCGTTTGGTTTTCTGCTTTGAAAATCATCCTGAAAGAGAAGACGGTATCATTAGCGGAGCTCAAGATGCAATAGGTATCTGTGTTCCTGGTTTGTGTCGCCATTATTATGACAATCACTTCTGGCCAGATAAAATCGAGACTTGTGAAGATGAGGATGTATTGTGTTGGTTGGAAAATCATCTGTGTATGATACCGATGGATCCTCGTCGTCCAGGTTGCTCTGTGATTGAAGGGATGGATATTACAAAGACAAAAGTTGAAACTCTTGCCAAAGCTGCCGATGATTGTTGGTACGCTATAATGAATACTGATTTAGAATTGTTTGCGAAAGCATATAAGGATTCTTTCAACGCACAAGTGGCTATGTTCCCCGCAATGATTCAAGGTTGTGTACAAGAATATATCAATAAATATTCTGCGATGGACGATGTACTTGCATGGAAGATGCCAGGTGCTGGCGGCGGCGGTTACTTGGCTTGCGTTGTGAAAGATGCAGAGAATTTCTGCGACAACCATCCGGAAGCAATTAAATTGAAAATTAGAAGATCAGGATTTTAATTAGTTGAGAGTTGAGAGTGTAGTGTTTAGAGTAGTTGATAGTTTATAGACATTTTAGTTTATAGTGTATTATAAACTTTCAACTATTGAACTTAAAACTCTAAACTACTCTACACCCTAAACATTAAACTATAAACTTTAAAAGTATGAAACGTTACTGTCAAACTCTTTCTCTCGTCAACGATGCTGAGTTGATAGAGAAGTATGTGGAAGTCCATTCTCATGTTTGGCCTGAGATTATCGAGGGACAACGCGAAGTAGGAATATTGGATATGCAGATTTTTATTAAAGATAATCTGCTTTTTATGATATGCGACACCGTCGATGATTTCGACTGGGAACGTGATATGGCTCGACTCGCTACTCTTCCTCGTCAGGCTGAATGGGAAGCTTACGTGGCTCAGTTTCAAGGTTGCCGTGCCGACGCTCGCTCCGATGAGAAATGGCAGATGATGGAAAGAATTTTTTAGTGTAGAGTGTAAGGTGTAGAGTTTAGAGTAGTTGAAAGATTATAGTTGATTGATTGATAGTTTATAATAGATTAAGGAGTTTAGTTAGAAGTTAATAGTGTATTAAATATAAAACCAAAGTTTATGAGTATATTTAATTATAGAAAACTTATAGTTTATCAGAAGTCAAAAGAATTAGTAAAAAGAACATATTATTTATCAGAGCAATTTCCTCCTAAAGAAAACATGGCGTTGTGTAATCAGTTGCGGAGGGCTTCCGTTTCCATTACTTCAAATATAGCAGAAGGTGTGAATCGTTTTTCAATAAAAGATAAAAAGCATTTTGTTGAAATAGCATACGGTTCTTTAATGGAAATATCAAGTCAGTTTGAAATTGCAGAAGAGTTAAAGTATATCTCGACCGACGAGCGAGTTAGTATAGATGTATTAGTAGAGGAGATAGCCCGCTTGTTGTCAGTACTAAGGAAATCGTACAATTAGTGTAGTGTTGAGAGTGTAATATTTAGAGTAGTTGTTAGTGTATTGAGAAATCTGGTAAACTCTCAACTATTAAACTTAAAACAATTAACTACTCTACACCCTAAACTCTACACTCTAAACTTAAAAAAATGAACAATAATCATCTTATAATTATGGGTGGCGGCGTCGGCTCTCGTTTTTGGCCTATGAGCACGCCTGAAAAACCTAAACAGTTTATCGATGTGCTCGGTATCGGTAAATTTCTTATACAACTTACAGTCGGACGTTTTGATACTGTCATTCCTATTGAAAATGTATGGATCGTTACTTCAGAAAAATATAAATCTATAGTCAGAGAACAACTTCCTGGTGTTCCGGAAACTCAGATTTTGTTGGAGCCTTGCATGAGAAATACCGCTCCTTGTATAGAATATGTGAGCCGTAAGATTTATGCTAAAAATCCTGAAGCAAATCTCGTATTTTCTCCTGCCGACCATATAGTTTTAGATGTAAATGCTTTCCGTGAAGTTATCAAAAATTCTTTAGAATTTACTGAAAATCGTGATGTTATCTTGACATTAGGTATGATGCCGACAAGACCAGAAACTGGTTATGGTTATATTAAATCCTGCGGAAGTCAACAGACATCCGAAACTCACGTAGAG
>JAZNVS010000033.1:0-46620 GCA_045592965.1 Bacteroidales bacterium | reverse complement strand
CGCCTGCAACGAGACCGCCTACAGTATGTGCCAAGATAGCTTTTGATGTGAGACTACGGAAACCGAGTGAGTCGAGCATTGCTGTGTGAGTGCTGAGATAACCGCTCCAGCACATACCCATTGCTGTGAAAACTGCGATAGCATTGCCGTTGATGATACCTTCTGCCATGAAACGAGGAATCAGACCGAGAGCTGCTCCAACAGCACCGAGAGCTGTGATTGGGAAAGCAACCAATTGTGGGTTTTCAAAACCGAATAACCAATTAAATATAAAGTCTATCTTACCGGCGAGGTATGGCAACAAAGCTATACCTTCGTAAGCTGCTCCTGTATAACCGCCGTCTGCTGATGGTCCGAATGTGAGCATCATAACGACTGTTGAAATGATAAGAACACCTGGAATGATGGCGAGGCCTATTTCAACGCCCGACTTACCGCCATCGAGAATCGCATTCAAGAAACGTAAGAAAGCACTACCTTCCGACTTGAAAGATATTTTTTCTTCATCACCATCTTTATCACTTATCTCAACGTCAAGTTCAGGATTAGATTTCAAAATGAAACGCTGCATCAGGCGAGTCGATATTATACTTCCAATGACAGCGCCGAGCAAACCGACCAAAGCTGCTGGAAGATAACCTTTACCCATCATGAACATAATCACGACGAGACCCATACCGAAAGCAGTACCGAAGTTTGTCAATGATATGAGTTGGTATTTCTTGAAATAACGTGCAAAGTGAGTGTCTTTTGAAAGACTGATGATGGCTGGATTATCTGATAAGAATGTCATCACGCCGCCGAGAGCAGCAACACCTGGGAGGTTATATAGAGGCTTCATAAGAGGACGAAGGACGACTTCAATCAATCGGACAACACCAAATTCTACGAGCAAGTTACCCAAAGCTCCCGATATTACAGTGATAGCCATGATGTAGAAGACGGTATCCAACAAGAGCTTATAAGCTGTATTCATAATGGTGTTCATCATGTTGGGCAATTCCATCTTGTGTCCCAAAAAGCCAAAAAAGCCAAAGAAGATGATTAAGAAAATCAATGCTTCAATACGACGTTTAGCTAAAAATTTCATTCCTTTCATTTTCTCAAATATTTAATTGTTTTTATTTTGCAAAGTTAATTCTCCAAGTGACACCTAAGTTAAATTGAAGTTCAAGATTCGATGAATTTGGATTAAGCATATCATCAGCTGGCTCATTTAAATCATTAAGAGCAAAGAATCCGTGAAGTCTCACATTCTTGTTTCCTTTATATGGATAAGCTTCAAAACCTAAACCTGCAAATGTATACTCAACACCTGGAGTCACAGTCATGTCGTAAGCCTGTGGCTGTGGAACCATAATTCCATTCTCTTCCACCTCTTTAAAATAGCTATGCTTGTTTCTGTCGTAACCTGCTTTTGCCACGAGAGTAAACTTATCGGTAAAAGCATATTTCACTTCTCCGATAAGAGTGAAGTCGCCGAGTAAGAAATCTTTCTGTCCGAAAAATCCACGGTTCATAAAGTCGATATAGAAATCGAGTTTGCCGAAATCGAACATATTACCTAAGGCTATATAATTAATGTAATGATGTTTGGTCTGTTCAATCATATTGAAAGAATAAGACGTCTTGAAGAATCCCATTCGTCCGTACCATAAGAGGTTGTATGCGTATTTTCCAGCAAATGGATCGTATATATCATTTCCATCTTCATCTTTTTCGTAGAAGGTGGAGTTTGTTATTTGAAAAATAATGTCGTGTTTTTTATCGTTGCTATGGAATGCCACTTGCCCTCCTACCTCGTAGCAATTGAAGGTTTTCCAGAATTGTGATGCGTAATACACATCGATAGGAGCGAGATCGTATTCCCAGCCGCCGACAGCGAGAGGCATCTTACCTGCTGTGACAGAGAAGTTTTTATGACCTTGATAGGTGAGAATCATAAAGTCGGTCTTAGAGCTTCCGTAGTGCATATTTATTCTCTGGCGTACGCGATAGGAGAAGTCGTTGAGGAAACTGCCTTTTATCTCGAAGTTGAAATATTTTCCGTCGATGCCTGAATATGAATTTTCTCCTTTTTCTAAATAGTCGAAGTCGGCTCGACCTTCCAACGACAATTTGTCGATTGTAAATGACTTTTTTTCTTGTGAGAATGCGATGTCCGACAAAAGCATCATCGACAAAAACAAAAGTGTTAGATTTCTGTAATTCTTCATTTTTAATTATTACTATTACTTTGCAATTAGTTATTTCTATTCATTAAATTTCGCTTCGCTACGTAAGAGATGTCTCATTTCTGTCACAATTTCCGACGATTCTTGAATGATATTCAGATATAATAAGGCTAGGTCGATATTTTCCTTATCGTGCTGTATTCTGTTCATTTGTTCGTGAGTCATCTCAACGAGTTCGTCTTCTCTCACCTTGATACGTTCCATCACTGCTTCAACATCTTTGTATTCCGAAGAGAACACTGTGATGTCGGCTGCGTCGATAGACCATAAGACTTTCTCCTTCAGGGTCTCTACTTCAGGGAGATATTTCTTGTCTAATGGAGTGAAACTATTATCGACATATTCCTTGCAAGGGTCGCACACTCTTCGCAAAGAATAAAGCACCTGTTCTATGCAGTTGTAAGAGAGATGGAACCAAGTATTCTTATTCATCATTTTATCGTCTAAGCGACGCATAATCATGATTTCTTTTCTCTTAAGAGCCTTCATCTTTTCCTTTGCATCACGGCAATCGTTCGACACCTTTTTCAATGTCTTGATGTCTTCCTTGATGAAAGCGTTCACAGTATTGACATAAATATCTTTAGCGATATTAACTAATGTATTGATACTTTCTTTGTTATGTTGGATGAGAGACTGATAGATGACTTCCTGATCGTTGGTACTTATCGCTTTTTCAAAGAGGCTGTCGTTATCTTCGTTTTTGTTTGTCTTAGCTCTGTTTTTGATTATGATATATATAGCAAAAGCTATCATGAGGAGCATTGCCACCACGCCGCCATAATAGAACAATATAGCTATCACGAAGCATATCAAGAATGCGACGATAGCTGTGATGAACCAGCCGCCGATGACGGAGAACATACCTGTCACGCGATATACCGCGCTCTCTCTTGACCAGGCACGGTCCGCCAAGGAAGCACCCATAGTCACCATGAAAGTGACGTAAGTCGTTGACAGAGGAAGTTTCAATGATGTTCCGAGAGCGATGAGCATTGAGGCGAGGACTATACTCACGAGACCTCTGATAAGGTCGAAAGCAGCGTTTTCTTCGAGAATCATCTCTCTGTTATCGAAACGTTTTTCTATCCATGACTTAACTTTTGCTGGCAAGATGCTATCCACTGTGCTTACCATATTATTTGTGAAGCGAACCAATCCGCGGGCGATAGCCGACGAACCGAACGACTCGTTACCACCGTTCTGTTTCGACAGGTCGAGGGATGTCTGCAAAACGATCTTAGCTTTCTTTGATGTCAGCAATGTGACTGCCATGATAAGACCTGCTATGATGATATATATTGTATTAGCTGCCGACATGGTATTGAGCGAGCCCATTGTGAGAGCGTCAATTGGCACTCCGCTATTTCTAACATCGAGATATGTGTCGAGGCCAGCGAGAGGCACACCGATGAAGTTAACCAAGTCGTTGCCGGCGAACGCCATCGCGAGAGCGAATGTTCCAATAAGAACAACTAGCTTCAAGACGTTAACTTTGAGGAAATATAATATCTGCATAAGGACAGAAAAAAAGACGAAACATAATGCAAGAAGTAGCAAAGTGTTTTCGTCTATCCAAGCGTGAACTTCTTCAGTAATGAAGGCTGCTCCTTTCATGCCTTTGATGAGCATGAAATAAACCAAAGCTGTAGTTGCCAAACCGCTGAAGATACCTATCTTCCATTTAAGATTTTTTTCGTAATTGAAGGAGAATATCAAACGTGTGATGTATTGTACTATGATACCGAAGATGAAAGCTATAGCCACCGAGAGGAAAATACCGACTATCATTGTCAGGGCTTTATCAGTGTTGATAAGTTCGGCGAGACCTACGTTTATATCTCCGTTGTGCATCTTTATCATTGCGATAGCGACTGTTGCTCCGAGCAATTCAAACACAAGCGACACTGAGGTCGAAGTCGGCAGACCGAGAGTGTTGAAGACATCGAGGAGAATCAGGTTCGCAATCATCACCGCCAAATATATATATATTATTTCGTTAGCAAAGAAATACTGCGGCGACAACACTCCGTTTCGTGCTATCTCCATCATGCCGTTACTCATAAGAGAGCCTATTACTATACCTAAGGCGGCGATGATAGTCACAGTTCTATAAGTTGCTGATTTAGTTCCTACTGCTGCCGACATAAAGTTTGTTGCATCATTACTAACACCTGCAACAACACCCATGACCGCCAAGATAAAAATAAACGCAATTACGATTGGAAGAAAAGTTTCCATACTAACAATAATATTAAAATTAATGTGACAAAGATACTGATTTTTTCAAGCCATTTACAAGGCTGATAAAAATAAAAATCAGTCTAGCAGACTGGCCACATCGCTGAAGAATTTGACGAATAATTTAGCACCATTTTCATCAAGAAATTCTCTGCTGCGATAGCCCCACAAGACAGACACACAGAACACTCCAGCGTTTTCTGCCGTCTGAATATCCACTTCCGAGTCGCCGAAGAAAAGAACGTCTTCTGGTTCGGCATCATACATCTTAAGAATCTTGTTGATTCCATCAGGAGCCGGCTTACGACGGCACTCCTCGCTCTCACCTATCACCACATCGTAGAGTCCTTTGAAATAATGTTCGCATACCTCTTCGGCTGCTTTCTGAAACTTATTGGAGACGATGGCAATCTTAATGCCTTTCTGCTTTATCTTTTTCATGGTATAAACAGCGTCTGTATATGGACGCGTCTTATCGCAACAATGCTGCGAATAGTATTCCTTAAAACAAGCAAAACATTGTTCAAAATCATTCTCACTTATTCCTTTCGGCACAGCGCACTCCATCAGATGACGAACACCGTTGCCTACGTAAGACAATACTTCTTCAAGAGTTTTTGTCTCATAACCAAATGATTTCAAGGCGTAATTTACACTATCGGCAAGATCCTCTATCGTATAGAGCAATGTGCCATCAAGGTCGAATATAACTACTTTTCTCATTTCCTATTTTTTCTTGCAAACATAATGAAAAAATCAATGCCAAGCTACAGAATGAGTCAATGCCAAATTATTGAATTTTGTTTTGGATACCTAAAAACATAAACAAAAAAAGAGTCCCAATCAATTGGAACTCTTCTCTTTTGACTTTAGTCATTAGACTTTAGCCATTACTTAATCTTCTTCTCAACAACTTGAAGAACTTCCTTTGTACCTTCATTTGCAACGTAAGCTATGATGTAGCACTGGTCAGCATTAAAAGTTTCGTTCAATGTTGCTGTGTATGAATTAGTGAATTCTTCTTCAGGAACTACAGCAGTTTGGTTAAGAACTGTGCCCCATGCTTTATTGTCAATTGTACCGCGGAAAACATGACGATGGACATAATTTGGACTTTGACCCTGTTGCATTCCAACGATGCTATCTTCCATAATACATACCGTGAGAGTGTATGTATCAGGCATCTCTGTTAAGAACTTAGAAACAACATCAACTTTCAACTCGCGATTTTCGTCGTTGTACGACACTTCAGCATTCATATCCACTGTTGCTTCCTCTTGAATAGCCTCTGCAACTGCATCTTCCCATGAAGGAGAATCGAAGGCATAACCGCCATTGACAATTTTTCGATTGACAGTTCCAACAGGGTTATGTTGGAAGTTAAAGAAACTCCACCATTCTTCACCTTCAGGTGTTCTAAAATCTAGAGGTGGGAATGCTGCCATGTCACCTGCATGAACGCCAAGAACAACAACTTTATGGTCATATCTTTCCTGAATATCAAGAGCTAGCTGACCTGCTGCTGGACAGTTAATACAAAGCACACCAGTATAGTCTTCCAAAAGAACGTGTTTTACAACTTGTTCTGGATCTGGAGTTTCACCACCACCGCCATTATTTTCTTTCTTGTAAGGTTCTTCTATAATATCACATGCAACCACTCCCATCATGAGGAATGCCATTGCTATTATAAATGATAACTTTTTCATCTTTTTAATTTTTAGAATGATGTTGTAATAGATAATGAAACACCGCTTGAAGCAGGAACGACGCGACATACACCGCCGACGCAAACCATACCTTCGCTCTGACGACCTCCGGTAAGAACTATTCTTGTCGACTCGTGGATGTAACCAACTGATGCTGTGTAATAATGATCGCGGTTACCTGCTATAGGATTGCCATAATTGTATTTGTCACCGAGAGAGACAAACCATTTTGCACCTACTGAATATTCAACTAAAGCAGCTGCCCAGTTACCTCTTTTCTTATAAACACCTTCATGACCAACTGTTTCGCTTTCTGCAGTATTACTCTTGTTGATGTCGTCCCAAAGATGTTGTAACTCAAAACGGATGCTTTGTTTGCTTGTGATTCTGTATGACAAGTCAACAAAACCGATGTTAGCTTTTACAACCGGAGCACCTGGGTGGTTTTCAATAACATCCATATCGTAATACAAGTTGATGTATTGAGCGATAAGTTTCCATTTTTTGCTGAGACGTCTTTCAATTTCGATATTGAAATCGTGGAAGAATTTACGGTCGCCGACAGCGAAGAATGATGATGTATAACCGAGAGTTCCGTCATAACCTGAGATATGTGTTGGATCTCCTTGACCTTCTTCGAGATAATCTCTCTGGATGTCATTAACTTGGCTGAAGTCTAAGGTAATCTTTGTTCCATATTTACCACCGAGGATGGTTTTCTTAGGAATTGTGTAGTTTACTTGGAACTGCATTGCCATTTCACCGAGAGGCTGTGTAGCGTATGTGTAAATCGCTGGGAGGCTGTGAGTGTGAGTATAGTTGATTGGAGGGATGAAGTTGATGTCCAAATCGTTTTTCACACCTTTATAGTCTGATTTAAAACTCATGTTATCAACGCGTTTCACTTGTAAGATAGCGCCAAATCCTTTTTGAGAATATGACAATGATGACAAGATAGCTTGACCTGCGTGATATGTGTAGTTGTTAAATGCAGAAGGGTCGTTGATTTTATAAGCGTATTCTGTGGTGAAAGCGAAACGGCCGTAACCCAAGTTAACTCGTCCGTCGAAAGCGCCGACGTTTTCTGGTATGTTATAAGTTGAGTTGGTGTTCTTTTGGTATTTGCTTACGAAGCTACCACCTACAGAAGCTCTGAATTTCGAGTTGTTCATTGCTTCAAAACTTTGGTTGAGATCCCATTCGCCGTCGATACCGCGAACGAGGCCTCTGTTTTCTGTTGAAGCGTATGAAGCCCAGTAGAATCTTTGTTTACCATAGACAGCTTTCAAGGTAACGCCTGCTGCTGGACGATAAATAACTCTCATACCACGTAATGAGTTATCGAAACCGAGTGACCATTCTTCGTATGTTCTGAAGATAAAACCATTACCGAATTGGTCGTAGATGTCACCGATAGTAATGCCTATTGTTCCATTGTCGTAAGATGCATAATAGTTAGCTAAACCTACGCCTTGCAATCTAGTATCGAAACCTGACATTGGAGGCAAGTAAGCTTCATAACGGATACCGGCTGTGAAGTTACCCAATGAGTAGTTAATCTTACCGAAGCCGTTGATGCCGAATTTATTGCCTTTGATATCCTCTTGTGTGATGCCGATAGCTTCATCAACTTGATAATATTGTCCGTCAACTTGAAAACTGCCGTTTACTTGTGCATTCTCAACTTGAGCAAACAATGCTGTGGCACACAATACTAATGCTAATGATAATAAAACACGTCTCATTTTGTACGAGAATTATTTGTTAAGTTTTAAGATTTCTTGATAAAGTTCTTCTTCAGCACCTTCAAAGTAACCTGTGTGTTGATAAACCATTTTACCGTTACCGTCGAATAAGAAAGTGTGAGGAGGATTGCTTACGTTCATAGCTCTCGCGAGGTCTTTGTTGACATCGAGTAATACGTCGAATTCCCAGCCTTTACCTTCTACGAAAGGTTTGATACGTGGTGTTGAACGTGAGTCGTCGATAGTGACTGCAAAGATTTTAACGCCTGTTTCTTCTTGCCAATCTTCATAAACTTCGCTCAAAGCGTTGTGTTCTTTAACGCATGGTCCACACCATGTAGCCCAGAATGTCATCACGAATGGTTTTCCATCATTGTTCAATTCTGTGACGTTAACTGTTTCGCCGTCTAAGTTTTTAAGTGTTACGTTTGGCAAATCTGACTGAGCTTTTGCGCCTAAGAAGAGCACGCTCAAAAATAACAATACTAATGTCTTTTTCATAGTTTAATTTGATTAAAGTTATACAATATATACTTCTAATAATTTACATTCTTCGTTGGCGATGATTTCCACCTTATTGACAACATTAGGTACCAAGATACATTCGCCAGCTTTAACCATTTCGTTTCCGCCTTCGTATGAAAGGAAAAAAGTACCAGAGACGCTCATCAGAATCACGAACGAGTCCAACTCCGAGTAGTCTTTTTTCAAGGCTGCTTCTCCGTCTAATTTAATAACGTTTGTTGTGAAATAAGGGCAGCTCACCACATTGACGGTTGCGTTTTTAGTTTTTTTGTCGTAGCTGACTTTGCCGCTTCCCTCTTTCTTGAAGTTTATTGTTGCGAGAGCTTCGTCGATATGCAACTGGCGCTGCATTCCGAAGCGGTCTATTCTATCCCAGTCGTAAACGCGATATGAGGTATCGCTAGTCTGTTGAATCTCAGCCACCATACAACCTGCTCCGAGAGCGTGGATCTTTCTTGCTGGGATGAAGAACACATCGTCGTCCTTGACGTTTTCATAGTTCAACATTCCCTCTATATTCTTATCTATGATTGCTTGTTCAAACTCTTGCGGAGTGACATCTCTGTTAAAGCCAGAAACCAGCTTTGCTCCTTTGTCGGCATGCATCACATACCACATCTCGGTCTTTCCATTGTAGAGGCCTATCTTCTGAGCAAGCTCATCGTCGGGATGCACTTGTATGGAGAGATTGTCTAAAGGATCTATCACCTTTATTAATAACGGGAAACGTTCGCCGTATTTGTTGAAGACCTCATCACCCACGAGGTCACCCATGAAGGTCTCTATCAAATCATTTATTTCATCTCCGGCAAAATCGCCGTTGCAAACCACACTGTTCTGACCTTCGAGTCCTGATAACAACCAAGCCTCACCACAATTCATCAATTCACCAAAATCCTGATTGAGAATCGTTTTAATATGCTGTCCACCCCATATTTTTTCAAAATATGCCGGACTAAACTTTAAAGGATATAAAACACTCATTGACGTCAAATTGAGAGTACAAAGATAATACTTTTCTTTTTTGATGGCTTATTTTATCACATGAATTTTTTTCATATTTTTGAGAACGTCAAGACATTATATTTATTTAAGATGAAAGCACTTGAATCACTAAGACTTAAATTACATAATAAGGCCGAATTGTCGGGTCAGGAGAAAGAAACGAATAAGATTTTGAATAGTTTCATAGAGAAGACAAATCCCGACATTCATTTGAGAAAAATCGGAGGTTACGGAATACTTGTCGTTTTCAAAGGAAAAAGCGAAGGAAAAAACATTCTTCTGAGGGCCGACATCGATGGTTTGAATATTCCTATGAATAATTGTCAACAGACAACAGACAACAGACAATATTCCCATCGTTGCGGTCATGACGGTCATGCTGCAATTTTATGCGGACTGGCGAAGGCTTATTCTAAAGAGCGTCCCGAGCGCGGCAATGTGATACTACTCTTCCAAGCAGCCGAAGAGACTGGTGAGGGCGCACAGGCAATCCTCGACGATCCTCTTTTTAAAGAGTTTAAAATTGACGTAGCCTTTGCATTGCATAACCTTCCTGGATATGCCAAGCATCAGATAGTGCTGAAGAAAGAATGCTTTGCCTCTGCATCGCAGGGACTGAAACTCATCTTCGAAGGGAAGACATCGCATGCCTCGCAACCTGACAAAGGCAACAACCCGCAACAACTCATCACGATATTATTAGATGCTTTTCAGAAGAAATATGAGAGTCTTAGAAGAGATAAATACCACACCATCCTCACTGTGACACACGTCGTTATAGGCGAAGAGACATTCGGAGTTACGCCAGGTCACGCTGAGATATGGATGACGCTGAGAAGTCAGAACGACAAGTCGTTACAAAACCTGACGGAAAGCACAATAGCTTTATGCGAGTTCGCCGCCAAAGAGTCGGACTTAGATTTCTCATACAGCATACACGAGGCTTTTGCAGCGACAATTAATTCAAGTGAGGAAACCGACGTTGTAGAAAAATCAGCTCAAGAGTTGAAACTGTCGGTCAACAAGATAAAAGACGCTTTCCCTTGGTCGGAAGATTTCGGACGATTCGGAAGTATATGTCCTATCTGTCTATTCGGTTTGGGATGCGGACTGGAACACGAGCCTCTTCACAGCCCGAGATATGAGTTTGAAGACGAAATCATTGATACGGGAGTTGACGTATTCAAGAAAATAGTAGAAATTGAAAGTTGAAAATTGAAAGTTGAAAAAATCACTTCCGCCTCTAATGCGTTAGGGATTGGAGCGGCATCCTTTTGGAGCGAAGCGGAAAAAGATATAGCGGAAAGCCCGACGGCGATAGCCGGAACGCCCAAATTTAGAAACTGAGAAATTGAAAATTGAAAATTGAAAATGACTCGGAGCTCACGACAATGATTCAAAAAAATCTGTTGACTGTTGTCTGTTGTCTGTTGACTTTTTATATCTTTGCAATCTAAACATTTACACTGATGAAGATATGTGTTTTTTGCGGAAGCAGCATGGGTAACGACATCCGATATCAGGAGGCTGCCGCCCGACTTGGAGAGGTGCTCGCTCAAAACGACTGCACTTTATATTACGGCGGAGGAAATGTCGGCCTTATGAAAGTCATTGCCGACAAGATGATAGAGAGAGGAAAAGAAGTCGTTGGCGTGATGCCGAGCCTCATCCTCGAGATGGAGATTGGTCACGACGGAATATCTAAGATGGTGGAAGTCGATTCGATGTCGGAAAGAAAGACAATATTAATTAATGAGTCGGATGCCTTCATCGCCATGCCAGGAGGATTCGGAACATTAGACGAGCTTTTTGAGATTGAAGTTTTAAACCAATTACGTATCACCGACAAACCAGTCGCTCTTTACAACACACTGAATTATTACGACAGTTTGATAAATTTCATAGACCATGCCGTAAGTCAGGGTTTCATACGTAAGGAACACCGCGACAATATCATAGTCAGCGACAATCCAGAGACATTATTTCAAGAATTAAGCAGACATAAATCCATCGACATAAAACAATGGATTGAAGATATAAAAGAAGAAAGCAATCAGCAATGAGTTATGAGCGACGAGCAAAATCCTGACTCAATGCTCACAACTCAAAGCTCACAACAAAACTAACAATATGAACATCATAGGAATCACAGGAACATTAGGCGCAGGCAAAGGAACCATCGTAGATTACCTCGTGAAAGAGAAAGGCTACGTCCATTATTCTGTTCGTTCTTTCATAGCTGAAGAGATAAAGAAAAGAGGTTTAGAAGTAAACCGCGACACTCTCACAGAAGTAGGCAACGACTTAAGAGCGAAGCATTCTCCAAGTTATATTGCGACGCAGCTTTATGAAAGAGCTTTTGCTACAGGCAAGAACGCCGTCATCGAAAGCATACGTGCCATAGGCGAAGTAAACGCGCTCCGTTCGAAAGGCAGCTTCTATCTCTTCGCCGTAGATGCAGACCAGAAGATTCGTTACGATCGTATAAAGCAAAGAAAATCAGAAACCGATTCTGTCAGTTTCGAGACTTTCGTCGCTAATGAAGAACGCGAGATGAACTCCGACGATCCTAACAAACAAAACATCGCTGCTTGTATAAAAGAAGCCAATTATACTTTTATGAATGACGGAACGATAGAGGAATTACACAAAAATGTCGAAGAGGTTCTAAATAAGATTGGAGAACAAGAATACAAGAGACCTACATGGGACGAGTATTTCATGAATCTTGCCGACACTGTCGCTGAGAGAGCCACCTGTAACAGAGGGCGCAGCGGCTGCGTCATAGTAAAAGACCGTCAGATTTTGGTGACAGGTTATGTAGGAGCTCCGACAGGATTACCCCACTGCGATGAGGTCGGTCACCTCTTCAAGAAGATGATTCACGAAGACGGACGTATAACACAACACTGTGTCAGGACCGTTCACGCTGAACAAAACGCCATCGCACAGGCAGCGCGCAGAGGCATCGCTTTAGAAGGTAGCACGCTCTATTGCAGAATGACACCATGCAGAACATGTGCAATGTTGATAATAAACTGCGGAATTGAGAGAGTCGTTTGTCAAAGGAAATACCACGACTGCGCGGAGTCAGAACAGATGTTCAAAATGGCTGGAATTAAGTTAGAATACATCTACGAAGAAGTGCAGCAATATGACAAACAATAAGATATGAGGTTATCTCTTTCTTTCAAAGAAATCCTTTAACACTTTAAGGCATTCATCATAGAGGATGCCTTTTTGTGTTTTTGTCTTAGGATGAAGGAGATTGCCGTGTTTACTAAAGCCGTTTTTCTTATCGTCGCAGGCCCACACCACTCTGCTGATATGCGAATGCGCCAGAGCGCCTGCACACATCACGCAAGGTTCTAAGGTAACATATAAGGTACAGTTGTCCAGATATTTAGCTCCCATAGTATTGAAGGCTGATGTCAGTGCCAGCATCTCGGCATGAGCTGTAACATCGTTCAGTTGCTCAACCTGGTTATGCGCTCTCGAGATTATCTTATCGTTGCACACTATAACAGCGCCAACAGGCACTTCGTCGCTCTCTTCTGCTTTAAGAGCTTCATTAAGTGCCTGTTGCATATAGTATTCATCAGAAAAAACCGATAGTTTCATCTCAGTCTCTGTTTACTTCATACATAAAATTACCTTCTTCATCATAGAACTTCCATATGCCGCGTTCGACGCCGTTCTCGTAGACTCCTTCATATCTGACTTTTCCGTTCTCGTGATAGGCAGTAGCTTTGCCAACTCTCTTACCGTCAACAAATTCGCCGCGACTCATTATAGCACCCGACTTATAATATGACTCAAAAGTTCCATTTCTTTTTCCATCGACAATAGGCCCGTCAAGATATTTCATTCCCTCTTCGTAATACCAAGTCTCTCTTACGCAAGTCTTACTTCCATCTTTATTAACTTCATGATAACGAACCTCTTTCCTACTTCCATCTTCATGTTTGGCAACAACTTCTTCAACTATTGTCTTTTCTGAACATGAAAAGAACGCAAACATCATCAAAAAGAACAATGCTGTCTTCTTCATAATTTATCTGTTAAATGTTAATCGTTCACCTCTGTAATCTTCTTTGAAAACGCCATTGTGATATACCAACTCACCATTGACGAAAGTATGTGTCACGCTGTTGCTCAACTTCATTCCTGAGTAAGCAGTCCAGCCGCATTTGTAATAAACGTCAGCGTTGGTGACGACATGCTCAGCGTTTGGATTTATAAGAACCAAGTCGGCGTAATAGCCTTCTCTGACAAAGCCTCTCTTGTTGATTTTAAACAAAATAGCCGGATTATGCGAGAGCAGCTCCACGACTCTCTCTATCGTCATGACACCATTCTTGGCGAGTTCCAAAGCGCCTAAGAGAAGATGTTGAATTGATGTTCCACCTGAAGGCGCTGAGAAATAAGGTTTATTCTTTTCTTCAAAAGTATGAGGTGCATGGTCAGTAGCCAATATATCGATATGATTATCAATACAAGCTTGAATCAGTGCTAATTTATCGCTTTCTGTTTTTACGGCAGGATTACATTTCAGGAAATTTCCTTTAGATTGATAGTCTCTATCGTCGAACAAGAGATAGTGGAGACAGGTCTCTGCTGTTATCTTTTTATCTTTCAGTGGGATATTGTTTGAGAATAATCCGATTTCCTTTGCTGTAGAGAGATGTAAGATATGAAGATGAGTTCCATATTTCGCTGCGAGTTCAGCAGCCTGTGAGGATGTTTTATAGCAAGCCTCAGCGCTGCGTATCAATGGATGCACTGATGCAGGAGCTGCGTCGCCATATTTCTCCTTAAAGATTTCCATGTTTCTGCGAATTATATCTTCGTCTTCACAATGTGTTGCTATGAGACACGGAGTTTCCTGAAAGAGACGCTGCAATGTTGTACTGTTGTTAACCAACATATTGCCAGTGCTTGAACCCATAAACACCTTTATACCGCAGACGTCTTTAGGGTTAGTTTTCAACACTTCGTCGATATTGTCGTTAGAAGCACCCATATAGAAAGAATAATTCGCCATAGAACTATTCGATGCTATATCGTACTTATCTTGTAAGAGTTGCTGTGTCAATGTGTTAGGCACTGTATTAGGCATATCCATGAAAGAAGTCACGCCGCCAGCCACAGCTGCTCTGCTTTCTGACGCTATGTCGCCTTTATGAGTTAAGCCAGGCTCGCGGAAATGCACCTGATCATCGATAGCTCCTGGTAACAACAAAAGTCCTTTAGCATCTATGACTTCATAGTTATCATATATCTGTTGACTGTTGGCTGCTGACTGTTGACCATCAACAGGAATAATCTTTTCAATAATGCCACCTGAAACAACAACACTTGCCAAGAAAGACCTTCCCTCATTGACAAGTGTTGCATCTTTAATTATGTAATTCATATTTTCTTAGCTTTAATTTTTCCAATCATTCCTCTCCATCTCAAATTGATAACACCGAAGATTGCTTCTTTGAAGATACCTTTCGACATTTTAGACGTACCTTCTGCGCGGTCGGTAAATATGATAGGAACTTCCTTAATTTTAAAACCGAGTTTCCATGCCGTATATTTCATCTCTATTTGGAAGGCATAACCGATAAATTTAATTTTGTCTAAATCTATAGTTTCCAGCACTTTCCTTGTATAACATACGAATCCAGCTGTTGTATCTCTGGTCTTCATACGAGTCACGAAACGCACGTATGCCGAAGCATAATACGACATCAAGACACGACCCATTGGCCAGTTAACGACATTAACACCAGTGATATAACGAGAACCCACCGAAACATCAGCTCCTTCGACGCAAGCATCGTGGAGTTTGATAAGGTCGTCGGGATTGTGAGAGAAGTCGGCGTCCATCTCGAACACATACTTATATTCACGAGCCAAAGCCCATTTAAAGCCATGAATATATGCTGTACCAAGACCCAACTTTCCTTTTCTTTCTTCAATGAAAAGGCGTTCAGGGAATTCCTGCATCAATCTCTTGACAATATTAGCCGTTCCGTCAGGGCTATTATCTTCTATCACAAGGATATCGAACGCCATAGGCATCTGAAAGACATACCTAATGATTCTTTCAATATTTTCCTTCTCGTTATAGGTCGGTATAATGACTAAATTCTCTGACATTATGTATGTTTATTTGTTTTTGTTTAAAATGTTATCGCTACAAAGTTAATAATATTTTCATAAGTATAACTTACAAAAGGCCTAAATATTATTCTTGGAAATAAATACGTTTCACTCTTTGAGATATGCTCGTCAATATCTCATAAGGTATTGTGTTACAGACATCAGCGACTCGTTCTACAGGATAGTTCTCATCAAAAAGAATAGCCGTGTCGTTTTCCTTGCAATCTATTCCGGTCAAGTCAATCATACACATATCCATACAAACATTTCCTATTGTAGGAGCTGGTTTTCCGTTGACGTAGAAACATATAGCTCCATTGCCGAGTTGTCGTCTCAGGCCGTCGGCGTAACCAATAGGCACGACTCCAATCCTCGACTTCTTATCAATAAGGCCGCGTCGGCTGTAACCTATCGTCTCACCCACCTCATATTCCTTAATCTGAACTATCGTCGTCTTCAACGAGACAACAGTTTTCAGTTTTCCTTTATCCTCTTCACATGGAGGAATGCCATAAACGCCGATGCCTAATCTTACCATATCATATTGATATTCAAAGAAACGACTAATACCAGCGCTGTTTAGAATATGACGTAGAATCTTATATGGGAAAGCAGCGATAATCTTAGAGCTCATCGATTCGAAATTATCCAGCTGCTGCTTTGTAAAATAGTCAAAGGCATCACTGTCGCTGCCAGCAAGATGGGAATAGACACTTTTAACAACTATCTTATCATTGTTTTTCAGCTTAGTCAACAGCTCGTCTATCTCATCAGGGAGGAAACCGAGGCGATGCATTCCAGTGTCGACTTTAATATGAATCCCTATGGGCGAACTTAAAGGAGCGTCTAATTTCTCTATCGCGTCCTCAAGCAGTGCAAGACACCTAAAACTATATATATCAGGCTCTAGATTGTTCTTTATGATAGTCTCAAAGGTATTGATTTCCGGTGTCATAACCATGATAGGAAGATTAATTCCTCTGCGTCTCAACTCCACTCCTTCGTCAGCATAGGCGACCGTAAGATAGTCGGCACGATGAAACTCAAGGACATTGGAGACTTCAAAATTGCCGCTACCGTAAGCAAAGGCTTTCACCATCACCATCAACTTAGTGTCGTTCTTTAATTTAGAACGATAGTAGTTCATATTCTTGACAAGGTTGTTGAGGTTTATCTCGAGTATCGTCTCATGTGCTTTCTCCTGTAAAACCTTGCTAATCATCTCAAACTCAAAGTCGCGAGCTCCTTTCAAGAGAATCAGATAGTTATGAAAAGAATCCCAATGATGTTTCGATAAGAACTCACTGGTATTCTTGTAAAATACCTTCTTAATATCGAATTTATCTTTCTGTCTGCTTATAGCTTCTCCTATCCCTATTAAAATATCAACGCCCTTATTCTTAAGAAGTTGAGCAATCTTATCATATAAATCTTCTTCCTTCAACTCACTCTGTAAAATATCCGAAAGGATAACGACGCGTTCTTTATTGTGATATTGCTGGTTCATAAAATCGAGAGCTATCGTAAGTGAATTGAAATCAGAGTTATAGCTATCGTTGATAATCTCACAGTTGTTGATTCCCGACTTAAGCTCCATACGCATCGCGATAGGACTCAGATACAACATCTTCTTTTTTATCACTTCTTCCGCGACACCAAGCATCAAAGCTGTAATCCAACAATGTATCGCATTTTCAATAGAAGCGTCATCAGTAAAAGGAATTGTTATTTTATGAATCTGAGAATCTGAGAATCTGAGAATCTGAGAAGTTTTGAGGACTGCTGATATTACTGTTTCTTCCTCACCTTTTTCTATTAAAGAAATTTGCACGTCAGAGTTTTTATCGTTACGGCTCCATGAAAAGGCTTTGATTCCCAATCTATCTACAGCTTCTTTTATTTCATAATAATCAGAACAATATATCAGTGTGTCGACATCATGAAAGAGTTTCAGTTTCTCCTCGACTTTAACATTAATATTCTCGAAATTCTTTCCATGAGCCTGACCTATATTTGTAAAAACACCGATAGTAGGTCGAATAATTTCCTTTAGGTTTTGCATCTCATTCATTCTTGAGACGCCAGCCTCAAAAACAGCAATCTCATGTGTTTCATTCAGTTGCCATACTGAAAGAGGCACACCTATCTGAGAATTATAACTTTTAGGGCTTCTAACAACAGCTTTTTCAGGGCTTAGAATCTGATACAGCCATTCCTTGACTATCGTCTTACCGTTACTACCTGTCAAGCCTATTATTGGAATATTAAATTTCGTTCTATGATATGTTGCGATATCTTGAAGAGCTTTCAAAGTGCTACCTACTACGACGAAAGCTGCATCGTTTTTGGTCTCATAAAAATCTCTGATGTAAGGAGAGTCTTCCACCACAAAAGCTCTTACGCCTTTGTCATATAAATCTTCTATATATTTATCGCCATTATTACGAGACGATTTCAAAGAGAAGAACAAAGTATTTTCAGCTGAAATGAGCAATCGGCTATCAAACAATAACTCTTTGACAACAAGATTATTATAATCTTTCATCAAGAGATTCCCATCTACTATCGACGCTATTTTTTCTATAGTATATATCATACTGCAAACTTACTAAAAAATAGCATTACAAATCTTCTGCTGATGAAAAAAAGACGACAATCAAATGCTATTATCACGTCTGTTTTTCATCACGTCGATAGCGAGATATATTGCATGGCGGAACGAGTCGGGGTCAGCAACGTTTTTATTTGCAATATCATAGCCTGTTCCGTGGTCGGGTGCAGTTCTAATTATTGGGAGTCCTGCTGTAAAGTTGACGCCGCCGTCTACTGCCAGCGTTTTAAAAGGAATCATCGCTTGGTCGTGATACATACACAAAACGCCGTCATATTTCAACCATGCTGCTGAGCCAAAGAAACCATCAGCTGAGAAAGGTCCGAACACCAGTATTCCCTTTTCTCTAGCTTCATTTATGGCTGGTATTATCATATCGAGTTCCTCTCTGCCATAAAGCCCGCTGTCACCAGAATGAGGATTCAAGCCCATCACAGCAAAACGAGGATGTGATATATTGAAATCTTGCTGCAGGGTTCTATTAAAGACTTCCAACTTACTAACAATCAAATCTTTTGTTATCCTAGCCGACACCTCTTTAAGAGAGATATGATTTGTCACACTACCAATACGTAATTTATTCCAAATCATCAACATAAGCGGTGTACACTCAGGACAGAAAGAGCTGATATATTTCTTTTGACTCGAGAAATTAAATTGTTCCGATTGTATGTTATTCTTGTTGACAGGAGCTGTCACTAATACGTCTATATTATTTTTATACAAGTCGTTAACAGCCAGTTTCAAGGCCTCGAAAGAAGCTTTGCCGGCGATGTCGGTCGAGATTCCTGGCTCTATCTTCAGTTCAGAATCGGTATGATTTATAATGTTTATCCTTCCCTCCTGAGCCTGACGAGCATCTCTTATCACGGCATATGAGATGTCTTCCATATTGAAATTTTTCTTGTAATACGAAAAGACCTTCGACTGTCCGTAGATGATGGGAGTAAAAGATTCAAGGACGCGATTGTCACATAATGTCTTTAAAATAATTTCATAACCTATACCATTGATGTCACCTTGGGTGATTCCTACAACAGGCAATTTATTGGAGTCTTTCCGTACTAGCATAACGTATTAGTTTTGAGAGACTTCAAAGTTATAAAAAAATATTTTAAAATCAAATATAATATTTATTTTTTTGAATATTTTTTGACAAAAATCACAAACCTTTATATATCAATAAATTAAGGTTGTCATTATTGAATATTTCATTTGCAACATCCAATATATCAATAGAATTGAGATTTCTAATCCTTCTTATTGTCTCCGACAATGGCTCTATTCCTTCTTGAGTGAAAGCAGCTCTCGTCATTGCCAGCAACTCGCCAAGTCCCGATTCGCTGCTCAATGCCAGTTGACCTACAAGCTGATTTTTTGCATTCGACAGTTGTATTGTCCCCAACTTATTGTTTTTCAATTTATCGAGTTCTTTATACACCAGAGTTATCGCCTTATCTAACGAATGGGGATCTACACCCATATATATTGAGAAATTTCCAGTATCGGAATATGCATTGTATTGTGACTCTATCGTATAAGCAAAACCGTATTTCTCTCTTATGTTAAGATTCAACCTAGAGTTCATTCCTGGGCCACCAAGAATATTGTTCAGCAGCACCATCTGCATCTTTTTCTGACTATCAATATTGTACGACAAGCCTCCTATTATACAGTGCGAGAGATGACTGTTTCGTTCTTGAATCTCTGTAAAAGATGGTAATCTACTGAATTTGCCACGATGATAATTTGTCTCATAACATCTGCAATCACCGAAGAAGGTAATAATCTTATTTTTAAATTTCTCGAAAGAAATATCTCCAATTGTCGCGATAACCATTCTGTTAGTAGAATAATTATTCTTCAGGAAACGACACAAATCGTCACGAGTAAAACCATTGACCAAGTCTGCAGTTCCCAAGATGTTTCTGCCCATCTCATGACCTTTGTAGAGATTATTCTCAAAGTCGTCGAAGATTTCTTCGGCTGGGCTGTCGCGATATGAATTTATCTCATCTAGAATAACCTCTTTTTCTTTCTCGAGTTCGTTTTCCGGATACACACTGTTAAAAGCCACGTCGGAGATAAGTTCAATGGCTTTACTATAATACTCCTTTAAGAAAGAGGCGTGTATACAGGTTTCTTCTTTGGTTGTATATGCGTTGAGTTCGCCTCCAACATTCTCGAGGCAACTCAACACATGATAAGCTTTACGTTTTTTTGTTCCTTTGAAGAGCATGTGCTCTATAAAATGAGCCAAGCCGTTTTCGTTTTCTGCTTCGTCGCGCATTCCAGTGTTCACCATCAGTGAGAGATGAGCCACCGCACCGCCACGCTGTTTATGCAATATCTTTATGCCGTTAGGCAGTATGAATTCTGAAATCTTTTCTTCTTCGAACATCTGTTACTTCATCCACATTTTGAACAAATCCTCATCACTGAACAATTTACGTTTTTCAGATCTTCCCTTAGACATCCAATTATTATTTTCTGCCAATCCATCTTCATCTTTCAAAACACGATATGAATGCTTTGGTTGTAAATCTGGGTTACCGCTAGTCTCAAGCAACACCACCGCTGTGTGGAAATCTTCGAGACCTGCATCAGTTTTCTTACCGCTGAAGATGAACGACTGCTGTGCATAATAACCACCAGGATAACCGTCAACGACATAATAACAGGTGAAGTAGTCATTATCGCCAGTGATTTTAACTCCGTATTGAATCTCTTCCTCGTATGTATTCTGTTCAACATTATATTGTTTACCGTAGAAATTCATTTGCTTACTATCATAAACAAATCCCATATAACGGTCACTGAAATATTGTATTGAGTCAGGATTGTCAGACCAAGATTCGTAAATCAACATATGAGGTGACGAAACATATTCACCCGACATATCAGGAGGAGTGACGCCTGAATGCAGAGGCAATAAGTCTGTCACTGCATCATAAATCTCGTCAGGAATAACGTATTCAGGGACTACGTGTACCAAATTATTCTCATCTTTCAAATCAAGTCTGCCTTTGTAGTAGCCCTCTACTTTATTGTTATACTGGTCTGTACATTCTATTTCTATAATGTAGCCTTCACCAGACCTGTCTATTATAAGGCTTCCTATGTTGATAGTTGCCATATTGGTATAACTCTCGTTCGAAGTATAGCCTGTAACCCATGAACCTTCGAGTTCGTTAAATGTCATAAGAGGAAGTTTCTCTGCCTGAGGTGATAAAATATTGAAATTGATAAAATCAGAGCCACTCTCGGTGTAAAGACGTAAACTTAAATCAAAGCCGCCACTTTCAACTTCACCATTATTAATTATTATTCCCGATTTTATCTCATAGACATTGTCGCCAACCATGAAATAATGCTTTGGCAATTTCCTGCCACCACACGAAGCAAATAACACAACTATTAAAAATAATGCGACCAATGAGAGTAATGTTGATGTCTGTCTTTTCATAACTATTCTATTTATTTTTGCAAATGTATAAATTATTTTTTTCTGTATCACATTTTTAACATTAATTAACATTAAATATTTTTCTTAATAATAACCCCGACATGGAAACGTTTATTATATTTGCAAATAAAAATTAATGATTTAAGATGAGACTAAGACATTTACTACTATTGATATTATTTATAGCGCCTTTTATCACTAAGGCCCAGAGAGATATCACTAAAGAATGTATCACTACTGCCATGTTCAGCGCAACCTATTCATATCAATTTCCAGGTGCCGACACCAAGACACTTTATGGGAACAATTCCACTATAGGCGCAAGTTTCTTATACAAGACCGACAAGAACTGGCTTTGGTCTGTCAACGGCAACTTCATCTTCAGCGATGGCATCAAAGCCTCTCGTGAAGAAATCTTAGGAATCATCTTAGATGACAACGGACAGCTGATAACAGGCGACGGCATCTACGGAAGCTACGCTATGTTTGAAAGAGGTTTCCACATCAACGCCAAATTCGGCAAGTTGTTCAACGTATTGGCAACTAATCCCAACTGCGGATTTTTTGTAAACGGAAGTTTGGGTTACCTTCTCAACAGAGTTAGAACAGAATTCTCATCCAACGCCTCTCCACCGCCATGTCTCGACGGCGACTATCGTTACGGATACGACAGAATGCGTGGCGGTTTCGCTTACTCAGGCGAGATAGGTTATCTGTTTATGAGCAATTCGAGAGTGCTTAACTTCTCTCTTTCTATGGAGTTCGTCCAAGCGCACACTAAGTCGCTGCGTAAATGGGACTTCAACCTCATGGGTCCAGACTTGAAATCTTATATCGACAGATATTATGGAATAAAATTCGCCATCTATATACCGACTTATAAAAGGATGCCTTCTGAATATTACTACTATTAATCATGAGACTGTTGTATTCTCTTGCCATAAGGTGTTACAGCGGCGCTATCGCCCTTGCTTCTTTGTTCGGAAACAAAAAAGCCTCTTCATGGTGGAAAGGAAGAAAACATCAATGGGATAATTTAAAATCTTTTAACATTAACGATAATTGGCTCTGGATTCACGTCTCTTCATTAGGAGAATTTGAACAAGGTTTGCCTCTTATAGAGAAATTACGACAAAATTTCCCAAATCATAAATTATTATTAACATTCTTCTCGCCTTCCGGTTATGAGTCAAAGAAAAATCTGCAACTCGTAGATAAGGTCGCATATATGCCTTCCGACACATTGGTCAACGCAAAGAAACTCGTAAAGAATTTTAATATCAAGGCAGCTTTCTTTGTAAAGTACGACTTCTGGTTTAACTATATGAGCGTATTGAAAAAGAATGATATACCTTTATATTATATATCAACACTCTTAAGACATAGTCAGTACTTCTTCAAACCTTACGCCTTCTGGTTCAGGAAACAGCTCGACAACGTAAGTCATTATTTCGTTCAAAACGAAGAGACCGCCGACCTATTGAAATCTATCGGTATCGATCGCTGCACCATAACAGGCGACACCCGTTTCGACAGAGTGTATCAGATAGCGAAACAGTCGCAGTCGTTCCCTGAGATAGAAAGTTTCATCGATGGAAGACAATGCATTATAGTTGGAAGCTCGTGGCAAAGTGATGAGAAACTCCTCATTCCTTTCTCGAAAAAATTACCAGACGACTATTGTCTCATCATCGCTCCTCACGACATCTCAGACTCTCATCTCAAACAGATAACATCTCAACTGAACGATTATCAGCTTTATACAGAGTTAAATCATGATAAGAAAAGCCAAGTGCTCATCATCAACACTATCGGCATCTTAAAGAAAATCTACAAATACGCTCGTTTCGCATACGTAGGAGGCGGTTTCATGAGCAGCATACACAACACACAAGAAGCGCTGGTCTTCGGTTGCCCCGTCGTCATCGGGCCTAAATATCATAAGTTCGTCGAAGCCGTAGATTTGGTAGAAAAAGGCGGCATGTTCTCTGTCAACAACCAAGAAGAACTTGACGAAATATTTGAGAAACTCATGCGCGACGAGACCTTCTATAATAAGGCATCTGGTATCTGCCAAGATTACATACAGCTTAGCATTGGAGCCACTGAGAAGGTTGTTAAGAAACTGAGAATCTGAGAGCCTTAGCTCGACAAGCTCAGCGACCACACTAC
The DNA here is from genome assembly GCA_045592965.1 of Bacteroidales bacterium. Classification (GTDB taxonomy): domain Bacteria; phylum Bacteroidota; class Bacteroidia; order Bacteroidales; family F082; genus Limimorpha. The sequence continues at coordinate 22,759 of JAZNVS010000033.1, read as the reverse complement.
CGTCCCATATCCCGCATCCGTCATACGCTCATTATGTCATTGACAATTTGGAGCGCTTCTTCTAGGTCGGCGACATTTTTCACTACAAAGATATTCTTACCGCTTAGTTCTTTCACAAGACAGCGATTTTTATGTATTGAAGCATAACGTATTATCTTCATAAAAATGTCTGTTTGATAATATTCCGAGTCTTGATTTGAGACGAGATGTACCGTCATCTCTTTATGTCGCAACATTATCTTCTCGAAGCCGAGGTCACGCGCCAACCAACGCAGACGCATGCTGTTGAGTAAGTCCACTGTCTGAGTCGGTATCTTACCGAAACGGTCGATGAGGTTATTTGCAAAACGCTGCAATCCCTCTTCGTTCTGAATATGATTGAGTTCGGTATAAAGACTGATACGTTCTGCCGACGAGTCGACATATTCCAATGGTATCAGAATTTCCAAGTCAGACTCAAACACACAGTCGCTGACATACTTTTTGTCTTTCAAGTTGGTCGCAAAGATGTCTTTAAACTCTGTCTCTTTAAGTTCAAGTATTGCCTCGTCAAGAATCTTATGGTAAGTCTCGAAGCCAATGTCGTTGATGAAGCCGCTCTGCTCCGCTCCAAGGAGATTACCTGCTCCTCGAATATCCAAGTCGCGGAGTGCTATATTGAAGCCGCTACCAAGATCGGAGAAATCTTCCAAGGCACGAAGTCGTTTCTGAGCCTCATCTGACAAGACAGACAAAGGCGGCGACAGAAGATAGCAGAACGCCTTTTTATTGGATCGTCCCACTCTACCTCTCAGCTGATGCAAGTCGCTGAGACCAAAGTTCTGAGCATCGTTGATGATGATGGTATTGGCATTAGGTATATCTAAACCTGCCTCTATGATTGTGGTCGAAAGTAAGACATCATATTTCTCATCGATGAAGTCGAGCATGACCTTTTCCAAATTACTGCCTTCCATCTGACCATGAGCTACGCCCACTCTGACACCAGGCACGTAACTGGTAATCATATCGCAGATATTCTGAATATTCTGCACTCTGTTATGAACAAAGAACACCTGTCCATCGCGAGCGAGTTCATATTGAATAGCATCGCGTATTATCTCTGGATTGAATGTATGAAGTTCCGTTTCAACAGGTTGTCTGTTTGGTGGCGGAGTCTTGATGATACTCATATCGCGAGCGCCCATCATAGAAAACTGCAGCGTCCTCGGTATAGGCGTAGCGGTGAGTGTCAAAGTATCGACATTGGTCTGAAGCTGTTTTAGTTTCTCTTTTGCAGAGACGCCGAACTTCTGTTCCTCGTCAATGATGAGCAGTCCCAAGTCTTTGAAAGTAACGTTCTTTCCGATGATGCTATGAGTACCTATTAATATATCTACGCGACCGTTCTTCAAATCTTCCAATGTCTTCTTCTGTTCTTTGGCTGATTTAAAACGATTGATGTAATCTATATTAACAGGAAATCCTTTCAGTCGTTTGCAAAATGTCTGATAATGTTGTATAGCCAACACTGTCGTCGGCACTAAGACAGCCACCTGTTTCGAGTCGCAGACTGCTTTGAATGCGGCGCGGATAGCGATTTCTGTCTTGCCGAATCCCACGTCGCCGCATATCAGACGGTCCATCGGCGTTTCTGATTCCATGTCGCGTTTCACGTCGACGGTAGCTTTGAGTTGGTCGGCAGTGTCTTCATACATAAACGAAGCCTCGAGTTCCGTTTGCAGATAGGTGTCGGGCATATATTGGAAACCCTTGCTGTTCTTACGCTGCGCATATAACTTAATAAGCTCGCGAGCAATATCTTTGACGCGACTCTTAGTCTTCTCTTTCAGCTTGTTCCATGAATTAGAACCAAGTCGACTCAGCGTAGGCTGCGAACCATCTTTACTCGAATACTTAGAGATACGATGTAAAGAGTGAATACTGACATGTAACAAATCGCCATTCTGATATATAAGACGCAGAGCCTCTTGCTGTTTACCGTTGTTATTTATTATCTCCAACCCATCAAAACGTCCTATACCATAATTAATATGTGTGACGTAATCGCCTGGTTTCAAATCATATAACTCTTTTATCGTCAAAGCCTGACTCGAAGCGAAACCCTCACGAAGTCGGAATCGATGATAACGCTCAAAAATCTGATGGTCGGTATAACAACAAATCTGTAAGTCTTTGTCTATAAAACCCGACTGTATGGAATGATTCACCGCGATGAAATTCTCATAATCCTCATCAAGATGCTGAATATCATTTAAGATGCTTTGGATACGCTGCAGCTGTTTCTTACTCTCCGAGAAAAAGAAGATGGAATATTTCTTCGACTTAAGTTCTTTAATATCATCCAACAACATCTCGAAATTCTTACTGAAAGCAGGTTGAGGCGAAGTGTTGAAATCTATAGAAATTCTCTCATCCTTGTTGATAAAGTTACCGAACACTATTGTCTTGAAATCATCTAATTGAGAAACAACTTCTTCTCCGTTGGCAAAGACAGTTTCTGGTTCTTCGGTAATATCTTCTCTCTCATTATAAATATCCACTGCCTTAGCATATTCCTGCTCAATCTTTTCCTCGAGAGAATGTTCGTCTTCAATCCATATCACCGAGTTATTTTTCAGATATTGGAATATCGTCTCCCTCTCCTCGCTGATGCTGTTATCCTGAAGGTTGGGAATTATTATCACGTTCTTAAGACTCTCCACCGATAGCTGGTCGATGGGGTTGAAACTCCTTATCGAATCAATTTCATCTCCAAAAAACTCAACACGATACGGATAGTCGTTAGAGAAAGAGAACACGTCGACGATGCCGCCTCTTATAGCGAATTGTCCTGGTTCCACAACAAAATCGACATGTTCAAAATTGAAGTTCACCAAGGCATCGGTGAGACTATCCATTGAGATACTTTCTCCTACAGAAATTTTATACGTATTCTTACTCATCACCTTACGAGTGATAACTTTCTCACTTAAGGCTTCAGGATAAGATACTATTATCGTTTTTCTATTGCTGGTAGAGATACGCTGAAGCACCTCTGTACGTGAAAGTATATATGTGTTGTCAGCTTTTTCTGGCTGATAAGGACGCTTGTATGATGTAGGATAGAAGAGCACCTGCTTCTTGCTGTAGTCTAAGTCCTTCTCTCCTAATATATTTTCGATATCGTTATAGAAATACGCGGCGCGTTCTTTATCGCTGCAAATAATGAAATTATGTTTGCCTATTATCGACGCTGCTGTGACAACAACGTACGCCTTCGACGAACCAGCGAGGCCGTGACAGCAAAGACGACTGTTTTCGTCGAGGGTTTCAACTAAGTTCTTGATAATTGGACTTTTAGAATATATCTTTTTAATCTGTTCTTCCACGTCTTTAAAAATGCTCCTTCGCAGTGAATTTTTTTTCAAAAATAAATATTTTTTTCCAATAAAAATTCAGTAATGATTATCTTTGCAAAAAAGAAATTATCATGAATCCAATAGTAAGCATCATCATGGGAAGCACTTCCGACCTTCCTGTTTTAGAAAGTGGTATCAAGTTTTTAGACGAGATGGGTATTCCATTTGAAATGAACGCCTTAAGCGCTCACCGCACTCCTGAGCTCGTAGAAGAATTCGCTCGCAACGCACAAGCACGCGGCATTAAAGTCATCATCGCTGCTGCTGGCATGGCGGCTCATCTTCCAGGCGTCATCGCCGCTATGACACCAGTACCTGTCATCGGAATACCAGTGAGAACCGCCATGGAAATGGACGCTCTCTTCTCTATCGTTCAAATGCCTCCTGGAATACCAGTCGCAACAGTAGGTATCAACGCATCTCTCAACGCAGCAATATTGGCAGCTCAGATGTTAGCTGTCGCCGACAAAGAGATAGCAAAGAAAGTCGTTGATTATAAAGAAGGTCTCAAGAAAAAAATAGCTAAAGCTAACGAAGACCTCAAAGAGATAAAATATAACTTCAAGACAAATTGACCTTAAAGTTTAGAGTTAATAGTTCATGGTTTAGAGTAGTTGGATAGTTGAATGTTTTTTAGTTTAAAAGTTCATCAAACTTTCAACTACAAACTCTAAATCAATTTAAACTTTAAACCTCTCAACTATAAACTATAAACTACAAAACTACTATTAACTTTAAACTATAAATAAAACATGGAAATTCAAGACGACAAACGGCTTCTTAAAAACAGCATCATCGTTCCGATTATATTGGTTCTGATAATGTTGTTGGTTGAGATTATCGAGGCTGTCTTTCGTCTTGATTTTTCTTTCTTAGGCATCAAGCCTCTCTCTGTGGAAGGTCTCCCCGGAATATTTCTCTTTCATTTCCTTCATGGCGACTGGGATCATCTTTTCGCCAACTCAATACCGATACTCGTCTTGGGGTCATCTTTATATTATTTCTACAAGCCGATAGCGAATAAGGTTTTACTCATACTGATGTTTTCCACAGGTCTTATCACCTGGTGTTTGGCAAGAAGCGGCGTCCATATAGGTGCCAGCGCCTTAGTTTATGGGCTGACGTTTTTCTTGATGCTGAGTGGTTTCATCAGGAGGGAGAAAAAAACAGTTATCATATCACTGATTGTCGTTTTTCTCTATGGAAGTCTCGTATGGGGCTTATATCCAAAATACGCCATCGAGAACAACATCTCATGGGAAGGGCATCTCTCTGGTTTCATAATGGGAATAGTGCTGGCATTCTTCTACAGAAAAGAAGGGCCTCAACGGGAAGAACACGTGTGGGAGGAGGACGATGACAATGACGATGACAATGACTCGGACGAAAAGCCGTATTGGGATATTCCAGAACCTAATAAAGATGAACTTACGGTAATATATAGATTTAGAAAATAGTGAGCCAAAATATCCAATAGGATTTTTTAATTTTCTCTCTTACTATCAAAACTCCAAATACCACCTTAATCTTTTATCAATATCTTCTCGTTCCACGACTCTAAGATATGTCTCCCAATTTTTTATGAATCCTTTGCTTTCTCTATAATTCACAATCTTCTTGACATCGTCGTATTCAATATATGGATGTCGTAAGATTGCCTTAAATTCATCTTTATTAACATTTATCTTTTTCAACACCGTATCGCTCACATTGATATAAGGTGATATAATCGAAAGTCGGAGAGAGTCGAAGCCATAAACCTCAAGCAGTTGCTCTTTGTCGATATAGCCTCCAAGTTTCTCTCTGTAATCGACGATGTTTCTTGCAAAGAACGCTCCTATCTCGGGGAGCTGCATCAAGTCTAAAGTATCTGTCGCATTGAGATTTACCATAGGAATCTCTTTCTTTGTAATGCCATTTCCTTTCTTCACTTCTTTCTTCTTAAAATCTGGTTTCTTAGGTTTCTGAAGTTTCTTCTCTTGTTCTTCCTTCATCTTTTTATTTCGCACCTCGCGTTCCAACTGCTCGGCGAGTTTTCTCGCCTTCATGTCACCGACAGCTTTCTCATGAAGCGCGATGATAGAATCTAAATTATGTAAAGATTTATTAACATTTGGCTTATGGTTCATCATAAAAAAATTAGCAGCGATGATGAGAAGTATCACCGCTGCTAATATTATTATCGCTGTTCGCTCACCCTTAGTGAACGTCATAAAATCACTCATATTTATACTTTGAGTTCTTAACCATTTATCAATTGATTGATGAATATCACTATTATAACTAAAGGAGCTACGTATTTAATAATGAAGAAAACGAATCCTTTAACAGCAATCTTCAATGTGTTTTGATTTGTTATTTCATCATAGAAACTTTCCTTCTTCATCTTCCAAGCCACGAATATCACGATGAGCAATGCGCCGATTGGTAACAAGATATTGGCAGAGAATTTATCCATGAAGTCGAAGAAAGTCATGTCGCCGAACACGAATACCGAGTCTTGACGGAGGCTTAAAGTACAGAATATTCCGAAGAACAAAGATACCAAAGCAGCGAACCATGTAGCAGTGTTACGTTTCATGCCGTGTTCTTCTGTAAGGAAAGTAACGATAACTTCGAGCAAGGAAATTGTTGATGTAAGAGCCGCTATCGCCAACAAAATGAAGAATATAATGCAGAAGAAATAACCGCCTGCCATCTTATCGAATATCATTGGCAATGTATTGAAAGCCAATCCTGCACCAGCTTCTGGTCGGATTCCGAAACTAAACGCTGCCGGGAAAATGATTATGCCCGCTAATATAGCAACCATAGTATCAGCGACAACCACCGACAACGATGTCGTAGCGAGATTATCTTTTTTACTGATGTATGAACCGTATGTTATCAAGGCACCCATTCCCAAGCTGAGCGAGAAGAACGCCTGACCTAAGGCTGCGAGGAACATGGTTCCATTGACTTTAGAGAAGTCTGGCTTGAATAAGAATTTCAATCCTTCTGAGGCACCGTCCATCGTCAACGACTTAACACATAATATGATGAGTATCACAAACAGAGCCGGCATAAGAATCTTGGTATACTTCTCGACGCCGTCTTTGATACCTTTAAAGATAATGAATGCTGTCAATCCCATGAAAACGACCTGCCACATATAAGGACGGAACGGGTTGTTATGGAACTCTGTAAAACCTTGTTCTATAGCGGTTATGTCTTTGTTTGCGAAGTAGTTTGTTATCGCCTTATAGATATATTCCAATGTCCAGCCTGAGACAGTGCTATAGAAAGCGAGCACCACGAAGGCTGCGAGTATTCCAGTGTAACCTATTAGATTCCAATGTGATTTTGGAGTTAACTCTTTTATTGAGCCGACAGGATTCTTACCGCCGCGACGACCGATATAAAACTCAGCCATCATAATAGGTATGCCGAGACATAACACTATCAGCACATAAATAAGTAAAAATGCTCCGCCACCATTTTCTCCGGCGAGGCATGGGAAACGATAGATATTACCTAAGCCTACTGCCGAGCCTGCCGCTGCTGCTATAGCTCCCAACTTAGAGCCAAAGCCATCTCTTTTAACATTCATAATCTACTGTTTTTTTAATATTTTATATTTTAATGAATCTGTTTGCAAATTTAAATATTCCTTTGAATTTATTGCTTCTTATTTCTGGATAAAACACTTCTTTTCCTCCAAAGCCTTTATAGAATCTCGCAAGCCCTTCATTGTCCGAACCTTCAAAGTCGAAGACATACTGTGTCTCGCTGAATTCTCTTATCACGTTATCGATAAGAAACGTCATGGCGTGTTTATCTTTCTTCGACTCGTCATTACCCGAGAACAGGAAAATAATCCTATCGTGGCTGCACATAAACGCCGCGCCTGCTATCAACTCAGCATCAACATCTACAGCGCCACAAAGAAAACAACTCTCGCGCGAGACTGCTGTCTCTATCAGTTCCAGGAGTCGCTCATATTCTCTGTCGCCCCAGTGTTTTACATCCCTACCTCTGTTATTTCTAAAAAGTTCGATGACACTTTTCGGACTTATATCTTTGTTTATGGAAAGACCAGCGGCTTCTGCCTTAGCAAGGTTTCTCTTGGTATTTTTACTATAATTATTATAAAGTCGCTGATAGTCATAGATGAGGTCGAGTTCTACATTACGATGCGACACTATATAGTCGGCATCGATGTTTACCTTATTATATTCGTTGAGTCGGTAGCGTATGACTTTAAATTTCTCTGGTATCGCCATGATGAAGTTTTCCACTTCGTTTTTTGAGAGCAGCGACTGAGAATAAATCCCGAGTTGTTGTACGAAGAAAGGCTGAAACATATAAGATATTCCAAGTTTCCTACTGCCGCATATCGGCATCACGCGTTCGTAGTCGTTTTCCACTAAAGCGTCCCAGTCAGGATGGACGATGTCGAGATACCACGACCATGCATAGATGCTGCCATTGAACGACTTAGCGATGCATTCATCCCAGCGTTTCTTGTCTATCTTATCGTATGTCAGGTACTTTATCATATCAGTTGAGGATATAGTCGAGAATCTTCCTATAAAGTGTTATCCATCCTTCCCAACGTTTTTCTCCCGATAATGTTTCATTATGCCACAAAAGAATGAAGGTGCCATTAACATTTTTCACCTCGTCGATAAGCGACTTCGCTTTTTCATACGACTCATGGACATCTAAATCAAGATAATCGCGCATCGTGCCGTCCATCAAGGCAAAAGGGTGAATATTGAGTTTTGTCTTCATATCGTTTTCCAAATCGAAGAATTGGAAGGTGTCGGCATAGCCAGCTCTGAATCCTGCCTGTGAAGCATAACCCATAGAATAGTCGTCGGTAACATCCAACTCAATGAGAATCTGATAACTCGACGGAAGACTCAGCCTCAAGAAATGCTGTCTGCTCATCGTGACTTCTCTCTTAAGAACATCCGAGAGACGTCTTATTTCTTCTTTGATAACTTTCTTTTTAAGATAGGAATTGAACGACGGATGAATCCCTACCAGAGCATAATCGCCTATATGTTTTATAAGCTGTTGAAACTCTTTGTTTCTTATCGAGATATTCTTATCGTTGGTGTTATAGTCGCCGCAGAGGATAAAATATAAAGGTTTTAATTTCAGTTCTTTCTGTAATTCAATCTGATATTCAAAAGTATCGAAAGGGTCTATTCTTTTGTTACGCAGCACCTCCCATCTCTCCTTTATCTCTTTCTTATCTAAGCGAAGTATATCTCTTAGAAAAGCCAGTGTCGTTCTGAAGAGTCCTTTGTTTTTATATGCCCAAGCTGCGTCTATGTCGTAGGTTGGAATGAAACGGAAAGTCTTTTTCTTGAGGACTATCTCAGGATAATGTTCTGTGATAAGTCTGCCTAAGTCCTTAGCCCAGCTATTGATAACAGGTTTCTCCATCATCTCCATTTTATGTAGGATAGAGTCTTGAGGTTGAAAACGATTATATTGGTCGGTGACATGAGGCAGATATTCCTCATATCGGCTTATTATATAAAAGGAGGCAGCAAAGACGTCGAAAGGCAAGATTGATTTATCATTAAAGACTTGATAAATAGCTTTCGACTCTCCGTTATTGAAAATCTTAAGGTCTTGATCGTAGATGTCTCGTTCAAAAAGAAGAGCGACCGACTGCTGATACAAACCCGGCTCTTCTTCCATAGGATACCTATCATAATGCAACTTAGGTCCTTCATAGGAAAAGAACTTATCCTTGTCGGTAGTAAATTTAAAATCTATGCCAAGTTCTTCTTTAAACATAAGCTCAAAGATGTAATACAATCTGTTGGTTATCTTCGGCACTAAGATCATCATTTCCATAAAACCTCCTATTTTTTCGCGGGCTAAACAATATGCAAATTTAAAATATAAATCGATTTGAAAAAGTTAAAAATTGTTAAAAATGCAATAGCCTTGAACATAAAGAAAGAGCTTGTTGTTTAGACAACAAAAATCAATATTTATGAAAACATACGATTTATACGAACGTGCCATAGAGCCTGTCAAACATTGGTGGATGTACTTGATAATTGGCGTATTGGCTTTCATTTTAGGAGTGTTCATGTTGACGAATCCAGCCATCACCTACGAGATGATGACCTTGCTGTTAGGATTGGCATTGGTTGTCTTTGGTATCATCGAGATGATTGTCGGCATTTTCAGCAGGAACTTTTTCGTCTCACGAGCAGCTGTCATAATAGGAGCTGTGCTTAACATAGTGTTAGGCGTACTTCTCGCTGCTAACCCCGGCATCGCGGCTCTCACTCTGCCACTAATCTTAGGAATGTGGATGCTTTATCAAAGTTTTATGATGATAAGCTATGCTGGTGACCTCAAAGGTTTCAAAGTCAAGGGTTATGGTCTCACTCTCTTCTGCGGAATAGTGCTGCTAGTGCTCTCTGTACTCATACTGCTCCGACCTGTCACCATCGGAATGATGACCGTCGCAATCTACATCGCGCTCTCATTCATAATCTACGGACTTTCAGAGATAGTATCAGCCTTCCGCTTGAAGTCGATACACCACATCGTAGAAGAAGAGTAAAAACTCAGAACCTGAGAATTTCAAAACTTCAGAGCCTCAGAATATTGAGGCTCTGAAGTTTTGATATATACAACAACTCCTCTTCTATCATGAAACAGAGACACATTAAACATGTATGGTAATAATAAATCATCGATATCATTAGTAACTCTTAACAAAAAAAATATTAACACAACCAACCCTTAACTTATTATCACATAACAGAAAACAGGAATTCTACAAATCAAAAAAAGGAGCCACTTCAATTCATAGCAGCTCCTTTACCTTTAGTATTTAGTCGTAGTTTGTCAATTCTTAATCACCTTAACCGTCTTTCCTTCAAGGTTGAAGAAATAAACTCCAGGGGCATAGTCGGAAATGTTTATCTCTACATTATCTGTGTTAACTTCAATTTCGTCTATCAATAATCCCATAACATTATAAATCTTCACCACTGATGAATTGCTGCCGTTTAATAAAACCTTAATAAAGTCTTTTGCCGGGTTAGGATAGACATCGATTTTTTCTTCGACTATTGTTTCAACATCTAAGATTATTGTAGTTGGAGGGAACTTGATATTATCAACCCAAGCGCAGTCTTGACCGTCTTCAGCATAAACGTCTTTGCTATATCTCCATTCTAATGTGCGCAATCCTTCTGTCAATATGAATGACTCTTCCGACCATTTGTCCTCTCCCGACCATTTGTCTTTCTCCTGTCCGTCGATATAGAATTTCAAGAAGTCGTAGCCTGATTCTGAAGAAACCTTCTTATAGAAACTAAATTCCGACTGAGCTTTGACATCGATAGTTATTTTTAATGTCGTAGAAGTCTGGTCGCCGATAGCTCCTGATTTTGCACAATATTGACCTTCGTAGGCCTCACCTGTTGCAATCTCCCAGTTTGGACTACCATCAAATTCCCAGTCGAATTTTGAGAAGTCGCCGCTCTCGAAGTCTTCTGTCACGTTTCCTACAATAATGGCGTAACTTCCGTTAACTGAATATCTGCCAGAAGATACGGTGAAAGGCATTTCGTAAGCATAGCCTAATGCGGCATTTTCTGAGACCGTCAATGTCACTTCAATGTCAGTTTCTTCACCGGCATCTAAGGAAGGAAGGTTAAAATGACTTTGATTCATACTTATCTCTTCTGGTAGTAAGATAGAGAAATTGATGTTGCTTGCCGAACTTCCGCCTTTATTAATGATGGTGAATTCAACTGTTTCGCTGTCGCCAGGATTGAGTTCCAATCCATTAGGTTTTACTATTTCAAATTCCGGAGCAAAAATGTTTACGTCGAATTTGCTTTCCCATGTGTCAGTTCCATCGGTACAACTTATGAAGAATCTGACGTTAGTATTGTTAGGAACGCTGTCGCATACGGTGAAAGTGAAGGCGTCTTCTAAGGTAATATCAGAGTTTGCCGAGACGTTTCCTACATTGTAATTAGGACTTGTAATATTGATATAATTGGTTTTGTCGCATGTCAAAGTAGCTGTAACATTTGAAGCGTTGACACTACCAATGTTCTTTAAGACCAAATCGAAAGAAGAAGATTCGTTGTATTCTATTATGCCGTTAGCGTCGTTGACGGTATATTCTTCATAGACTACGTATGCGCTGTTGTTAGGTACAGCTGTCACGTCTAAAACTACAGGGAAAGCGTTGAGACCCGTAATGTATAGTTTCATGTCGCCAGTAGCTGCGAGACCGCCATCGAAGTTAACTTCTGCAACCCCGTTTTCGTCAGTTATCGCAAAGCCTACGCGTTCATCATCGAACACATAGCTACAATAGAATCCTTTTTGCGGATTTCCATTTTCATCGTTTACTACTATTTCTGTCGACTGACATCCTATGAATAGTTGTGCGTCATATTCTATATTAGCATCAAAAGGCTCATCTAACCAAGGTCTTACTGCTACGTCACCGAGGATGTTGAGGTCGTAGAAGTTCCATCGTAAGGCACCTTCCTCCCACTGACCAGGAGCGTTGACGAAAGGAGCAGTCTGACATTTGCCTTCGGAGAGATGCATCCCTAAGAACGGGATACGTTCGTGATATTGAGCGTCGGTCATCTCGCGATGCAAGTGAGGAGCAGGACCTTCTGTCTGACCTTCGTTGAACCATCCATAGCGTGAATTACCTATCGCAGCGACGGCGAAGTTCTGTATCGTTACCATTCTCTCCATGATGCAGTCGTCCTCGAAGGAACCGCAAACGCAGCCATGAGAATGGAAGAAGGTGTAGTTGTGATCAACGCCGTTGGCACCGCTGAAGTTATTATCAGTGATGTCGCTGTTATACCACTCAGCGACGGTGTTGGTGTTAGCGTGACCCACATGATGAACATATTGAGTTCCATTGTTGATAGTGTTTCTCAACTGTGTAGGACCCCAAGTGCCGTCTTCAGCATAATGACGTGTGAAGTTATAGTCTTCAGGAATCCCTATGGTAGTATATCCGTTGTCGTTGTGTTCGCCGATCAGGAGTTCCATATAGTCGCTACCCCATGTCTCTGGATTATCGTAGAGCCATTCGCCTGCCAAGGTAACGTCTCTGAACTCACCCAACACAGGCTCGCGTTGATATTTCAAAGTCTTGTTAATCATATTGGCTTGTTTGGTGGCGTTGTTGAACGACATACGAGCGATGCCTATCTCAGGGAGGAGGTCGTCTTCACCAATCTCGCCCCAACGGTTGTTGCCGTTGTCGTTCCATGTGCCGTCTAAAGCTGAGAAATAAATGTCGGCAGGAATGCCGTTGTCTTCATAGACGGAACTCGATTGTACGTGACAATATAATCCGCGGTAAGGTACTATGTTGACGTCACCGCCGAGAAGCACCATGATAATGCCGTTGTCGCTATATTCCTTGATGATATAGTTACGTATCTTTTCCTGGTTGTCGATACCTTCCGATGAAGCATAGATGTCGTTGACAGTGGCTATTCTGTTACGTATGCCAATGCCGTTGTAATATTCACAGTACTCGGAAAAGCCTTCAACATATTCATCGCCTGTGATGATAAGCATGTCGTAAGCTGCAATATTTCTGCCTCTTGTCTTGTATGAATCTATCATCTCAGGATTATCAGCCAAAGAAGCGACCTTGCTGTTGATATATGGCGTGTTCCAGATCATGGATGAATTGTCTTTCTTGGAGGAAGCGAGTTCGATGCGGACTGTCGCTGTCTTGGCATATCTCACTTTTCCTGAAGATGGTTCATATTGAACTGGAGAAAAAGATGTGAAAGCAAAAGCGTGACCGTTAAGATAATGTGTACTTAATTCGCCATGACATTGGGAAGGATACACATTTTTTGACGAGTATACATCTTCATTTTTCGCAAAGGATTTACGCTCTGGTTTTGAATAAGGAAGAGAAGCTTGATAAGGAAACAGTTGTTTCTCTACATTTATCTCTTCAAAGTCGGAAAGAACCACCTCGACCGACTCGGCCTCCGAACCGTAAGGAAGCAAGAGACTCACAGCCTTATATGGCAACGAAGGATTACCCTCGACGGCGGTCTGCATACAACCTGCCAACTGCACCTGATTATACGATTGAATCTCTGTCACAACAGGATTATCAAAAAAATAAGTTTGTTCGACAACCTGAGCTGATACAAACAAACTTACGAATGTTAAAAATAGTAAAGATGTTAATTTTTTCATATCGTTATCTTTGAAGTTTGAACATTAATTTGTTCGCCAAAGATAAGATTTTATTTTAATGTCCTAAAAGATTTCGAGTGTTTTTTTATCGCTTGCCGACAACGGTATAACCAAGGCAACTATAATACATACCATCGTTTTCATTCTGAACATATATTGACAGCTTGCCCTGCCTTTCTGGCGCTATCGTGATAGTGTACTTACCGTCATCTGATATTTGGCATTCAGTAAACCAATCACCTTTGTTAATCACAACTTTAAACTTAATACTCTCAACTACTCTACACCCTAAACACTACACTCTACACTATTTGTGTATAACATTAAATTCCAGATTTTCTTTTAATAGTCCATTCTCGAATAGGTCGACGATACGCGCACCTGTTAGGCTGTGGTAAGTGACGATGCCTAATTTCTGGGCGGCGAGGATGTTTTCTGGGGTGTCGTCAATGAAGAGAGTCTCTTCAGGTTTCATATTATAACGATCGAGGATGTAGATAAAGAAATCAGGGTCAGGTTTGCAGATATGAGTGTCGAAGGAGAAGAATGACTTATCGAAGAGGCTGTCGAATTCTCTGTAACCGAAGCGCAGCTGGAGGTCGCGGATGAAAAGGTCGTAATGAATCTCGTTGCTGTTGCTCATGAGGAAGACATGGTAGTTGCCTCTGAGTTTTTTTACCAGATCGATGCGTCTTTGAGGGATATCGAGTATCATAGAGTTCCATATTTCGTCAAATTCCTCGGCAGAAATGTTGAGATTTAGCTGAGAGCAGAGTTGTTTTCTGAATGTTTCGGCTGATAAAACGCCGCGTTCAAACTGACTTAAAGTGCGTCTTACCTCGGCAGAACTTAGCAATTCCGTATTATTCAAACCATTATTTCTCAGATGATTAACAATCTGATTCTGGTCAATATCGATAATAACTCCTCCCAGGTCGAAGATGATATTTTTGATGTTAGGAAATTTTTTTTTCATTTTTTAATTTTTTTGTTTTGTAATTCGCTACAAATTTGTAAATTTGCACTCGGAAAAACAAGGGAAAGAACAAAAAGTTATTAACAAAATTATAACAAGTTCTCCTGCTCCTATAGCTCAGTCGGTTAGAGTAGCTGACTCATAATCAGTTGGTCCCTGGTTCAAGTCCAGGTGGGAGCACACGAAAACCTCGAATCATAAAGATTCGAGGTTTTTTGTTATGAGTGTTTTATGGTTTTTGGAAATACTCCCAAACTACTTTCGCTTTCGCCTTTCCTATAATTTTTTCCAACGTCTCCAAACTTGCTTCCTTGATATTCTTGACGGACTTCAGTTCTAACATCAGTTTCTCGGCGGTCTGTTTACCGATGCCTTTGATGTCGTTCAACTCGGAATGTATGAAGCCTTTCTCGAATTTTTTCCTGTGATGTGTGATGCCAAATCTATGGGCTTCGTCTCTGATGTGTTGTATCACCTTCAAAGTCTCGGAGCGTTTGTCTATATATAAAGGTATGCTGTCGCCTGGGAAATAAATCTCTTCTAACTTCTCCGCGATGCCGATGATGCTGATCTTACCGAAAAGTCCCAACTGTTGTAATATCTTTACTGCTGAAGAAAGTTGTCCCTTGCCGCCATCGACGACAATTAAATCTGGAAGTCGTTGGTTTTCATTCAGCAGTCTGCTATATCTTCTATATATGATTTCTTCCATTGAAGCAAAGTCGTTTGGACCTTCCACCGTCTTGATGTTGAAATGTCGGTAGCCGCTCTTGTTGGGTTTCGCATTGACGAACTGCGTCATCGCGGCAACGGCATAGTCGCCCTGGAAGTTGGAGTTGTCGAAGCATTCTATCACTTCCGGCAAGACAGGCAGCTTCAGGTCTTCTTTCATCTGGTTTAGGATTCTCTTCGTATGTCGCTCCGGATCGACGAGAGTTCGAAGCTTCTCTACTTCAAGACGATACTGTTTTGCGTTACGCTGCGACAACTCTAAAACCTCAAATTTCTCGCCTCGCTTAGGAACGGTAAGACGTACGCCTTCAAATTCCATCTCTAATTCCGTCGGGACGATGATTTCCTTGATGTTATTATTTTCATTCATCTGATGTAACTCTACTATGGCAAGTGTCAGCAGTTCTTCTACCGTCTCGTCGAGTTTTCTTTTCATCTCGAAAGAATGCGACTGTATGATGGCACCTTCCACTATTTTCATATAGTTGACATAGAATGAATTGCCAGCGTCTTCGTAGGAAAATACTTCCATATCGAAGAGACTGTTGCTGCATACTACGGAACGTGCGTGATAGTTCTCGAGCAACTCGTATTTGTCTTTTATGGCTTGCGCTTGCTCAAATTCTAGTTTTGCTGCGTGCGCCATCATCTGCGTCTTCATATCTCGCAAAACTTCCTGAATATTTCCCTTGATGACTTTCTTGATATTTGAAATCATCTCGCGGTATTCTTCTTCGTCGATGCTTCCGTCACATGGCGCTTTGCAGTTACCTACATGATATTCCAAACAAGGTCGGTAATGTCCGTTGGCGATGTACTCTTGTCTTAAATTTAATTTGCAGTTTCTGATAGGATAGAGCTGCCTTAACATCTCAAGCAGCGTCTTTGCCGTCATCACCGAAGGATAAGGCCCAAAGTAAATGGAACCGTCGTTGACTTTCTTTCTCGTGAGGAAGACGCGCGGAAAACGCTCGTTCTTAACGCAAATCCAAGGATATGTCTTGTCGTCTTTTAAAAGAATGTTGTAACGCGGCTTGTATTGCTTGATGAAATTGTTTTCAAGGAGAAGAGCTTCCATCTCGCTGTTCACGACGGTGAATCTGATGTCGTCGATGCGGCTCACGAGGACGCTTACCTTTCTGCTCTGCTGTTGTTTGTTAAAATAACTATGTACTCGACGTTTCAGGTTTTTGGCTTTACCGACATAAATAATCTCGCCCTTATCGTCATAATAACGATATACTCCCGGATCGGTGGGAATGGTTTTGAGAATCGATTTTATCTTGTCGGAAATCATGTTAAAATCTGAGAAACTGAAAATCTGAGAAACTGAAAATGTTTCAGATTCTCAGGTTTTCAATTTTAAAAATGTTTAAACCCCTGTGCTTCTATCGGAATGACGTGTTCGTCGGTGGTTATCAACTCAGCTACTTTCTCGTCTGAAGTCATAAAACCGATAATTCTCACGTCTTCCATATCCTTTACTTTCTCGTAGTCTTCTTGTTTCACTGTGAAAAGAAGTTCGTAGTCTTCGCCTCCGTTGAGAGCTGCCACGCACGGCACGATATCGAACTCCTTAGCAACGTCTATCGCCTTTTGGTGCATCGGGATTCTGTCTTCCATTATGCGGCAGCCGACTTTAGAGTCTTTGCAGAGATGCAGTATCTCTGACGCAAGTCCGTCGGAGATGTCGATCATAGAAGTAGGTTTTATCTCTAACTCTTTGAGTCGTGCGACGATGTCTTTGCGTGCTTCAGGTTTCAGCTGTCTCTCGAGGATGTAATCGTAGCCGTATAGTTCCGGCTGTACGTTAGGGTCTGCCATGAAAGCGGCTTTCTCTCTTTCAAGGATGAGAAGTCCTGTGTAGGCTGCGCCGAGAGTTCCGCTGACGCATAAAAGGTCGTTGGCTTTGGCTCCGTCACGGTAAACGATGTCGTCTTTCTTCGCCTTGCCTATTACTGTTATCGAGATGAAGAGTCCCGACTTGCTGGCGGTTGTGTCGCCACCGACCAAATCGACTTTATAGTTGTCGCAGGCTAACTTGATTCCTGAGAAAATCTCTTCGACGGCTTCGACGGAAAACTTGCTCGAGATTCCCATCCCGACTACAATCTGTGTCGGCGTTCCGTTCATGGCGTATATGTCGGAGAAGTTCACGACAGCAGCTTTGTATCCTAAGTGTTTGAGCGGCATATATGTCATGTCGAAATGCACGCCTTCAATCAAGACATCAGTAGAAATCAAGGTCTGCTCGTTTCTGTGATTTATGACGGCAGCGTCGTCGCCAATGCCTTTTATCGTCGATTTGTTATGAATCTTTATGTCTTTGGTCAATCTGTCAATCAAGCCAAATTCACCAAGTTCAGATAATTCAGTTAATTCTATTTTTTCGTTTTCCATACTTATTTATGTCAACGGACAACAGTCAACAGTCAACAGACTTTGTCCATATTATTTATTCATTCCGTTTAAAATGAGAGCGTTTTGATAATCCTCTTCTGTGATGGTATAAAGAACTTCGTAGGAGTTAGATTTATCGTTTGCCTCCAATATTTCCCAACATGATTTTTTAAATATTGACTTGTTGAAATCTGCTACCGAACTAAATCCTAAATCATTAATTGTATAAACTATAGTGTCATCAAAGATAATTAAGGGGGTACGGTGTAAATATTCAGATGTGTTTTCAAATTGAGATATTCCTATTCCTCCCAATTCATCGGCTATCTCTACTTTGCCACTTTGGATAACAATTGTGTCATAGGTGGTATTGTTAACAGCTTTAATGTCTCTGCCAAATTCGTTTCTTACTTTAAAAGTATCGTTAAATACTGGGTCGCATGACGACAATAACACTGCTAATGAAAAGATAACAATTACTGATAATTTTTTTAATGATTTTTTCATGGTTAATGATTTTTTTAATAGTTAATAATTTTTGAAATGATTTTTTTATTTAAATCTGAAAACCTGAGAGAATTTTTCAGTTTCTCAGATTTTCAGATTCTCAGATTCTTATAATTTCTTCATAATCTTCTCGACAGAACTTTTTCCTTCAGAATAAATCTTGACGAAATAGACTCCGTCAGAGAAATTGTTCATGTCGATTCTTATGTTATCTGACTTTTCTTCGGAATATAATTTTCTTCCGTATATGTCGTACAATTCCACCAAGTCGATGTTTTCCGCTTCAACGTTAAGGATGTCTTTCACCGGATTAGGATAGATATCAGATGCCACGACTTGAGTTTCAACGATGTCAAGCATATCATCGTATTCATATTCATAGACACAATCGACATAAAGCTCATTTTCGTCGCCAACATATTCGGTGCGACTTGTAATCATATTGGCATGAGAAGGTTCTACATAATAATCTTCTTCGGCATCGGTATAATAATAGACATCTGAATAACTTACGTCGAGATTGTGAGTATATTCAATTTTCCAATCCAATTCGCCACCGTAATATTCCGTCTCGGAAATACAGTTGCCGTGTTCGTCATATTCATATATATAATATCCTTCCTCATAACATTCATTCTCGTAAATATAGAAATACTCTTCTTTTACGAGCAGTCTTTCGTCGTACGTATATTTTGTCACCTCTTCATCGATATAGCCGTTGCCATAGTCCGACGAATAAGTTTCTTCAACAATGAGGTCGTCGCCGTTATATACGAAAGATATTTTCTCTCCCCAATCGTCTTCCATATAATCAACTTCCATGTATGAGAGGCGGTCGTTGCCGTCATAGTGATAATGAATTGTGCTCTCATGATATATGAAGTATTGATTTGTATATATGTCGCATTTGGTCTTCTGTCCCTTGTCATTGTATGTATATTCTGCAAAAACATACAAGTCGTAGTTGTAACCGTTTGTCGATTCGTAGCAGTTCTTTTTTACCAGTTGTCCTAAATCATTATAGAACAATGAGTCAAGATAATACGACTCAGAGATTTCACTTATTCTTTTTACGCACACGGGATTAGTGCCGTTCCCTTCGTAATAAAACAATTCGTCTTCTCCGCAAGCTGCAGAAAAAATCCTGTTGATACGATAGTCTGTTGTGTTTCTCTGAGAGAAAACCGGCAATGCCACGATTGCCACAATCAATAATAAAAATAGCTTTTTCATGATTAATATTTTTTAAATTTGAAAATCTGAGAACCTGAGAATCTGAGAAATTGAGAAACTTTAATCCTTTCACCCTTATTCTTTAGCCTTTTGTCTTTAGCCATTAGCCATTCTCAATTTCTCAGATTTTTATTATTTTTTCATAATCTTCTCGACCGAACTTTTTCCTTCAGAATAAATCTTGACGAAATAGACTCCGCTAGAGAAATTGTTCATGTCGATTCTTACGTTATCTGACTTTTCTTCGGAATATAATTTTCTTCCGTATATGTCGTACAATTCCACCAAGTCGATGTTTTCCGCTTCAACGTTAAGGATGTCTTTCACCGGATTAGGATAGATGTTGGATGATAAAGACAGTTCCATTACAGAAACTCCAAGCTCTTCGTATGTGAAATCATAAACGCACGACAGTTCGAGTTCGTGACTTTCATACCCTGGAACGTATTCTGTAAAGCCTGTGATCATATTGACGTGAGTTGGAACCGGAAGATAATCATTGTCAGGATCGTTGAAGGTATATGTCGTTTCCGTATTTATGTCGAGGTTGTGGGAATATTCTTTCCTTTGATACACTGCGCCTTCATAATATACAGTTTCCGCCACACAGTTGTCGCCCTCGTATTCATATTCATTATAACTATACATAATCCAGTCCCAGTCTGTTTCCATATAGATATAATATTCATCTTTTACGAGATTTCCGTTTTCATAGTAATACTTTGTTTTTTCATACGATGTGAATCCCCAACCGTAATCTTCATACACGACTTTCTCCGTAATCAGACCTTCGGCATTGTAGTTAAACTCAATTTTTTCTTCAACGACTTCATCATACATAAATTCTATGCGTACCAATCTGTTGTTGTCGTCATAGAAGTAATTATGTGTTGATACAAGATTCAATCCGTCACTATCATTTGCGAAATATTCAACGCTCGTTTTCAGACCATCAGCATTATACGTATATTCTGTATGATTGAGATATTCTGTCTCGCCTTCGAAACGTTCGTAATAATCTCTGCTTGTCACTCTGCCGTTCTCATCATAAAACAATGAGTCGATACGATCAACATTCCATAAGTCATTGTCTTCAAATATGCAACAAGGAGCGATACTATTTCCCGATGCATAATGATATACAATTTCATTATCACAGTTTGTTGAATGTTCTTTCTTGATTCGGTACTCCGTCTGAGAGAAAACCGGCAACGCCATGATTGCCACAATTAATAATAAAAATAGCTTTTTCATAATGAATATTATTAAACCTGAAAACCTGAAAACTTGAGAATCTGAGAACCTGAGAGAAATTTTCAGATTCTCAGATTCTCAATTTCTCAGATTTTAATTACATAAGTTTCTTATATTTAAACTTCTTAGGTGTTTGTGTTCCAAGTCGTTTAATCTTATTCTCTTCATATTCCGAATAACTTCCTTCGAAGAAATACACTTGTGAGTCGCCTTCGAAAGCGAGTATGTGTGTCGCGATTCTATCCAAGAACCATCTGTCGTGAGAGATGACGACGGCACATCCCGCGAAGTTTTCCAAGCCTTCTTCTAAAGCACGCAGCGTATTCACGTCGATGTCGTTGGTTGGTTCGTCGAGGAGAAGCACGTTTGCTTCTTGTTTCAACGTAAGGGCGAGGTGCATTCTGTTACGTTCGCCGCCCGACAATACGCCGGCTTTCTTCTGCTGGTCGTTGCCGCCGAAATTGAATCGCGAGACGTAAGCTCTTGAGTTCATGGTGCGTTTGCCAAGTTGTATCAGTTCGTTGCCGCCAGAGATGACTTCCCAGACTGTCTGCTCCAGGTCGATGTCGGCGTGCTGCTGATCTACGTAGCCTGTCTTCACTGTCTCGCCTACTTCAAACTCGCCTGAGTCTGGTTTCTCCAATCCCATGATGAGACGGAACAAGGTCGTCTTACCAGCGCCGTTAGGTCCGATGACGCCCACGATGCCTGCTGGCGGAAGAGAGAAACTTAGGTTCTCGAATAACAGTTTATCGCCGTATGCTTTCGTTATGTTCTTTGCCTCAATGACTTTATTGCCGAGACGGTCGCCGTTCGGGATATATATTTCTAATTTTTCTTCTTTTTCTTTCACGTCTTCGTTAAGGAGTTTCTCGTAAGAAGCGAGACGAGCCTTGCCTTTGGCGTGACGTGCTTTCGGTGCCATCCTGACCCATTCGAGCTCGCGTTCCAAAGTCTTGCGACGTTTGCTTTCTGTCTTTTCTTCCATCGCCATGCGGGCGGTCTTCTGGTCGAGCCATGAAGAATAGTTGCCTTTCCATGGAATGCCTTCGCCGCGGTCGAGTTCGAGAATCCAGCCTGCCACGTTGTCGAGGAAGTAGCGGTCGTGAGTTACGGCGATAACCGTACCCTTATATTGATTGAGGTGTTGTTCGAGCCAGTCGATACTCTCGGCGTCGAGGTGGTTGGTAGGCTCGTCCAGAAGGAGCACGTCGGGCTCCTGCAACAGCAGGCGGCACAATGCCACCCTCCTGCGCTCACCGCCCGAGAGGGTGTTCACAAGCCTGTCGGGCTCGGGACAGCGCAGGGCGTCCATAGCCCTCTCCAAGGTGCTGTCAATCTCCCAACCATTGACGTGGTCGATAGCCTCGGTGAGCTCGCCCTGACGCTCGATGAGTTTCGCCATCTGCTCGTCGCTCATAGGCTCGCAGAATTTAAGGTTTATCTCCTCATACTCTTTGAGCATAGCCACCGTCTGGGCACAACCCTCCTCCACAATCTCGCGCACGGTCTTGCTGTCGTCGAGCTGGGGCTCCTGCTCCAAGTAGCCTACCGAGTAACCGGGGGAGAATACCACCTCGCCCTGAAAACTCTTGTCAATGCCGGCGATGATTTTCATCAGCGTCGACTTACCCGAGCCGTTCAGACCCACGATACCAATCTTTGCACCGTAGAAGAACGAGAGATAGATGTTGTTGAGGATTTTGCGGTTGTTGGTGAGCACCTTACTCACTCCCACCATTGAGAAGATAATCTTTTCGTCTGCCATTATGGGGTATGTTTTATCTGTTTTATTTTAACTTTTGCGCATTTGGCACAAAGATACCTATTAAAATTGAGAATTGACAAAAAAAAGATTTTTTTTGTCTAAAATGCTTTCGCTCGGTATAGTGCGCAAAGCGGACGCACAGCGTCTTTTGTGTAGGGTGGTTCTATTGAAAGTTAAAAACGCAGATAAGCGAGCGGATTTTAGGCGCACAAGAAAATCTCCCCCGCAGTTTACTGAACGTAAATGAGG
>JAZNVS010000032.1:0-49897 GCA_045592965.1 Bacteroidales bacterium | reverse complement strand
AAGTGAAAAACTACATTCTGAATCAAAAACAGCATCATAAAGTAAGGACATTTGAAGATGAATATGTATCTTTGCTGGATATTCATAAAATAGAATACAATAAAGATTATTTTTTAAAAGATTAAAATCCTATGCCAACTCTCACTGAATCGAAAATAGAAGAATTTGCCATCGGATTGTTTGAACAACTTGGCTATAGTTATGTATATGGTCCCGACATCGCTCCGGATGGTGTTTGCCCTAAACGTGCGTCGTTTGAAGAGGTCGTGATGACGGAGAATCTGCGCTCTGCCGTGTATCGCATCAATCCGAAATTATCGCAGGAGGTGTGCGACGAGGCTGTGAGTCAGTTGCTGCGTATCGCCTCACCGGATTTGCTGGCTAACAACGAGGTTTTTCATCGTATGCTCACAGAGGGTATATCGGTGTCGGTGCATAAAGATGGCTCGGAAAGAGGTGAGCTGGTCTGGCTCGTGGATTTCGATAATCCACAGAACAACGATTTCACTGTCGTCAATCAGTTTACGATAGTAGAGAATAATCATAACAAACGTCCTGATATTCTGCTCTTCGTCAACGGTCTGCCTTTGGTGGTGATAGAATTGAAGAATGCGGCTGACGAGAACGCTACCTTGCAGAGTGCGTTCAGACAGATAGAGACTTATAAAAATACTATTCCGTCATTGTTTACTTATAATGCTTTGGTCGTTATCTCCGATGGATTGGAGGCTCGTGCGGGTTCTCTGTCTGCTGGCTTCAGTCGCATGATGGCATGGAAAAGTGCCGATGGTAAGGCTGAGGCATCGCATCTCGTAAGTCAGTTGGAAGTGCTGATAAAAGGAATGCTTAACAAGGAGACCTTGCTCGACCTTATCCGTTCGTTTACGGTATTCGAAAAAAGCAAGACGGAGGATAAAGAGACGGGCATCACTACGGTAAAGACGGTGAAGAAGATCGCTGCATATCATCAATATTACGCTGTCAACAAGGCAGTGGAATCGACAGTGAGAGCGACAGGTATCAATCTTAACGATATTTATGTGCTAAAGGAAGACCCCGAACTATATGGTCTTAGCAGCGTGAAGAATCAGGAGGTCGGCGATCATAAGGCGGGCGTGGTCTGGCATACGCAGGGCTCGGGAAAGTCGCTTTCTATGGTGTTTTATGTTGGCAAGATTGTACGTACGCTGAGCAATCCTACCGTCGTGGTGATAACAGACCGCAATGATTTGGACGACCAGCTTTTCGGGACATTCGCCGACTGCCGTCAGTTGCTGCGACAGACGCCGATACAAGCGGAAGACAGAGAGCATCTGAAGTCGTTGCTGAGCGTGGCATCGGGTGGCGTGATATTTACGACGATACAGAAGTTCCAGCCTGAGAGTGGTAATGTGTATGAACAATTGACAGATAGAAGCAATGTAATAGTCATTGCCGACGAGGCTCACCGTACTCAATATGGTTTTAAGGCTAAGAATGTTGAGGTGCGTAATGAATCTGACGAGCTGATCGGTTTTAGAACTAAATATGGTTTTGCTAAATATCTTCGTGACGCTTTGCCGAATGCTACTTATCTTGGATTTACAGGCACGCCTATAGAGGCGACGGATGTCAATACTCCTGCGGTATTCGGTAATTATGTTGATATTTATGACATAGCTCAAGCGGTGGAAGATGGAGCAACGGTGCGTATCTTCTACGAAAGCCGCTTAGCAAAAGTGGAGTTGAGCGATGAAGGACGTGAGCTTATCAGAGATTTGGATGAAGAGTTAGGCGTTGATGAGTTTGATGACGTGCAGCAAGCTAAGGCTCGTTGGACTCAGTTGGAAGCATTGATAGGAAGTCCTGCCAGAATAAAGAATATTGCCAAAGATATGGTCGCTCACTTTGAGCAGCGTCAGGAGGTGTTTGAGGGTAAGGCAATGATCGTGGCGATGAGTCGCAGGATTGCGGTAGAGCTTTATAACGCTATCGTTACGTTGCGTCCTCAATGGCATAGCGACGATTTGTCGAAAGGTGTGATAAAAGTGGTTATGACTTCGGCATCGTCTGACGGACCTGATATTTCCAAACATCATACATCAAAGGAGCAGCGTAGAATGTTGGCAGATAGGATGAAAGACCCAGACGATGAATTGAAGATAGTGATAGTGCGTGATATGTGGCTGACGGGCTTTGACGTGCCTTGTCTGCATACTCTTTATATCGACAAACCTATGCAAGGTCATAATCTGATGCAGGCTATAGCTCGTGTTAATCGTGTGTATAAAGATAAGCCTGGTGGTTTAGTGGTCGATTATTTAGGTATTGCATCTGATTTGAAAAAGGCGCTTTCTTTCTATTCTGATGCCAATGGCAAAGGCAATCCGACGGAACAGCAGGAGCAGGCTGTCGATTTGATGATGGAGAAGATGGAGATAATTCAGCAGATGCTTTCAAAGATTGATTACAAGCCTTATTTCGATGCCGATGTCTCGACAAAGTTGTCTTTGATATTACAGGCGGAGGATTATATTCTCGGATTGCAAGATGGAAAGAAACGTTTTGTGAATGAAGTCAATGCTTTGTCGAAGGCTTTCGCGATAGCGATACCTCATGATGAAGCGATGTCGGTGAAAGACGAGGTGTCGTTCTTCCAGGCGGTGAAAGCTCGTTTGTGTAAGTTCGACATAAGCTCTTCAGGAAAAACGAGTGAGGAGATTGAAACGACGATACGTCAGGTCATCGACAAGGCTCTCGTCTCAAATCAGGTGGTAGATGTTTTTGATGCTGCCGGCATTAAGAAACCTGACATATCTATTTTGTCGGAAGAGTTCTTGATGGAGCTGAAAGATATGCAGCATAAGAACATTGCCTTGGAGGTGTTGCATAAACTTCTTAACGAAGAGATAAAAGTACGTATGCAGCGTAATATCGTTCAAGGACGTACTCTTATGGAGATGTTGGAAAACTCCATAGCAAGGTATCACAACAAAGTCATTACTGCCGTTGAGGTAATCGACGAGTTGATAGGTCTGAGTAAGCATATCGTAGAACAAGATGATGCGGCGAAATTCTTGAATCTGTCGGAGTATGAGTATGCTTTTTATTCTGCTGTGGCTGATAATAACAGCGCTGTGGAGCTGATGGGGAAAGAGAAACTTCGTGAGTTGGCGGTCGTGTTGACAGAGACGATACGTAACAACACTACCATCGACTGGGAGATAAAAGAGAATGTTCGTGCTAAGATGCGTGTGGCGATAAAACGCTTATTGCGCAGATATGGCTATCCTCCTGATATGCAGCTTTTAGCTACAGAAACTGTGATAAAACAAGCTGAGCTTATTACAAGAGAATTATTAAAATCTTGAAATTTTTCGTATCTTTGTAGTCTGAATTTTAAGATTAATTATCAATCACTTTAATATTTTACTTATGAGAAAAAATCTTTTACTGACAATCATGTGCTTCTTTGGTTTGTTAACCTTGAACGCACAGAACACTCCTGTTGCCGATGTCAAGGCTGAAGTTAACGCTAATTCGAACGTCGACCTTATCTGGAGCTGGAATAAAATCGTCCCAGAATCAATAGTCGTTGACTTCGAAACAGGCAATCTCAACCAGGCAGATTTTAATAACGACATGAACGCTCCATGGGTCATCACCAACGATGCTTATGAAGGCAACTACGCTATTAAATCGTCATGCGAAGGCATAGGCGACGGCAAGTCTATAATTGAAATCACTGTCGATGTTCCTTTCGACGGAAAGATGAGTTTCTACCACAGATCGTCATGCGAACAGTTCTTCGACAACGGTTATTTCTATATCGACGGAGTTCAGAAAGCCGTCGCTACAGGCATCACCGACTGGAGCTACAGAGAATATACCGTGAAGAAAGGTGTTCACACCTACAAATGGGAATATTCTAAAGACGCTGTCGACTCGGCTGGCGAAGACGCTTATTTCGTCGACAACATTACTCTCTACAAGCCTGTGCCTCCATTTGAAGGCGGCTGGATTCATTACGACGAAGGTGAATACGCCAACGCTGCCGGCTCTCAGACAGGTTCTATCTATTGGGGCATCAGCTTCCCTGAGACAGCGGAATATGCTGGTTATTCTTTGACAAAACTCGCCTATTACGACAAAAACGCTGGCAAAGTAACAGCAAAGATTTACTTCGGTGGAGAGACAACTCCTGAAACTTTAGTGCATGAACAAGAATTTACAGTGACAGGCTCAGACCAATATGTAGAATTGAATCTGAACACTCCTGTCGATCTCGACGGAACTCAGCCTCTCTGGATTACATTCTATTCTACCGAAGCTTTCCCTGCAACAGCATGCTACCACGTCGGCGATTCTAACAGCGACTGGATCTCTTTCAACGGAACAACATGGAATCATACCGTAGATTACGGAATCCCTTACACTTGGATGATAAGAGGTTATTTAGAGAACTCTAAAGGCGAGAAAGCAATGTTAAGAAATCGCGACTTCATGGGTTTATATAATGTTTATAGAACCAATGTTCATACTGACGAGATGGTGACTTTGGCTGAAAACGTAAGCGACACAACGGCTGTTGATAATGCTTGGAATGCTCTTGGTGTGGGCGCATACAAATGGGGCGTCAGTGCAATATATTCAGATAAAGCTGAATCTGAAATCACTTGGTCAAATACCTTGGACAAAGATATGTTCACTTCGTTAGAAATGATTGTCGATGCTAACAACGAACTCAGCACTGAAGGTGCAAAGATCAACTTCACAAATCTCGACGAACCTGATATGGGTTACGACTATAAAGTGAAAGTCGATGCAACAGGTTCATACAAATGGGACAGCTTCCGTAAAGGTAATTATTCCTACACGGTTTCATTGAAAGGCTACGACACAATCTATGTCGACAGAGTCGAGATTTGGGACGAAACAACATTAAACAACACACTCGTTGAAATTCTTGCTCCTGTCGAAAATCTCTTCGTATCAGCGACGGGTTGGGCGATGTGGGAAAACAAAAACTTCAGCAACGGCGGAGGCGAGTTCTTCTACGATTTCGACGACGGTTCTATGGAAGGTTGGAACACTATCGACGCTGACGGCGACGGATTCAACTGGAGAATAACAACCGACATCATGGGCCCTGGCTACGGCCACGACGGAAGTAGATATTGCGTTATCTCACAATCATTCGACAACGACTCATTAGGACCTCTCACTCCTGACAACTATCTCGTCACAGCAGACAAATATCTCATAAAAGAAGGTTCACAACTTTCGTTCTATGTCTGCGCTCAAGATGCAACATGGTCGGCAGAACATTATGGTATCGCCATCTCAACTACAGGTAATGAGAATCCAGAAGACTTCACTATGATCTTTGAAGAGACATTGACAGGTAAAGGCAGAAACTTATTGCAGTTACAAGATACAAACCGCGACGGTGCTAAACCTCAAGGCGCATGGTATCAGAAGAAAATAGACCTCAGCGAATATGCAGAACAAGAAATTTATATTGCTTTCCGTCACTTCAATTGTACAGACCAATTCTATATCGACGTTGACGACATCCGTTTGGTAAACGAATCTAAATATAGAGACAATGCTCCAGTTTCATACGACATTTATTTAGATGACGTATTTGAAGCTAATGTGACAACAAATTACTATCAGCACAACGTGGAAGGCTTAGATAATACAACGCACTCTACTAAAGTTGTCGCCAACTATGCGACCGGTGAAAGCGAAGCAATGGAAGTATCGTGGATGTATGAGTCATGCGAGACATTTGATGGAGCAACAGAATTGACTGGAGAGAATTACTTCGGCAAGACAGTATTAAACTGGACGCTTCCTGGACAAGACATTCCTGAAGCTAATGACTCCTTCTTCTACGACTTTGAAGACGGAACATTAGATGGATGGACAACCATCGATGCCGACGGCGATATGCTTGAATGGAGAAACTCTGCAGGTTATATGGAACCAGGTTTCGGTGTTGACAACAGTCAGCATTATGCAATGTCAGAATCTTTCAACAACTCATTCGGCGGAGCCTTAACACCAGACAACTATCTCGCTACAGCGGAGAAATATCTCATCAATGAAGATACACAACTCTCGTTCTACGTCTGCGCTCAGGATGAAAGCTATCCTTACGAACATTATGGCATCGCTATCTCGGTGGCTGGCAATAGTTCAGCTGAAGACTTCGTAACAGTCTGGGAAGAGACAATTACTGCTAAAGACAACAACCGTCAGACAAAGTGGGTCAAGAAAACAATCAACCTTAACGGTTTTGCAGGTCGCGAGATATACATAGCATTCCGTCATTTTAACTGCACCGACCAATACATCTTGAATATTGACAATATCGAATTGACTTCAGGAAGTAAAGAAAACAGATCTGAAGAAGTTCTCGGCGTGATGGTGTTCCGTGGCGACGAACTTTTAACACCAGAACCTATCACAGGAAACTCATTCGTCGAGGAATTCCCAAGCGATGTAGAAGAAGAATATTGTATCAGAGTGGTGTATCAAGATTACTCCATGGCTTGCGAGCAATGTGTCACTGTAGGACCAGTCGATGTTGAAGAACAGGACGCTGATAATATGAACATCTATCCTAACCCGACAAACGGACTCGTTAATGTTGAATTCGCTGGCATGGAACGCCTCACCATACTGAACACATTGGGACAGATTATCTACGACCAAAATGTCAGCAGCGACAAAGAAACCATTGATATGACAGAATACGAATCTGGAGTTTATATGTTGCGAATGACAACAGAAGAAGGAGTCGTGGTGAAAAGGATTTTGAAATTATAGAATCCAAACATTTTAGAGATACATAAATCCATAGACGTGTCAATTAAGAAGTGACCCCAAAAGTTTTTTCCAAACTTTTGGGGTCACTTCATGTTTGTGCGTCTCTACTTGAGTTCTCTTTATAATCCCTTCACTTTCGGTATTCCCGGGACGAAGTCTTTGAGGTAGAAAGGCTCGAAATATGCAGTATCGACGAAGTCTTTTTCTTTTAAGGCTTTGTCGGCGAGTGTAGCCATATGTGATGCTGAGCAGTGGAACTTCTCTATCACAGTGATATCCTCGTCGTTCTCAAAAAGAGAAAGAAGTTTGTCGGCTCCATCGCCGAAGAGATAAAGATGATGATTCTGTTTTAACTCCATAAATGAGTTTTCATCAATGATGAGAGCCTCTGTCTCTGTCGTTCTTTCTAACTTCTCATTAAAGAAAGCCGAATAAACTTCCATCCTCCTCGCATCAATCATCGGACATAAAACACATGACTTTTGGCTTTTGGCTTTTGGCTTTTGGCTGTTTCTAAAACCACACGCCATAGCTGCTAATGTATCAATCGCTATGAGTGGTTTCTCCATAGCGTAACAAAGACCTTTGGCGGTGCTGACACCGATACGCAGTCCTGTGTAAGAACCTGGACCTTTACTCACAGCGACAGCTTCCAAATCGCGGTATGAAACGCCGGTTTCCTTCATCACCTCATCGATGAAAATAGTTATCTTCTCAGCATGATTCTGACCGTCAAGACTTTCTCTCAAGGCAACAACATTGCCATCTTTAACAAGTGCTACCGAACAAACAGCGGTAGAGGTTTCCAAACAAAGTATCATCAATATTTTTTTTGCAAAGTTAAAAATTATATCCAAATTATTATTTCGCTTTATGAAAATATTAAGTAACTTTGCGAGTTTACATAACATAATGCTGACTGGTCTTGCAACTTTCAGTAATCGGTTGTTGTTATCACTGCTGATAGTTCGTTGTGACTCAGGAGGCGGAGCTTTAATTACTAAACTGCTCTAAATAAAAAGAACATGGCAGACGACGGTAAAGTGAGAATCCTTTCATACGACAGGATTTATAAAAATTTCATCGAATCAAAATATATTCCTGAAGGTAAGGATGAATACTATCTTCGTTATGAGCAAATGATTTCTTCCAAAGATAAATGGCGTCATTTGCGTGCTGACGAGATAGAAAGTCTGGTTGTCAATAGGAATGTCGCAACAAACTGGGACGATGTCTGGGTTACAGATGAGTTCGAACCGAAAATGGTTAAACGCAATAGTTTCTTCGGTTTGGTGAGAATTGGCAGAATTAGAAGGGAAATACTTGAATATCATGATTTAAGAGTCCCTGTTGGAATAACAGACAGTAGTATTGTCTCTTGCGATATTGGCGATGACGTAGCGATTCATAACGTTCATTATCTGGCAAATTATATCATTAGCGACAAATGTATACTGTTTAATGTTAATGAAATTTCTACTACCGACCACTCAAAATTCGGAAATGGTATTATCAAAGATGGTGAAGATGAAGAAGTTAGAATCTGGCTCGAAGTGATGAATGAAACAGGTGCCAGAAAAATACTTCCTTTCGATGGAATGATAACCGCCGACGCTTATCTTTGGGCAAAATATGTTGACGACAAGCGACTTCAGCAACGTCTCTTCGATATAACACAAAAATCGTTCGATTCAAGAAGAGGTTATTATGGTACAATAGGAGAATCGACTGTGATAAAAAACTCCTGGATTTTGAAAGACGCAAAGATTGGTCCGTATACATACATAAAAGGCGCGAGCAAACTTAAGAACATCACGATAAATTCTTCGGAAGAGGAACCTTCACAGATTGGTGAGGGCGTGATTTTAGTCAATGGAATAGTCGGTTACGGATGCAGGATTTTCTATTCCGTAGTCGCAACGCGATTCATAATCGGCGACAAATGCAATTTGAAATATGGTGCAAGGATATTGAATTCTGTCTTGGGCGATAATTCTACAATTTCGTGTTGTGAGGTCTTGAACAATCTCATTTTCCCGGCACACGAGCAGCATCATAACAACTCGTTCCTAATTTCGGCTTGCATTATGGGACAAAGCAATATGGCTGCCGGAGCTACTTTGGGGTCAAACCATAACAGCCGTGCCACCGATGGTGAATTGGTCGCAAGCAGAGGTTTCTGGCCGGGATTATGTTCCAGCATAAAACATTCGTCAAAATTTGCTTCTTTTACGCTCCTCTCTAAAGGCGATTATACTCATGAGATGAACATATTGCTGCCTTTCAGCTTGGTTAACAATAATGTAAGTAAAGACCGACTCGAAATAATGCCAGCATATTGGTGGATGTATAATATGTACGCGATAGCACGAAATACATCCAAATATCATAAGCGCGACACTCGTAAACGAAGAATACAAAACATTGAATTTGAGACTCTTGCACCTGACACTATCGAGGAAATAATAGCAGCGTGCAAGATGTTGGAAGTATGGACGGCAAAGGCTTATCTTAACTCACAAAACATAGATTGCTCAACGTACAAATATCACGAATTGCGTGAGCTTGGCCGCGATTTGATGACAAAACCTGAAGTCGTCGGTAAATTGGAAATATTGGGCGAAAATATAGAAAATAGCAGACGTAAAGTCGTGATTCTAAAGGCTTATAACGCTTATCATGCTTATCGCGACATGATTCATTACTATGCGATTAATACAATCATAAATTCAATATTCAACGATAATCCTGTCAATCTCACGAAGATAAAAGACGAATTTAATGGATTGAGAAGAAAAGTCTGGATTAATCTCGGCGGACAGATGATGATGAAGGAAGATGTTGATAAGTTGCGGGATGACATTAACAATAATGTGATAAATTCTTGGGATGAAATCCATAACAGATATAATGAAATATGGGCACGATATCCGAAAGATAAAATGAAACACGCTTGCCTTTCGTTGTATTTCTTAATGCAAACCAAGGAGATAAATGATGAGATGTTCTGCGAACTTCTGAAAAAAGCAATCGACATTCAGAATTATATTTGTGAACAAGTTTATTTGTCACGAAAGAAAGATTATGACAATAAAATACGTAACAGCATATTCCGTAATGAAGACGAGAAAATTGCAGTTGTAGGAGCATTGGATGACAATAGTTTCGTCAAGCAAATAAGAAACGAAACAGAAGAATTTAAATCAAGAATAGAAAAAGTAATATCAATAATAAAGTAGAAAAACATGAGAGTAATTATCGAACCTAATTATGAAAAGATGTCGCAATGGGCGGCTAATCATATAGTCAAAAGAATCAACGAGTTTAACCCTACCGAAGAGAAACCTTTCGTTCTTGGATTGCCAACAGGCTCCACTCCTATCGGTACTTATAAGGCTCTGATAAAATTATATCAGGAAGGAAAAGTATCTTTCAAAAACGTCGTGACTTTCAACATGGATGAATATGTAGGCATCCCGGAAAATCATCCTGAAAGTTACCATTCATTTATGTGGAGTAACTTCTTCAGTCATGTCGATGTTAAAAAGGAGAATGTCAATATTCTCAATGGCAATGCTGAAGACCTTGAAGCAGAGTGTCAACGTTATGAAGATAAGATAAAATCCTATGGCGGTATCAATCTCTTTATGGGAGGCATCGGTCCTGATGGCCACATCGCTTTCAATGAGCCAGGTTCTTCTTTGACATCAAGAACAAGAGTGAAAAGCCTGACGACAGATACCATCATCGCTAACTCGAGATTCTTCAACAACGACATCAATCAGGTTCCAAAGACAGCCTTGACAGTCGGTGTCGGCACTGTGATGGATTCTAAAGAGGTGATGATTTTGGCCAACGGTCATGGTAAGGCAAGAGCGCTCGCTCAAGTCATCGAAGGCAGCGTCAATCATATGTGGACGGTAAGCGCGTTACAGATGCATCCGAAAGGTATCATTGTGTGCGACGACTTGGCGACATACGAGCTTAAAGTCGGAACGGTAAATTATTTCAAGGATATTGAAAAAGATAATTTATAATAAGCTAGAATACTTTTTGTTTAAGGTTTAAAGTTTAAGGCTTAATGTCAATAATTAATGAAAAATTGCCAACATCCAATTGTCAACAGTCGACATTAGGACAATATTTTGTACACGAATCGTCATATGTAGATTATAATGTAACTATTGGCGAGGGTACGAAAATCTGGCATTTCTGTCACATACAGTCGGGTGCTGTCGTTGGTAAGAATTGTTCTTTTGGTCAGAACGTCAATGTTGGAAATAACGTCAAGATTGGCGATGGCGTAAAGGTTCAGAATAATGTATCGATATATGAAGGCGTTGAATTGGAAAATGATGTCTTTTGCGGACCGAGTTGTGTGTTTACCAATGTCACCATTCCGCGAGCAAAATATCCCGTGCATGGCGTTTATAAGAAGACATTAGTGAAGGAAGGCGCGTCACTCGGCGCTAACTGTACCATAGTCTGCGGTGTCACCATCGGAAGATTTGCCATGATAGCGGCAGGAGCTGTCGTGACTAAAGACGTTCCCGACAACGCTCTTATGGCAGGAGTCCCGGCGCGACAGATAGGATGGGTTTGCGAATGTGGAAAGAGACTTGATGAAAATCTCGTATGCGAATGTGGAAGAGAATTACAAGTTGAAAATGGAAAGTTGAAAGTTGAAAACTGATAATTAATTAAAGCATTGAGTTATGAGCCGTGAGCATTTGCTCAAAGCCCATATCTCGAGGCATAAAGCATAGAATATGAACTTCTCAATAATAGGAGTTGGCGGTTATATTGCGCCACGACATCTTAAAGCGATAAAAGACACTGGCAATATCTTGGTGTCAGCATACGATAAAAACGACAGCGTCGGGATAATGGACAGCTATTTTCCGCAAGCTTCATTCTTTACAGAACAGGAATTATTCGACCGTCATAACACTCGTCTCATCGAGAAAGGACAGAAAATAGATTTCGTGTCGGTTTGTACGCCGAATTATCTTCACGACGCGCATACTCGCTACGGACTGAGATTAGGTTGCGATGTTATCTGTGAGAAACCTGTCGTCTTGAATCCTTGGAATATCGACGCTTTAGAAGCAGTAGAGAAATCGACGGGAAGAAAAGCTTATACTATTTTACAGCTGCGTCTTCACGAGTCGATAGTGGCTCTTAAGAAGAAGATTGATGAAGGCCCGAAAGATAAGATATATGATGTTGATTTGACATATATCACGGCAAGAGGCAATTGGTATTACACTTCATGGAAAGGCGATGTCAACAAGAGCGGCGGCGTCGCCACTAACATAGGAATTCATTTTTATGATATGTTGCAATGGATTTTCGGTAAGGTGACAAAGAGCGTCGTTCATGTCTCGAGCCATGACAGAGTTGCGGGGTATTTAGAGTTGGAGAAGGCGAGAGTAAGATATTTCTTAAGTATCAACGCTGACACTCTTCCTGAAAATGCTGTACAAGGAGAGAAGAGAACATACAGAACCATTATGATTGACGGAAGCGAATTTGAATTCAGTCAAGGATTTACGGAGTTACATACCGAGAGTTATAAGAAGATTCTTAACGGAGAAGGCTTCAGAATATCGGAAGCGAGAAACTGCATAGAGATGGTCTATGAAATAAGAAACGCTCAGCCCATCGGACTTAAAGGCGACTATCACCCATTGGCGAAGTTAGAACTAAGCAAACATCCGTTTGGCTGGAAATAAAATTGAAAACTGAAAATTGAAAACTGAAAACTGAAAATTGAAAACTGAAAATTGAAATTTGTAGAAACTAAAATTAAATATATGGGAAAGGAAAATATTATTGGGACAAAGTCAAAGTCTTTTGCTTTAAGGATAATTAAATTTTGTAAATTACTAGATGAGAAGAAGGAATACATAATATCGAAGCAATTATTTCGTTGCGGAACCAGTATAGGTGCTAACGTTAGAGAAAGCAATAATGCTCAAAGTACAGCTGATTTTATTAATAAGTTATCTATTGCATTAAAAGAAGCAGATGAGACATCATATTGGTTAGAATTATTGGTAGAAAGCGAAATAATTGATCAACAACAATATGAAGAATTAATTATCGATGTAAAAGAAATAATAGCAATATTAACATCAAGTATAAAAACGTTGAAATCAAAAAAATAATTTTCAACTTTCAACTTTCAAATTTCAATTGATTATGAGGATCTCAATAGCAGGAACAGGTTACGTCGGATTATCAATTGCGACATTATTAGCGCAGCACAATGAAGTGACAGCTGTTGACATTGTGCCGGAGCGTGTGGAGATGATTAACAATAAGAAATCACCTATACAAGATGATTATATTGAAGATTATCTTGCCAATAAAGATTTAAATCTCCGCGCTACATTAGACGCTGAGTCGGGATATAAAGACGCTGCGTTTGTGGTAATCGCAGCGCCTACCAACTACGATAGCGTGAAGAATTTCTTCGACACTTCGGCGGTGGAAGACGTGATTGATAAGGTGATGAAGTATAATCCCAATGCTATAATGGTAATTAAAAGTACCATTCCTGTTGGCTATACCGAAGCGATAAGAAAGAAGACTGGCAGCGACAATATAATATTCTCTCCTGAGTTTTTAAGAGAGAGCAAGGCGTTATACGATAACTTGTATCCGAGCAGAATTATAGTAGGATATGACCAGAACGATGAGCGACTATGTAAAGCGGCACATCAGTTTGCTGAGCTTATCAAGCGAGGAGCCATAAAACAAGACGTTCCCGTTTTATTCATGGGTAGCACCGAAGCGGAAGCGGTGAAATTGTTCGCAAATACATATCTCGCATTACGAGTGA
The DNA here is from genome assembly GCA_045592965.1 of Bacteroidales bacterium. Lineage (GTDB taxonomy): Bacteria > Bacteroidota > Bacteroidia > Bacteroidales > F082 > Limimorpha. The sequence continues at coordinate 36,234 of JAZNVS010000032.1, read as the reverse complement.
GCTATTTCAATGAATTAGATACATATTCCGAATTGAAAGGACTTGATACACAGCAGATCATAGAAGGTGTATGTTTAGATCCGCGCATCGGAAATCATTACAACAACCCGAGTTTCGGTTACGGCGGATATTGTCTCCCAAAAGACACAAAACAACTCTTGGCTAATTATGAAGACGTCCCGCAAAATATGATGTCGGCGATAGTTGAAAGCAACAGAACACGCAAAGACTTCATCGCTGACCAGGTTCTTAAAAAGGCCGGCTGGTACGATTATACTTTTAACAATACATATAACTCAAAGCTCAAAGCTCAGAGCTCTATGCTCCCTGTTATTGGTGTCTATCGTCTCACTATGAAATCCAATTCCGACAACTTCCGTCAGAGTTCGATACAAGGCGTGATGAAAAGAGTGAAAGCAAAAGGCGCAACAGTCATTATCTACGAGCCTTCTTTGGAAGATGGCAGCTCTTTTTTCGGTAGCGTGATCGTCAACGATTTGGAACGATTCAAGAAAGAAAGTCATGCTATCATCGCAAATCGTTACGACAGATGTTTAGATGACGTTAAGGAAAAAGTATATACGCGTGACATTTTCAAGCGCGACTGAGAAGAGAATTTTTTATATATATTAGGCAGGTGCTTTTCACCATCGTGAACATGTTGAGCATCTGCCTTTTTTCTTTTGCACGTTGATAGGTTCGTAGGCGCGTGAACATGACGACACTATAATTCCTATCGTCAGAACGAAAATCATTATTATGTAACTTCTTCTTCTCATAATCTATTTCTTAATCCACAATGTTGGGTTCACTGTTGTTCTGTTTTCCTGCCATATCTCAAAATGCAAGATTGTCTTGCCGTCGCTGGCGTTAGTGTGAATCTTGCCGATTTCCTGCCCTGTAACGACTTTATCTTTCATTTTGACATAAACCTTCTCGAGGTTTGAATAAAGCGTGAAATAAAGCCCGTGACGCACTAAAATGACGCTGTTTCCTCCTTGATTCATGACACCGCAGACTTCGCCGTCGAAAACGCATCTCGCCTTAGAACCTTTGGTGGTGCTGATGTCGATGCCGTTATTGTTGACGGTGACTTTTTTCTGTGTTGGGTGCTGCGTTAATCCATATTTTCCCGTTATTATTCCTTGCTCGACAGGATATGGCAACTTACCTTTGTTTTGGGCAAAATTGTTAGAGAGGTTGTAGTCGACAGACTTGGTGTTGTTTTTCTTTGCAGCCTCCTCCCTTTCCTTAGCCTTTTTAATTTCTTCGGCGATAATGTTTTCTATCTGTTTCTTTAACTCTTTGGTTTGTTTCTCTTTGGCAGTGATTCCTTTCTGAATCTGTTTTTCCTTTCTCTTAAGAGTAGCAATGTCGTTAATGAGCTTGTCGCGTTCTTTCATCAGAACGCCTCTCTCTTGTTTTTCCTTCGCTAAAATCTTTTCCTTGTCTTTCTTATTCTTCTCGTTTTTCTCAAGCTGAAGCTGAATCTTAATTTGAGCTGAGTCTATCTCTTTTATTTTGTTTTTTACTAAGTCGTTGAGTTCTTGAATATAACGCATTCTTCTCATTGCCTGATTGAAATCTTCAGAAGAGAAAATAAACAATAAATTATTTGCCTTTCCCTTGTTTCTGTAGCTTATAACCAAAAGATTGGAATACTCCTTACGAAGCAATTCAAGGTTTTTTTCTAAAAGAGTTATCTGATTCTTGTTGTCTTGAATGTCTTTGTTGATGGCGTTTACCTGATTCTGATATGTCTTGATGAGACTCTCGCGTTGTCTTATCTGGGTCTGCAAAAGACTGACCTGATTTATAGATGTCTCCTTGTCTTTCGATGTCTCCTTCAATAATTTCTCAGCTAATTTAATATCCTTCTGTATGCTCTGAATCTTCTTCTCCAACGACTCTACAGTCTGACAATAGACTGTAGTTGTCATAAAGAACAATAGAAACAATAACAACAAGTTTCTGAGTTTCTGGACTTCTGAGTTTCTGAGTTTTACCATGAACTTATTATCTTATTATATTTTTTTGAAATATTGAAAGGATATTCCAACTTCTCCCCTACTTTAATTTCTGTATAATTAATTTCAATAATACCATCTAACGACGAGTCTTCAAAGATTATTCTCGATGGAATTAATTTGTCGTCAATATTCTGAAAATCGTCATAACTGAGACATGATTTTATACAGCTGATAGCATCTTTATCTTTACCTTCTCTAATGAAGCAAGTTGTTATCTCATATTTGTTTATCTTAAAGCTTTCAGGTGTGATGTAGATATTTTTGGTGATAAATTCTTCCTCTCCTATTTTTGATATATGTTTAGGTTTAGTTTCTAGATTGTAACTATTGTTCTCTATTTCAACTTGATATTTATTGTCTCTGATATGAAAATCGTTTCCTACCAACAGGCCTTGTACCAACAACAATGGATTTTCAATTATTGAGTCGAGTCCATCGATATTTGTTGCGAAATATGTTTTCTTTGTTCTATTGATGAATTTTACAGAATCCTCTGTTATCATCACTCTTGCTATTTCAACGCCAAGTTTCAGCGATAAGGAAACCCATATCACGCTGTCGTTCTGCATCCTCAGCTGTCCTTTCAATCCCATCTCATTACGCCCTTTTTCGTCTAAAATATTAACGTTAAACTTAGCCTCGAGATTGTCAAACTCGAACTTATTATCTTCAACTTCCTTTACAATATGATTGGCAGATAATATTTTGACATTCGATGTCTCTTTTTTTACAGAACAAGAACTGACGATTAGAACAAGAGCTAAGAACCATGAACTAAGAGTCAAGAAACTCCGATAACTCGTGTATGATGACTGTTGACTTATATTATTCATATATCTTCTCTTCCTTAATCTTTTGGTCGATGAATTCCGATGTTTCACCTAACTTTTTAGCTTTCTTCCAGTTCTGAACAGCTTTCTTTGTGTCGCCTAATCTGTATAAAATATCTCCGTAATGTTCGTAATTGATGCCTTGCGGATTTTTGTCGTATGAGAATACTTTCTCCATCCATTTCTTGGCGTCTTTGTAACGACCTAATTTATATAAAACCCAAGCGTATGTATCGATATATGTCACGTTCTTAGGTTCTTTCTCTATGGTTATCGCCGACATTTTCAGAGCGTCTTCAAGACGTTCGTTATCCAAGGAAAGGAAATATGCGTAATTGTTTAAAACATAAACATTTTCAGGATCATTCTTTAAGACTCTGTCGTATTGCTCATACATCTTCTTCTTGTTACCCAACTCGTGATATATGTCAGCAATATAAGTGTCGAAGGAACTTGTAAGTTTTTTATCTGCTGACATAAACCTTCCTTTTTCGAGTACTTTCACTGCTTCCTCATAGCGCTTCATATCAATAAGCGATAATCCGTTGAACATATAGAAGATTGGCTGTTCTGGATAGAAACGCATAGCAGTAGAAGTGTGTTTGTATAAAGAATCTACATTGTTGAGTTCTGCATCGGTAAACACCAATTGATACCATGAGATGAAGTTGGTGCTGTCGCGAGCGATGGCATCTAAATAATATTGCTGAGCTTTATCGTAAATCTCATCGTTGAAGTAGACGGTTCCTACAACATAATAACCTATTTCTTTGTCGGGATGCGTTTCGATGAAAGCCTCGCCTGCTGTCTTTGCTTGTTTAGCAGTGCTTTCATCGGTTTTCTTTTCAGAGAACCAGAACTCGTAAATCTGAGCCTTTGTGTTATAATCTAAGTTTTTGTTTTTTATGGAAAGGATGAATTCATCGAAAGCCTTGTCGAGTTCTCCCTGATTTTTGTAATATTCTAATAAAGCGATGTTGATGTAAGGGTCTTCTGGATTTAACTTTTTGATTTTAAGATAAATCTGATAAGCGTCTTTGTTGCGGCCGCTTTGTACGTAAGCCTCGGCGAGCATGGAGAGGTATCTTGTCTCGTAAGGATATGCATTAGCGAGTTTCTCCATCTCATGAAGGATCTCGTTCTTCTTTCCTATGTAATTGTAAATCTCAATCTTCTGAAGTGAGATGTATTCATTCACACCTACGTTCTCTTCATAGACATCAAGTTTTTCTATAACTTGTTCATATCTTTCGAGATGTAATAGAGCGTCGATGTAAGCCTCGAGATATTCTAAGTTGTTAGGGTCGCTCTCGAGAAGTTCATCATATATTATAATGAAAGAATCGTAGTCGTATTGTTGTTTGTAAAAATCGGCAAGACGAATCTTATACCATTTGTTGCTGCTATCGAGTTCGACGGCTTTTTTTATCATCTCAAAGCCTTTCTCCGACAACCCTAATGTGGTATAAAGCGCGCTGAGTTCATACATACTCGCGTGGTCTTCTGGAAATAATTCCAAGGCTTTCTCGAAATGTTCTATCGCCACAGAGTAATTCTCTTTGAATTTATTCTCGAGACCTAACGAAAATGCTTCAGCGTTCTTAGCCATATTCTGACTCTTCGCAGTCTCATCCATCGTAGGCATTTGATTTGCCTCCTGACAAAAAGCATAATTTGCCAAGAATAAAAATAATAAAAATATAAAATCGCCTCTATTCATTGTTTCTAGTTCCTAATTCCTAAATTTTGATTATTAAGACGTGTCAACAACATTTTTTTATTTTATGGCGTTGTTGACGCATCTCTACACGGCATAAATTGTTAACTGTTAATTGTCAATTGTTCACTGTTTCCCCGTATGTCCAAATCCACCAGCGCCTCTTTCTGTCTCGCTGAGTGTTTCTACGTTTATGACCTCCATTTGTTCACATTTAGCGAAAATAATCTGTGCTATTCTGTCGCCGCTGTTGATAGTGAATTCGGTGTCGGATAGGTTGATGAGAATGATTTTCACTTCGCCTCTGTAGTCGGCGTCGATGGTTCCTGGAGTGTTCAGCACTGTGATACCGTTCTTTATTGCTAAACCGCTGCGAGGTCTCACCTGTCCTTCATAACCTTCAGGAATCTCCATGAAAAGACCTGTAGGAACGAGAACTCTTTGCATAGGTTTCATAACGATAGGACCTTCTGGTAAATATGCTCTTAAATCCATGCCAGCTGAGTTGACAGTTTCGTATGCAGGCAATTGATTATCTGATTTGTTAACGATTTTAACTTCCATTGTTTTTATTTTTTAATTAAACATTATTCTATTTTAAGCGGATTTTTTCTTTCCATAATGAAGATAAACCCTAAGAAAACTATCAATAATATTGTATTTATTGTGAGTTTTATGACTATGCTAAATTCGGCTATCAATGTGCTAGCGAAGAATAAGGCTACAGCTAAAAGACAATAAATCAATATTCTTCCTACTTGATATGGTATTGGCATGACGCGTTGACCCCAGAAATAAGAGACCAACATCATCACTGTGTAACAGGCTAAGTGTGAGATGGCGGCTCCCATATATCCAATCTTCGGTATTAAGATGAAGAAACAAAGCAATGTCACTATTGAGCCTATTATCGCGATGATTGTTCCGCAGAATGTCTTGTCGGATAACTTAAACCATATTGAAAGGTTAAAGACGATACCGTAGAACATATTAGCGATGAGGATTACCGGGACAATCTTCAGACCTTCTCTGTAGTCGCTGCCGTTTCTTCCGACGAAATGTTGAAGTATGTCCATATAGAACATCACACCGAGGAATATGAGCAGACAGAATATCACGAAATATGTCATCACCTTAGCGTATAATGTAGGGGCGTTACGGTCTTTGGCGTGACCGAAGAAGAATGGCTCGGATGCGAAACGAAACATCTGAATGAATATGGTCATAAGAACACCGAGTTTGAAGTTGGCCGAATAAATGCCGAGTTGTTGCATGGCATATTCTTCTCCGCTGATATTCATAGTTGTCAAAGTGACTGCGTCGGGAATTGTGACGAGATATTTTATCAAAATTTTATCTGCTACTTCGTTTATCATTCCAACTAAACCTATCAGTAAAATCGGGATAGAATATCTGAGCATCTGTTTGATAAGTTTTTTGTCGAAACCGATCTTAAGTTTTGAAATCTGAGGATAGAGCAAGATGAGATTCACCAAACTAGCTAAGATATTGGAGATGAAGACCCATATCAGAAGTGATGTGTTTTCTCCGAAAATCATTTCTGCTATCAGCAAGGATTTTTCCGGAATGACGACTAAGAATAGTATGTTAAAAGCGATGTTCGTTAATACGTTGAGTGTCTTTATCAGACTGAAACGGCCAGCCTTGTTTTCTTTTCTCAACATCGCAAAAGGAATAGCAGCTATAGCATCGAGAACGACGATAATTCCTAATAGAAGTACGTATTGTGTGTTGTATTCGTAATGAATTAATGCTGCGAACGACTTGTAAAATAATCCGTAGCAGACAAGGAAAATCGTTGTTATGAGTAAGATAAACGTCTCGGCATTGTTAAAGACTCTGCTGCTGTCTTCTTTCTGTGAGAATCGGAAGAAAGTGGTTTCCATACCGAAAGTAAGTACTGCAAGAAGAAGCGCGATCCAGGCGTATAACTCCGAGATTTGACCGTATTCGCCCGAGACGAAGACACGTACATAAAAAGGCGTGAGCAGATAGTTCAGCAATCTCGGTACTATTGTGCCGAGACCATAAATTGCTGTCTGTCCTGCCAATGCCTTAATCGGATTCTTCATGTTTATCCCAACGATTTATTTTAACGTTTATTTTAATGTCTATTAATATTTGACAATCTTGCGGACGAGGCTTCCGTTTTCTGTCTTGATGTTAACAAAATAAATTCCCGATTTAAGATTGTCGATGGTGAATGTGTCGCCGTTTGTTTCAGCATTAAATATCATCTCACCCAAGACATTGACAACCATAATCTCTGTCATGTTTTCGCATCTGACGATGAATCTGTCGTTGGAAGGATTTGGATAGATGTCGGCTTTTATTTCTGTGATTTCTTTTACATCGACATTGAATGTAATCTCGCCACCAGAGATTCCGCCGTAGCAATATTCATACACAGCTCTTACATTATAGACGTATGTTCCACTGTTTAAGTCTTCGTCGAGATATGACAATTCTGTTGTTGTCGCGATGAGTTCAGTGCCGCGATATATTTCATAATGAATGACGCCTTCTGTATCAGGAGCGTCCCATTTTAATTCGATAGAATAATTGTTTACGTTGATTCTTAAATCTTTAACTTCGTCACAATTTATTATTGGCATAGTTTGACATGAGCAGTCGTGGATCCAGCTGAAGAATGTTCCTTGCTGACGACCTTTGCCGCTGAATATCTCAGTTCCATTATCGTAACTTATGATGTAACTACATTCTGCATCGACGCCACCGTTTTTCCATTCTAATGAAACTTCCACTCCCGAATTTAAGGTCTTGGTAAAAGTCGCTTCTCCTCCGCTTGTTATGGTGTAAGTGTCGTCAGGCGAGCCGTCGCTATAATGAGCAATGATTTTAGCTCCGTTCCAGCCGTCGCCGTATTCGTCTTTCAAGGTATATGTTATGTCGCATGATATTCCGTAGTTGATGTCGAAACTTCTCATCTTATTGAATTTATCTTTTACAACTAAATTGAGAGGTATGTTTGTGACACCTCCAGCTTCCGACACTGTAACATTAAACAAAGCCGAAGCTGAGCCGTCGGGAGCAATGCAATTGAACTCTGATTCCGCTTCGTTTATAGTTATGATGCCATTGTTGCACGATAATGTGCCGGTCAATCCCAAAGCGATTTCATTACCTTCGTTATTGATGTATACTCTCAGATTGGCATTTTCTCCAGGTTCGAGGATGCCGTCTCCATCGTCATCGTTCTCTATCGCTATCGATGAATATCTGACTATGCTGCCATATATCGTTTCGATAAATCTTGTCTTGGAAATCATATTGTTAGCATTGTCATAGAATTCCACGTCGAAATAAAGTACAGTCTTGCCAAAAGCATCTTCATCCATTTCGATAGTGAAAGCGTTTTCTAATGAAAAGATTTGATTAGCAGCTGCATTAGATATTACAGATTCAGCCTTTGTTATATTGACCCATTCATTATCACAGGTTAATTTTGCTGTTACGTTGCTGATTGTCTCTGACGAGATGTTTTCGAAGTTTATGTCGAAATTAATTTCTTCTCCTGGATTTATTTTGTTGTTAGCGTTTTCATCGTTGATAGTCACATTGTTGAAGACCAATGCGCCCATATTGATTGTGTTGATTGCGGCGAGGGCGTCAACTCTGCCAGAACCCGTATCGTTGTTTTTATTTTCCGAGATTTTAAATGCCGAGTTTTCCAAGACCATGCTTATCTCTTCTGGTGTCATCTCTGGTTTCTTAGAAAGCATCAGGCACATCACGCCAGCTACGCAAGGTGCTGCCTGCGATGTTCCTGACAACTTGGCGTAACCGTCATCAGAATAATTCAACGAGATGATGTCGGCTCCTGGGGCGCAGATGTCGGGACGTATAAGTCCGATTCCTGGGTCGTAAGGATAGTCGCCGTATGATGTCTCCTGCCATGTCACTGGACCGCGTGAGGAGAAGACAGAGACGATGTCGTTGCCGTTTACCGAACCGACAGAAACAACGCATGATGTCTCGCCTGCATTGACTTGTTGGTCGGGATGGATCCATGGAGCGGGGCAGCTGGCAGGAACTCTCACGTTGTTAGGAATAGGATTGGTATTCATAGAACCGCCGTCGTTGCCAGCAGATACTGCCGCTATCACGCCTGCTTCTAAGGTGTTGACGCAAGTCTGACGTAACATGGTTCTGTCGGAGATTGAAGAGTTCGCTATTCCTAACGACATGCTCAAGATCTGTGCTCCGTGTTCTACGGCGAACTCCATTCCAGAACATATTGCGTTAGCGTTTGTATTTCCATTGTCATTCAATGTCTTTACGCACATCAGTGTCACATTAGGAGCAACACCTGTTTGTTTTCCTGAGGTGCCATCGCCACAGATAATTCCGGCGCAATGTGTTCCGTGACCTCTGTTGTCCATAGTGTTGTTATTGTCGTCATACGAATTATATCCGTGATTAGGATATTGCGCACCGCCGTCCCAGAGATGATCTGCTAAGTCGGGATGTTCGTAATTTACGCCAGTATCTAAGATAGCTACTAAAACACCTTCTCCAGTATAACCTTGTTCCCATACTTCGGGAGCGTTAATCTGTATTATGTTACTCGTAATTTCCGGTTCTGCTTTAGTATCATCTGTATTGACTGTTGTTGGTTGACTGTCGTCTGTCAAAAGAGCGTTTCTGTCAACATTATGACCGATCATCAAAATATCATCACGTTTTGATAACTCATAGATTACATCTTTTGAGGTTGTACAGGTGATTGAATTCGAAAGCCAGTGAGAAGTAACATCGGAGACTTTTCCGTTTCTTTTCTCAGAATTGATTATTGAAAGGACTTCATGTTGCGATTTCTCTGAGAAAAGTTTTAGTTCGTTAATGACAAACTCACGTCTTGCTTGTTTGTTTTTGAGATGACTCGCTTTGGCATTGAGTTCATCTCTATCTATTTGTGCCTTGAAAATGATGTTGACACTTAACATCTCATCATTTGTTTCTCTAATAAACTCTTGTAGTTCTTGTTCAATCACCTTGTTTTGTGCCGAACAATAATTGCCAATGAACAAGGCAATTATCAAACTGTAAATCAATCTTCTCATTTCTATAATCTTTTATAATCTGCAAATATAATAAATTACTTCTTTATATCAATTGTGAATGTCGTTCCTTTTCCTACTTCGCTTTCAAAGTTGATGCTTCCTCCTAATGTTTCTAAAATATCATAAACGATAGAAAGTCCAACTCCCATCCCGCTCGATTTTGTTGTGAAATTTGGCATGAAGATTTTTTTCTTCTCCTCCTCACCTATTCCACAACCGTTATCCTTAATTTTTATTATGAACCTGTCCGTTAAATTGTTAATGTTTATTAACACCTCTCCGTTTTCTTTTTTGCCAATCGCTTGTATTGCGTTTTTAAGAATATTGCCAAATACAATTCCTAGATTGTTCTTATCTGAATTTATATTGTAGTCGGTTTCTCCTTCTTCTATGAGTTTAATCTTAATACTGTCATTATTGTTATAAAGGTTTATTGTGTTTATTATCAATTCTTTAATATCAAATTCTTCGATGTTTTTCTTTGGAAGTTTTGCATAATCGGAGAATGCTGTTGCTATATTAGAAAGTATCTCAATTTGTTCTAAGACAGATTTTGTCGTCTCTCTCATCTTCCTGTCGATGTCAGGATTTTTCTCGTCCCACGCCATTTGTAAAAACTGAATGTTGAGTTTCATAGGTGTTAACGGATTTTTTATTTCGTGTGCCACCTGACGAGCCATTTCTCTCCATGCGGTCTCTCTTTCAGAACGCATCAATTTGTTGGCGCTGATTTCCAATTCTTTAATAAGCTGATTGTAAATTTTAATAAGGTCACCAATCTCGTCATTGCTAATCCATTCTATCTCTTCATTCTTGCCTCCGAGACTGATTTTCTGCATCTTATCTTGTATTATTTCTAATGGCTTAATTGTCTTACGAGTTACGAGAATTACGATAATTGCTGAGATTCCCATTAAGGCGATAATTATATTAAGGTATGTAACGATGAAGTTGGTGATGTTACTTCTGCTTTCCTTCTGATTGTCAAAGAATGGAATGTTAATTATCGCGCAAGTCTTGCCATCTTTATCTTTTAATGGGAAATACGACGATTTATATTTAATACCATTTATATCTTCCTCGCATGAATAGTAGAATCTGTTCCTGTGTTTTATACTTTCGTAAGCATCTCTATTTATAATTATAGATTTGAATCCATTAAATAATTTTGGTTGTGTCGTATTAATAAGTCGTCCGTCTAAATCGTAAATGTTAATATCCGTAAAGTGATTTTCTTTATATTTTTTAAGATAATCTGGTTCCTTAATATCTTTTTGGTTAAAATCGTATTCGATGTTTTTAACAATTGTCTTGTTCTTCTCGTATTGAAATTCTGATGTTTTATTTTCTAATGAATTCTTAATAAAAATAAAGGATGTTATTCCAGCGACTAAAAATGAGAATCCTAATGTTAGGATAATTGTTAGTTGCATTTTCCCGTGAAAACTTTGTCTTCTTGGGATTATATCTTTTCTTCTGTTTGCTAATATGTTGATACAATAAATAATTGATATTATGATGAATATGTATGAAAATGGTGCTATAATATCTATGAATCTCAACTTCTCTAATGTTACGATAATTGCTTTATGATTGTCGTGATGATGAATCAAATGCTTGAAAATCTTTGTCTTTACGTATTCTTCATTCTTATGCCTGAAATTACTTAGCTCATTTGGATAATTATAAAATCCATGTTTATATTGTAATATGCTGTCTTCGTAACAACTGAAAGAATAATTAATTAGGTCTGGTTTTAATATGTTTTCTTTAGAAGTTACAATCTCAGGAATTCCGATATGATTTAAAATATACTCTTTATAAAATTCTATGTAACAATAGTTTAAATAATTCGTATCAGTAGGGGAGAGCTCTAATTTTAAAATATAGTAACTATCAGTTGTAGGATCGTCAATTAAAAATAATTCATCACTGATTTTTTTCGTTGGGTTGCTTTCTAATATTTCAGTGAATAAATTGTTGCATTTAATTTCGTAATTTATTTCATTAAAATCGACAACTAAGATGGTATTGGTGTCGCATAATGTTAATGATTTGTTATAGTCTTTTAACTCGTAATTATTAAAATATATTTTGTTAAAATAATTTAAGATACTGTCGTCTGAAGGAAATGTGTTTTCTTTTTGCCAATTTACAAGATTATTATCTTTTTTTAATTTTTCGGTAATTTCAATTATCTTATCCTCGAAGTCTTTGTCTGATTCATCTGCGATGACATTGGCGAACCACTCCATTTCATTACGTTCGTAAGTTTCATTAATAAGATAGAGAATATATGTCAATTGTATCGAAATCAATATTATAAAGCTAATTTCTTTGATAATTTTTTTTATTCTTGATTTTGATTTCTTATCCCAGATTGCAATTAAATATATTAATATTCCGATGATATTTGTTAAAATGGAAAATCTTAGACTTATAAATTGATTTAAGGTTATTTCGATGATTGTGCCAATAAGCAGAAAACTACTGATAGAAATAATGTATAATTGTTTTTCTGAGATGAAGATTTCCATCAATTTTTGAATCAAGATTAGTGTTCCGCAACTCAGAATGCTAATAATTATTAAGAATATGTAACTGTCGATTGATGTGTCGTAAACTTGCAGAAATGAAAATGGTACGTTTATATTGGAGATGAGTTTGTACATGAAGTACGTGTATGCCAATAATATAGAAATTAATATAAAACTGCTGCTTAGAGTACTTGCTGTTTTATTTCTATTAATCTTGACTTCTAAAGACGATGTGATTGCTACGATATTACAGAATATCAATATTGTTAGTTCTGTTAGAACACCTAAACTTAGATATATTTTGTCAGTGATTTCTAAGCAAGGTTCTGTGAAAATACTCGAACTTGATACAAATATAATATTCTGTAGGATATTTATTATAATGTATGTTGAAATACTGAGTGTGAAGAATAATAAATATCTCTTTTTTTTCTCTCTTATATGATTAAGTGAATTGTTAATAAGTTTTAAGCTTTTTAACATAATTATTATTAACAACAGACATATAAGATAGGAAGTTGTTTTGTTCATTTGAGGTGTATAGTCAATCTGAAATCCGACCTTACCATTTTCGATGAAGAAATCTATCTTGTATAAACCGTTTAAGTTTGTTGGAAGGAATTTGTTTTCATTCGGTTTATTTAGGTCGCTATAGTAGAGTGGGGTAGAGGTGAAGAGCGCAATTGAATCTCGTGTGATTTTACTAACAAGAAACGTTGTGTTGCCTTCTGTGTATATATTAATTCTTGAGACTGCATTGTTATGTAGATTGTCTGGATTGTTTAAGTCGGAACTCCAGTAAACGAGACTGTCTTTGCTAAATAAATATTTTGCTGAGGAGAAATTGTTATAATCTTTTAAAAAACTCTTGTTTGGATTGTTAATAATTTCCGAAATTATTCTTTTCTGATTTAAAGATATGCTGTCGTGATAATTTTGAATTAAATTTAACGATTTGTAGATTTTCTTGGAAATTTTCTCTTGGCTATTGTGTGTTTTGATAATACTATCACCGATTATTAATAGTAGAATGAGAAAAACTACTGAAAAAGTCTCCTTATATATGTTTTTCTTCTCCATTTTTATGATGAAAATATTTTTTTGTTTAAAATCAATTACTTAGCATTAGATTTTTCTTTTGAAAATTTCTTTTGATTTAAACGACGATTTTAATTTTTTCGAGGTAATCTTTATAATTGTCCTAAAATCTCTTAAAACGTCTAAAAATCGTTAATATCGTGATTCCGGTATTTTCTACAAAAATTATACATTAATATCATTGGATTTTTCAAAAATGTAAACCAAACTTGAATATTGACCTGTTTTATTTGCTTTAATATTTGATTTCCAACCTTTTACAATTCCTCTTAAAAAAGTGAAATTATGTTTACAATACTTCTCGCTTAACATTGAGATATAATAACTATCCCATTTAAGTGGTTTAATATCAATAAGTTGTAATTCTGTTTCTTTGAATATATTTCTTATTGATTCTTCTGAGAAATGATTTAGGTGACGAGGAACATCGTATGCTGCCCATTTGTCTTTATAGTATTCTGCGTCGTATGATTTGTAATTAGGCAATGCTAATATTAGTCTTCCGTTTTTTTTCAATAATCTTTGAAGATGAATAATCTCTTCTTTAAGATCTGCGACGTGTTCCAAAACGTGCCACATTGTTATTACGTCAAAAGATTCATCAGGGATGTTCTGTACTTCTTCAGGTGATAGAATTTTAGTATCTAATTTTCTTTCTGTTATTTTTCTTGCGACTTCGCTTGGTTCGATACCTGCAATTTTACACGAATTATTTTTTGCGTATAATAAAAAGTCTCCAACACCACAACCAATGTCTAATAAAGAAATATCATTACTGGTACCATCTGTAGCAATCTTAAATTTGTTTTTAATGTTTATCTTTTTTACATGATTATAGATGGTTGGAACAATTCCTTTCTTCTTCTCATTATGGCTAAGATAATCTTCCGATTTATAATATTTGCCAATTTCAGATGGAGTAGGGCATGGGACGGTAAATAGAAGTTTACAATCCTTACATTCATATATTTCAAAATCTTCTTGTGATAAGAAATAATCCTTCAGTTTAAGGAAAGAAGTATTGTTTTCAGATTCGCACCAAGGACATTTGTAATTCATAACATTTGTTTTCAATTAATTATATCTTAATTTCACGTGAAACTATCTTCCTAAGAAAACTGCAATAACAGAAATATCAGCAGGAGAGATTCCGCTAATTCTACTGGCTTGACCTAATGTCTGAGGTTTGTGTTTGGTCAGTTTCTCTCTTGCTTCCATTGTGAGAGAATTCAGCGCGTAATAATCAAAGTTAGGACTTAATTTTACATCTTCCAAACGATTTAATTTATCAGCTACTTCGCGTTCTTTTTCGATGTAACCTTCGTATTTCACGATTATTTCTGCTTCCTCTATTATGTTTCTGTCAGATTCTATTGCTGAGTTGTATTTATTCTTTAAATCTGGTAATAATTCAATGACGTCAATAAGATTAATTTGTGGTCTTGTGATGATTTGTGATAAGCGCATTTTGTTAGAAATACCTGGAGTTCCTTTGGATTCTAATAAAGCGTTTACTCTCTCAGGGCTGATATTATTGCACTTTAAGAAAGTGACAAGTTCGTTGATTTTCTCGTATTTGTTCCTATAATGATTTATTCTTTCTTCCGATGCTAATCCTATTTCAAATGCTTTTTCTGTTAGACGAGTGTCGGCATTGTCTTGACGTAATAAGATACGATATTCTGCGCGACTTGTAAACATTCTGTAAGGTTCGTCGACGCTCTTTGTTATAAGGTCGTCTATTAAAACACCGATATAAGCTTCGTCTCTGCGCAGAACTACTGGCTCTAAATCGTGAATTAATCGGTGGGAGTTTATGCCAGCCATCAACCCTTGCGCTGCTGCTTCTTCGTATCCTGTCGTTCCGTTTATTTGCCCTGCAAAGAATAATCCGTGAATTTGATGTGTTTCTAAGCTATGATAAAGTTGATTTGGAGGGAAGAAGTCGTATTCTATTGCATATCCTGGACGGAAAATTTTTGCATTCTCGAAACCTTCGATGTGGTGTAATGCCTCGACTTGTATGTCTTCTGGCAAGGAGGAACTGAAACCGTTGAGATAATATTCAATTGTAGTTCTTCCTTCTGGCTCTACAAATAATTGATGAAAGTCTTTATCTGCGAAACGCTCGATTTTGTCCTCAATGCTTGGACAGTATCTAGGTCCTATTCCTTTAATTCTGCCTGTAAATAGAGGTGATTTTTCGAATCCTCTTCTTAAGATGTCGTGTACTTCCAACGAGGTGTATGCTATGTGACAGCTGCGTTGTGTCTTCGGTTTTTCCACTTCCATATATGAGAACCCTGTTACATCTTCATCGCCTTTTTGTTCCGACAATTTGCTAAAATCGATGCTTCTTCCGTCGATGCGCATCGGCGTTCCTGTCTTCATTCTGTCGGCTTCAAAACCTAAAGAAACGAGTTGTTCCGTGATTCCGTAGCTTGCGCTTTCTGATATTCTACCGCCAGAAAAGGATTTCTCTCCGATAAAGATCTTGCCGTTAAGGAATGTTCCGTTTGTTAAAATAACAGTCTTTGAATATACATCCCCACCCATAGAACAATGTACGCCCTTTATTATATCGCCTTCTACTATGAGTGAGTCGACGTGGTCTTGCCAGAACTCAAGATTGTTTGTTTTTTCTAAAACATTGCGCCACTCTGTCGAGAACTCAAACTTGTCGCTTTGAACGCGTGGGCTCCATACGGCAGGCCCTTTTGACTTGTTTAACATTCTAAATTGAATCATTGTTTTGTCGGCAATGATTCCCATTTGTCCTCCCATCGCGTCTATTTCTCTCACGATTTGTCCTTTTGCGATGCCGCCCACAGCTGGGTTACATGACATCGCTGCCATGCCATTCATGTTCATCGTAATGAGAAGCGTTTTGTTTCCTAGATTTGCAGCAGCCGCTGCAGCCTCACAACCTGCATGTCCGCCTCCTACAACAATAACGTCAAATTTATCAAATATCATCGTCCTTAATTTTATTTCACGTGAAACACTCGTTGTAACTTACTAATAATCTATTATTTTATCATCGAGAGACATTTGTCTTCCTGTCGTCTCATTTCGGCTTCGTCTTCCTCGCATAAGTCATCAAAACCGATTAGATGAAGAACGCCGTGTGCCATAACTCTGTGTAGTTCGTCTTTGAAACTACGGTTAAAAGTTACAGCGTTTTCTCTGATTCTATCTATGCTTATATGGAACTCTGCCGATAAAATTTCTTCGCATTCATTCAGTGGAAATGTTATAATATCTGTGTAAAAATCGTGGCCTAATAGTTCCACGTTCATCTTGTACAGATATTCGTCGCTACAGAAAAAATAATATAATTCCCCGACTGATTTTCCGTATTCTTCAGTAAATCTATTTATCCATTCTCTTGTGCCAGAAATCTCATCTGTGAGAATTTCTGTGTCGATAAATTGTAAACTAATCATATTATTCTTTCTCCTTATCTATATTTTTTTTGAAAAAATAATCGTTGATTCTTTCCTTGTAAAATGGCTGAAATTCGATGCTGTTCATCTTTAGAAATTCCTGCTGTTTCTTTAAATTTTTCTGGTATTCTATCTCGTCAATTTTACGTTTCTCGTATGTTCCTTTGAATTCTTCCGATTTGCGTTTCTCTTCTTTCTCGCGTTCTTCTTGTGCGTTTTGCGCTTTCAACATTCTAGATAAAATCTCTTTATTGCGATTTATTGTCTGATTTGTTATTCTCTTATTTACGAGATCTTCTTCTAATTTTTCCATATCTTGCATAATTTCTTTCAGTCCGTCGTCACCAAACATACCATTTTTCTTCATCTCATCCAACAGTTGTTTCATGCTTTCACGGAGCATTTCTTGTTCTGCTGCCATGCGTGCAAATTCTTCGCTCATCGATTGCGGCAGAGGTTTGCCGTCTTTTTGTTGTTGCTGCATTTCCTTGCGCATCTGCTCAAGCTGTTTGCCGAGTTGTTCTTGCAGATCCTTCATGTTTTTCATGCTTTGTTTGCCTTTGCTTGGTTTCTTACTGTTTTTCGGTTTTGAACATGAACCACTCGATTCCATCATGCTTTCATTCATGTTGTTGAGCGACTCTGATAACATTAAGGCTAAGTTGTTCATCGACATCATAGCTCTTTGTTGACGTGAAACAGCGGAGCTTATTAACGACTCATTCATTTCTTTCATCGCCAATGTTAATTGCTGGTCGATTTGTTGTAATTCGTTGAAAACAAAGCTTTTGATTTCTGCTTGACGCATGGCCATCTTCCTTAGCGAGTCTTCCACCATGGCAAAGTTGTCGACGATTTCTTTTTGACGACTAATTTTATCCGACAGTGAAGGGTCGTCTTTTTTCATCTTAGAAATGCTTGTCATAAGTGACTCTTCTTCGTGGGAAGATCGTACAACATTTTCCAATAAAATTCTGATTAGATGCGCGTCCTCTCCAAGTTGCTCCATGCCCGACATCGACATATCCATTGAGAGTTGGTCTGCCATTTCTTTCATCTTTTTTCCTGCATTGTTCTTTTTCTGACTTGCTCCGGAATTGTCGCCTCTGTTTTCCATCTTTTCTGCTTCGTCAAGATCGTTCATTATTTCTTCTTGTGTCTGCTCATCCTTAAAAATATTGAATGGTTCTTGTAATCCTTTGTTCCTTTCCATAATGGAATCCAACTCTTTTGATAACTTATCGAATTGATTTTTAGCATCTTCCGCACTCAATGAGTCGTTGTTGCTTTCATTTGTGTTCTCTAGTTTCTTGGATAGGTCGTTCATCTTGTCAATCAATTCGTTAAGATCCTTTTCGACCTTTAGTTGTTCCAACAATGAAAGATTTCTATCCATCATCTCCTGAAGTTCTTTGTTGTTTTTCTTGAGATCCTGCATCATTTGCTGCATTTTGTCGCGAGGCATTTCGTTGAGCATCTTCTCCAATTCTTCCATCATTTTCTTCATTTCTTCAGGTATAACTTCGTCGAAAAGCTGATTAATCTTTTCTTGTTTTTTTAACAATTCTTCAGAAGTCAACTCGTTCTTTTCCATAAATTCCTTGAGTTCCTTCTGTTCTTCTTGTACTTTTTCCCATTCCTCTTGAATCTTTTTCTCTTTCTCGAGAAGTTCTTTCATTTTTTCTTTGTCGGTCCAATCTAATTCTTTCTTCGACATCAGGTCCTTTAGAATCTCTTCTATGTCGTTACGAAGTTCTTCCAATTCGTTGGCTTTGTTTTCTAAATTTGAAATTATATTTTCTTCTGATGCATCTACAATAGAATCGAGGGTTTCTCGTGTAGGAAGACTTACCTGGAAATATTCTGAACGTCTTGATTTAGGTCCATTTATGCCATCATTATCCCAAATTTCAAAATACGATTTTACGATATCGCCAGGATACATTGTAAGCGTATCTAAATCAATGCTATAATAGAATGACGTGCGAGATTCTTTTTTGTCGATGTTGATTATTGTTACAAAATTCTGCTGAGGCTTATTCTCAACTTCAAAATGATAAAGGAGTTTTGTAAAACCATAATCGTCGGCGATTAGACCAGAATAATACATCTGTTTAGAGAAGTCTTCATTGAAAACCTGAACCTGAATTTCAGGATAAGCGTCAGAAATTACTTCCACTGTAAATGGAATCGGGTTCTCGTCAACTTTCCATTGATTGGAAATGTTAACTGAGAATTTCGTTGTTTGCAGCGCTTTAAAATGGTATACGAAATCGTTATTGTCGGATTGCAATTGATGACAAATGCTATCTATAGTAATGTTCAGCGCGTCTACGTCTTGGGTGTGAAATATAAATTTTACATCTGTTCCTTGAGGAACCAGCAAGCGTGTTTTTCCGCTCAGCGTTTCTTTGTTCCTTTTTATGTAATTAGGAAAAGAAAGCTCGGTTTCGTAAAAAAGTAAACTAGGTGAAGGATTTACGTTGATTTTAATTTGTGGGCTTACATATTCACCGCCGATGATTTGAAAATCGTCGGAATGATATACATTGTTGAAAATATATTTGAACTCATTATTGGAAATCTTTGTCATCTTTCTCGTTCCGACGGAGTTGCTGACATAAAACGACTCTGGAATTTTTTCGCCGGTCACGTGAATCTTGTATTCAAAATCTTCGCCCTGTGTTATTTCAATTTCTATTTCTTGTAAATCGACGCGGTAGGGGAGGGGCTTTTCATAATGTATATCGTAATTGATAATTCTCTCTACTGGCTGTCGTGAGAAACTTGGCGCGAAAATGAGTAATAAGGTTAATGTAGCAAATGCTAAGATAAATATCTTCAGATATTTATAGTTTTCTTTGAGGTTGACAGCCTCATTAAAATTGATAGGTTTAAGATTTTGTGTTCTTTGTTCTATTGTGGCGATAAGTAATTCATTGTCGACATTGTTTACTGCTTTTTCCGAGAGTTGTAAGGTGTTGAGTAACTTGTCTTTTATTTCAGGAAAGAATTTTCCAATGAGTTGTGCTGCTTGATGTTCCGACATCTTCTTTCTGAATCGTATCAGGTTGATGAGAGGAATTATGAAATAGAATAGGATGATGATTGCAAATATTCCTGTTATGGTGATGAATAATCCTAACCTAACTCTTTGAGAAAACCATGAAAAATATTCTAATCCATTGAATAATAGGAAAGTCACAATAAGAATTATGGTGCCAATTAAAACTCCTTTGATGAGTTTATTGAGATAGAACCTTTTGATAAAAGAGTCTATTTTGTTTAGCAAAACCTGATGATATGAATTCTTATTGTCTGAAAACATTTTTCCTAAAATAATATCTTGCAAAGATAATTAATTTAGGGGTACACATTATTAATTAAGAAGTAATTTTTTGATAACAAATTCTTAAAATCTGAAAATAAAAAAAGGGCGCGGGGAGCGCCCAATTGCATTAATAAACCAAACTACTTACAAAGCTATAGAGAATGTTTAGTACTTGTGTTTGCAAAATTACGCAATTTTGTAATTCAGTCAATAGTGTTGAGGTTGAAATTACGTTTATTTGAAATTTATGCTTAAATTTATTTTTTTGTAATTAACTAAAATTACACGACATTAGTTATAATTTAATATTGATTTTTAGTTATTTATACATTTTTATAACTCGATAATTTTTTTAAAGAATTTTTTTGATATTTTTTAATCTTGTAGTATTTATTTAAATGTTTTATTTGTCGAATTTATATGTTTCTAAGGAAATTTACCATATCTTCATCTCT
Organism: Bacteroidales bacterium; assembly: GCA_045592965.1. Classification (GTDB taxonomy): domain Bacteria; phylum Bacteroidota; class Bacteroidia; order Bacteroidales; family F082; genus Limimorpha. The sequence continues at coordinate 15,685 of JAZNVS010000032.1, read as the reverse complement.
TAGCAGGTTGAATTTTTTCCTCAATCTGTATCTCGATGTCTCTACACTTCTCAAAGTGGTGTTCGTAATGATGGCTATTTCCTTGCTCGACATGTTTAGGTATAACATAACGCAAAGTCTCTTTTCTGCTTTGGTAATACCAGAGAATTTCTGTTCCAATTTGTCGAAGAAGTCTTTATAGATTTCATTAATCTGTTTGTTCAGTCCTTCGATATTGTTGAATAGACTAATGTTGTTCTGCATGTTTGCATAAACATTTTTCACCTTGCCTTTTATTTCTTCTTCTGGCGATTCTATTATTTCTTTGAGCTCTTTCTTTAATGGGTCGATATATTCAATATATGATTTAAGGTGTAAAGCCAGATTTATCAATGACTCTTTGTCGTTTTTCAATTGAATCTCCATTAAGTTGCTTTCCATTTCATCAATTTTTAACTGTTGCTCGTAAGCCTTTTCTTTGTTTTTGTGATATAAGAGTTTGTTTCTGGAGAATAGGATGATGAAAATCACTAACACAACAGAAAGAATAATAATTGTAATTGTTGATATTATCCAATTGGTTCTTATTGATTTGCTGTTAAGTTCTTCTTGTTCTTCCTTTTTAAGTTCTTTGATACTAAGTGTAAGATTATTTCCGATATATAATTGTTCGATTCTTTTTTTGTTTTTTACATTTGTAGCTGAGTCGTAATAAATATCGTACTTGTTGAAATAATTATATGCTTTTTCATATTCGTTTATATTGGCGTAGCAATCTGACAGTTGAAAATATGATTGGTAGCTTATCTCATACATTTTGAATGCGTCTGTACTGTCGCTTAATATCTTAAACACTTCTATTGCTGACTCATAGCTTTCTAATCTCTTTTTTATCATTCCTAAATCATACATAAACTCTCCGCATCTTTCGAAGTTGCTTTCTGAGTATGCGAGGTTTATAGCCTCTATATAATATTTTTTGGCATCTTCATAATTGTCAAGAGAGTCGTAAATCTTGCCTTTATACGCTAGGTTTTTCATCTTCATATCGATATTTCTGTATTTGTTACATAGCGATAAAGATGAGTCGATCAATGGCATTGCTTTTTCATAATTTTTTATGCATATCAGCATATTTGCTTTGTTGGTAATAGCCTCTATGATATAGTTTATATTATTATCGTTGATTTTGAATTTCAATATATTATCATAACATGAAATTGCATTCTCGTATTTTTTCTGTTTAGAATATATATCACCAAAAGCCATATATGTCTCGATTAGCCCTTTTTTATCTTGATTTTTGTTAGCGAATATCACCGCTTGTTTCATTCTTTCAATACTCTGTTCCTTGTCATATTTGTTGTGGTTTTCATCGTTGTATATATAAGCTATCTTAATATACATTTTGTATATGGAATCATATTCCTTTAACATTATAAGTTCTTCAATAGCTTTCTCATAGTATGATATTGCGTAATCGTAAGACCCGTTTTTTTGAAGTATCTCTCCTAAGACAATATTACTTGTCGCTGTCTGACTCAAGTCTTTAGTATTGAGAGCGATTTTCTGAGCTTTATATGCGCAGTTGAAAGCGAATTCGGAGTTTTTCTCCGAATATGTATTTGCTAAATATATTAATCTGTCGAATCGGTTTTCATGAGTAATGATTTTGTTAATATCATTATCGCATTTATCATTATTGGAATTATTAAAAAATAAATTATTGGAAACAACCAAGCATAAAGCACATGTCAAAATAGAAATAATCCTTCTCATATCGCATAAATTTTAGTTCTGCAAATATAATCAATTTGTAGTATTAACTTTAATTATAATTTGCAAATAATCATTAAGATAATTTTTTAATGTCGTATTGAATGAAGTATCGCCTGATTATAGATTTATACATTATTTTAAAGGTTATGCTTAGACATATTGTTGTGATAGATTGCTTTTTTAGAAGTAGTCAAAAAAATATTTGATTGTTTTTATAAAACATCGGCTGCAAAAATTATTATTGTTATTTTTGCAGTAAAATTTTAAGAGTATGAGTGATTTCAATGAAGTTGAAAAAGAAGAAAAAAAGTCGCTTAATTTTATAGAAGCCAGAGTTGTTGAAGACTTGCAAAATGGTAAGAACGATGGAAGAGTTCAGACGCGTTTTCCTCCGGAGCCTAACGGTTATCTTCACATTGGTCATGCGAAAGCAATATGTTTAGACTTTGGCATCGCAGAAAAATATAACGGCATTTGCAATCTTCGTTTTGACGACACCAATCCTACTAAAGAAGATACGGAATATGTAGATGCAATTAAGGAAGATATTAAATGGCTAGGATTTAATTGGGCCAATGAATATTACGCTTCTGATTATTTCCAACATCTATGGGATTTTGCAGTACGTCTAATAAAAGAAGGTAAGGCATATATCGATGAGCAAAGTTCAGACCTCATCGCTGCTCAGAAAGGAACGCCGACAACACCAGGAGTTGAAAGTCCATATCGCAATCGTCCTGTTGAGGAGTCGCTAGAGTTATTCAATAAGATGAATAATGGCGAAGTTGAGGAAGGTAAGATGGTTCTTCGTGCCAAAATCGACATGGCGAATCCGAATATGCACTTCCGCGACCCTATTATATATAGAGTGGTAAAGACGCCGCATCATAGAACAGGCAACAAATGGAATGTCTATCCGATGTATGACTTCGCTCATGGCGAGAGCGACTATTTTGAAGGAGTGACACATTCCTTATGTACTTTGGAGTTTGTCGTTCATCGTCCTTTGTACGACTTTTTCATTGATGAGTTGAAGGAACAAAAAGACCTGGATGATCACCGTCCGCGTCAATATGAGTTTAACAAATTGAATTTTAATTATACTTTGTTAAGCAAGCGTAACTTGTTGATTCTCGTCAAAGAAGGTCTCGTCAATGGATGGGACGATCCTCGTATGCCAACTATCTGCGGATTCCGTCGTCGTGGTTATACTCCTGAGTCTATTCGTAAACTCATCGATAAGATTGGATATACAACATACGAGGCCGTCAATGATTTTGCACTTCTTGAAAGTACGATTCGTGAAGATCTTAACGCAAAGGCAACACGCGTGTCGGCGGTTATAAATCCTGTTAAGTTAGTTATTACCAATTATCCAGAGAATCAGTCTGAGGAAATGGAAGCCGTCAATAATCCAGAAGATGAAAACTCAGGTACACATAACATCACCTTCAGCAGAGAGCTGTGGATTGAGAGAGAAGACTTCATGGAAGACGCTCCTAAGAAATATTTCCGCATGACACCAGGCAACGAAGTCCGATTGAAGAACGCTTATATAGTAAAATGTACAGGCTGTAAGAAAGATGAAAATGGCAATGTCGTTGAAGTCTATGCTGAATACGATCCTGAGACAAAGAGCGGAATGGCGGGAGCCAACCGTAAGGTGAAAGGAACTCTGCATTGGGTCAGCTGCAATCATTGTTTGAAGGCAGAAGTGAGATTATATGACAGACTTTGGATGGAGGCAAATCCTCGCGAAGCAATCGCTGCGATACAAGAAACGCAACAATGTTCGGCACTCGAGGCGATGCGACAAGTCATCAACCCTAACTCTCTCGAGATAAGAAACGAGTGCTATGTGGAACAATTCCTCGCTGATGCTAAACCTCTCGACCACTTCCAGTTCCAAAGAATTGGTTACTTCACAGCCGATAAGGACAGCACGGCAGAACATCTGGTCTTCAACAGAACAGTGACACTGAAAGATACTTTTCAACTTCCTCAGAAATAATTCCTGAGAAAAAGAAAAAAATTGTATCTTTGCACCGATAAAATGAGACGTTATGAATATGACGCCACGGTGTGATAAGACACCACGGTGTGACGTCTCTACAGTAGCCACTTTAGCTCAGTTGGTAGAGCAACGCATTCGTAATGCGTAGGTCGACGGTTCGAGTCCGTCATGTGGCTCTCTCTTCTTTTCATATTTTAACCAAAAATACTATGAACGATACTAAAACCCCAATCTCTGAAAACACTAAAATGGCAGAGTTGATTCTGTCGAATCCTAACCTTATGCTTACTCTCTCTCGCTTCGGAATAGAACTCGGCTTCGGCGACTCTCTCGTGAAAGACGTATGTAAAAAAGCTGACGTAAACACAGCGTTCTTCCTTCTGATATGTAACCTCTATACCAACCCAAACTTCATTCCTTCCGCCGACGATATAAATTCGGTGAACATAAACACTCTGCTTTCCTATCTGTCGCAGTCGCATAAATACTATGTGGAAGAGAGAATGCCTCATATCGAGAATCATCTCAATAGAATTGTCGCAGCCTGTCCTAAGAAATTCGGAGTCACTATTGAACGTTTCTTCAAAGAATATAAACAAGAGGTCATCAATCATTTCTCCTACGAAGAAGAGACTGTGTTTCCTTATATCAACGCGTTAAGTGATAAGTCGTTAAAGAAATCTTTTTCGATAGATGAGTTTAAATGCAACCACAGCAATATCGAAGATAAACTCAATGACTTGATGAATATCCTTATCAAATATCTTCCTGCTGAAATCTTCCCGAAGGAAAGAATAGAAATCTCTCTCGACATAGTGGATTTATCTTCCGACCTCAAATGTCACACTCTCGTCGAGGAACGTGTTCTCGTACCTTTTGTCGAATTGTTAGAAAGACAATGCCATGAAAACATGTAAGATTATCATAGCAGAACCTTCACCTATCATAGCCGCCGGAATCGAAGCTTTCTTGGTAAGCACCAACAGACTGCAGGTAGTTTCGATGGTGGATAACTTCGACAGCTTGCACGAGAGAATGATAGTTCATAAACCAGACCTTATTATTATCAATCCGTTAATGATTGGCTTCGCCTCTAACAGCATTAAACAATTCGTTCAGAACTATCAGTCGACAATGGCAATCGCCTTGGTTACTACATATATCGACAGAGGAATCTTAAAACATTTTAAGGAAGTGATAGAACTCGGTGATAACAAGCAGAAAATCATTAACAAGATATTTGGTTTGTTAGACAATAACGAAGAGTCTTCGAGTCAGAGTGAAAACTTCGACTTGTCGAATCGTGAGACAGACGTTTTGGTATGTGTCGCTAAGGGAATGACAAATAAGGATATTTCAGATATGCTTAACATCTCGGTTCATACAGTCATCACACATCGTAAGAATATCGTCAAGAAAACCGGAATCAAGTCGGTGTCGGGTCTTACTGTTTATGCCTTGCTTAACAATTTAGTTGAAGAATCTGAAATTTACGAATAGTCATATAAAGCACACGATAGTTATAGTCAAGGCGAAGATTACTGCTTCTAGAGAAGATTTTCCCAACAATGCGTTCAGTTGTTTTCCTTCATATTTATTTAACTTTGAATAAACGCTTATCGAATATGCGATGAGGGGAATTATCGCTATTGCCCATACTTTATAGTCGCAGACATTTCTCAGAAAATAGAATCCTAATGCACAAGCTATCAAAGGATTGAAGAGAAAAACCTTTTTCATGAAACTTATTCCGAAGATGCCGACGGTGGTGATTTTATTATGACGTTTGTCGTCTTCGGCATCACGCACGTTGTTCACGATTAGGAGCTCATCTACGACGAGACCCATAGCAAAACCAGCTGTTATTATTTCCCAGTTTATTTCTTTTGTCAGGATGAAGTATGTGAATGAGACAGGGATTATTCCGTAGAAGAGGATGACTGCGACATCGCCGAGTCCGTTGTATGATAAAGGGAATGGTCCCATAGAATAGCAGAACGCCACCGCTATTATCAATAATCCGAAAGGAAGTAGTATCAATCCGCCCCAGTACATCAGACTAAGTCCTATGATGAAACATATTGACACAACTAATGTTATCGCTTTTAGCATCGCTTTAGGAGTTATCTCACCGCTGACTAATTTCCTGTCGGGGCCAAGACTGTCTTTGTTGTCGGCGCCTGTTTTGAAATCGGCATAATCGTTAACCAGATTTGATGTTGTCTGGGCTAAGATGGCAAACAACAGACATAATATTGCGGGAAGCCAGTTGACATAACCTTCGTTGAAAGCTAATGCCGAAGCCATCACTACGGAAGCCATGGAAACTAACAAGGTCTTTGGTCTTATGGCGTTGAACCATTTACGAATATTATTCAGCATAATTTTTTTATTGCAAAGTTACAATATTATCGAGAAAAAATCATATCTTTGTCGCTTATTAAAAAAATTAAATAACTGGTGATTTTATGAAAGGCTCGTACAGAGAATATAAGAATTTGAACCTTACAAATATCGCGAAAGAGGTTCGTAAGTATTGGGAAGAGAACGACGTTTTCCAAAAGAGTTTAGATAATCGTAAAGATGGTCCGGCATATGTGTTTTTTGAAGGACCACCGTCAGCAAACGGAACGCCAGGTATCCACCATGTTATGGCACGTACCATCAAGGATATTTTCTGCCGTTATCAGACTTTGAAAGGAAAGAGAGTCTCTCGTAAGGCAGGTTGGGATACTCACGGTCTTCCAGTGGAACTCGGCGTTGAGAAGAAACTCGGCATCACCAAGGAAGACATCGGCGTGAAGATAAGCGTTGATGAATATAACAAGGCTTGCCGTGAAGAAGTCATGAAATATAAAGACTTATGGGACGAACTTACACGTACTATGGGTTATTGGGTTAACTTGGACGACCCTTATATCACTTTCAAAAACGAATATATCGAAACCTTATGGTATCTCTTGTCGGTGATTTACAAGAAAGGTCTCCTTTACAAAGGCTACACAATCCAGCCTTATTCACCTGCAGCAGGTACTGGATTGAGTTCTCACGAACTTAACATCCCTGGTTGCTACCGCGACGTTAAAGACCTCACATGTACAGCATTGTTCCGCGTCAAAGCTGAACAAAGCACAGTCAAGGCTAATCCTTTCGGAGTGGATGTTCCTTTCAACAGCATACAAATCGCTGCATGGACAACAACACCATGGACTCTGCCTTCAAACACAGCATTGTGCGTCGGCAACAGCATCGACTATAACCTCGTGAAGTCTGTTAACCCTGTCAGCGGCGAGATAGCTTACTTCGTGTTAGCAACTCCATTGATGGGCTCATTCTTCCCTAAAGAAGAAGAAAAACCATCATTCGAAGATTATAAAGTCGGCGACAAGAAACTTCCTTATGAAGTACTCGGAACTTGCAAAGGTAAAGACCTCGTCGGTTTGGAATATGAACAACTCATCCCTTGGGTCAATCCAGGTGAAGGCGCATTCCGCGTAATCCACGGCGACTACGTCAGCACAGAAGACGGTACTGGTATCGTTCATATCGCTCCTACTTTCGGTGCTGATGACGACCGCGTAGCAAAACAAAGCGGCATACCTCCACTCCAAATGATTGACAAAGACGGCAAGGCTCAGCCAATGGTCGACAGAACAGGTAAGTTCTTCAAGATAGAAGACCTAGACGAAGAGTTCGTAAAGAACTTCATGAATGTAGAGGCTTATCGTCCTTACGCAGGTCAGTATGTTAAGAACGCTTTCGATGCAACAAAGACAGAGAAAGACAAGTCGTTAGATGTTGACATCGTAGTTTTATTGAAAGAAGAAGGCAAACTCTTCAAGAGCGAAAAACATACTCACAACTATCCACACTGCTGGCGTACCGACAAACCTGTTCTCTATTATCCATTAGACAGCTGGTTTATCAGAAGCACTGCATTAAAAGACAGAATGATAGAACTCAACAAGACTATCAACTGGAAACCAGAAGCAACAGGAACAGGACGTTTCGGCAACTGGTTGGAAAACCTCGTCGACTGGAACTTGTCACGTTCACGTTACTGGGGAACTCCACTTCCAATCTGGCGTACTGAAGACGGCAGCGAAGAAGTTTGCATCGGCAGCGTAGCAGAACTCCGCCAAAGAATAGACGAATCTGTCAAGGCAGGTTTTATGACAGAAAATCCTTACGCTTCAGAAGATTATAACAGCTTCGACTTACACAGACCATATATCGATAACGTAATACTCGTTTCATCAGACGGCAAGAAGATGTTCCGTGAACCAGACCTCATCGACGTTTGGTTCGATTCAGGAGCAATGCCTTACGCTCAAATCCACTACATGGGTGAAGAAGGCAAGCTCAATGACGAGACATTCCCAGCCGACTTCATCGCAGAAGGTGTTGACCAGACACGCGGTTGGTTCTTCACATTACACGCTATCGCTACGATGATTTCAGACTCTGTCTCATACAAGACAGTTATCTCTAACGGTTTGGTCTTGGATAAAAACGGCAACAAGATGTCGAAACGTCTTGGCAATGCTGTCGATCCATTTGAAGCAATAGAGAAATACGGCGCCGACGCAGTACGTTGGTATATGATAACAAACTCACAACCTTGGGACAATCTCAAGTTTGACGAAGAAGGCGTTGACGAAGTACGTCGTAAGTTCTTCGGAACATTATACAACACATACGCATTCTTTGCTTTATATGCAAACATCGACAAGTTCGATTTCTCAGAAGCAGAGATTCCATACGAGGAGCGTCCTGAAATCGACAGATGGATTCTCTCTGAATTGAACTCTTTGATTGAAGAAGTCGATAACGATTATAAGAACTATGAACCAACAAGAGCAGGTCGTGCCATAGCAGAATTCGTCGATGCACACTTAAGCAACTGGTACGTACGTCTCTCACGTCGTCGTTTCTGGAAGAGCGATGTCACAGCAGACAAGACATCAGCATACCAGACATTGTATACTTGCTTAGACGTTTTAGCAAAGATTTCCAGCCCTATAGCACCATTCTTCGCTGAGCGTTTATACCAAGACCTTAACGCAGTGACAGGTCGCGACACGGCAGAATCGGTTCACCTCACTGATTTCCCTAAGGCAAATCCAGAACTCATCCATAAAGATTTGGAAGAAAGAATGGAAATGGCACAACTCGCATCATCAATGGTATTGTCGTTGAGAAAGAAAGCCAACATCCGTGTTCGTCAGCCTCTCTCAAAGATTATGATTCCTGTCAAGTCAGATAAATTCCTCGAACAATTCAAGAAAGTGGAACAGCTCATACTTTCTGAAGTCAACGTGAAAGAGATAGAATATCTTACAGCAGACAAGAATATCTTGGTTAAGAAAGTGAAGCCAAACCTCAGAAACTTAGGTCGTCGTTATGGCAAGATGATAAAACAGATAACACAGTTCTTTGCAGAGATAGATCAAGAAACAATCAGAACTCTCGAGAACGTAGGTTATTTGGACGTTACATTAGACGGACAAGAACTCCACTTAGAACTTTCTGATGCTATCATCACAACAGAAGACATTCCAGGTTGGGCTGTCGCAACACAAGACGATTCAACTGTTGCATTAGACATCACCATTAGTCCGGAATTGGCTGAAGAAGGTTTGGCAAGAGAAATCGTCAACAGAATCCAAAACATGAGAAAAGACGGCGGATTCGAAGTGACAGACCACATCATGTTGGCAATAGAAAAGAACGATGATATAAACGCTGTTGTTGAAAAATACACAGATTATATCTGTTCAGAGACATTGGCGACAATTGATATGGTAGAAAACATTGGCGATGTTGAGGCGATAGAACTTATCGACGGCGTTTCTGTTAAGTTAAAAATAAGCAAGAAATAATAATTTATTTTCTTGTGTTTTAAGATATTTGTTATTAACTTTGACGGCAATTATCGCAGTCTAACTTAAATAGAATAGTTATGGAAGAAAACGTAAATAACATGCAAGACAGAGTCAGATATTCTGACGAAGAACTTGAGGAATTTAAAGAACTCATTTTGGAAAAATTGGCTAGAGCTCGTAAAGATCTTGAGATGTTAAACGACAATGTTTCTGGCGACGATAATAGTGCTAACGATACAGCACCGACCTTCAAGATTCTGGAAGAAGGTTCTAATGTCTTGTCAAAAGAGGAAAATAGTCAGTTGGCATCTCGTCAATACAAATATATTCAGAACTTAGAAAACGCTTTGATAAGAATAGAAAACAAGACTTACGGAATATGTCGTATGACAGGTAAGTTAATCCCTAAGGAGAGACTTCGTGCCGTACCTCATGCAACCTTAAGTGTTGAGGCTAAATTAGGACAAAAGAAATAAATGAAAAAGTCACTCATCGTTATTTTTATAGTCTTGCTTCTTGACCAGATACTTAAGTTTTGGGTCAAGTTGAACATGACGATAGGAGAGAGTTTTCCTGTATTGGGTGACTGGTTTCAGATATATTTCATAGAGAACAATGGCATGGCTTTCGGCTGGGAGTTCGGGGCGAATATCGGTAAGATAGCACTCAGTCTCTTCAGGATAATAGCCGTGGCATTGTTTTTTTATCTCATATACCGCCTATCCAAAAATAATGTCAAATTCGGTCCTCTGTTTGGAATATCTCTTATAACAGCTGGAGCCTTAGGTAACATCATCGATGGATTGTTCTACGGAATGATATTCAGTGAGAGCACTTTTACACAAGTCGCAACTTTATTTCCCGACGCAGGAGGCTACTCAGGATTCATGCAGGGAAAAGTCGTCGATATGTTTTATTTTCCTTTATTTACTTTCCCAGAATGGATGCCTTTTGTAGGAGGACAGATATTCTTCAGCCCTATCTTTAACATAGCCGACAGCGCCATAACGATAGGATTCCTTTACCTTTTGATATTCCAATGGAACTTCCTTAAAAGTTTCGATAAAACGGAAGACGTTACCGCTAATTCAGATAATAATAAACTTACATAGATACAGCCATGAGCGAAGAAAAATATGGTCATATTGTACAAATTATAGGTCCCGTTATTGACGTGGCTTTTGAGAACGAATCACTCTTGCCAAATCTTTTGGACGCTTTGGAGATTACGAAAGATAATGGAGAAAAGATTATCACCGAGGTACAACAAGATATTGGTGAGAACACTATGCGTACTATCGCTATGGACTCTACTGATGGCTTGCGTCGTGGCATGAAAGTACGCTGTCTTGGCGCTCCTATCTCTATGCCTACAGGCGAACAAGTGAAAGGTCGTCTCTTCAATGTCATAGGCGAATCTATCGACGGATTGAAGAACGTGGAGTCAGCTAAACGTAACAGCATCCATCGCGACCCTCCTAAGTTTGAAAACCTATCCACCAAGCAGGAAGTCTTGTTCACTGGTATTAAAGTCATCGACTTGATTGAGCCATACGCCAAAGGCGGTAAGATAGGTTTGTTCGGCGGCGCTGGTGTTGGCAAGACGGTGCTTATCATGGAGTTGATCAACAATATCGCTAAGTCATATTCTGGTATGTCTGTTTTTGCCGGCGTTGGAGAACGCACCCGTGAAGGCAACGACTTGTTAAGAGAGATGTTGGAATCGGGCGTTATAAAATATGGCGACGAGTTTATGAAATCGATGGAAGAAGGAGGCTGGGATCTCGATAAGATAGATTATAAGGAACTTGAGAAATCGCAGGCTACACTCGTTTTCGGTCAGATGAATGAGCCTCCAGGAGCACGTGCCCGCGTCGCCTTGAGCGGTCTCACTATGGCAGAATATTTCCGCGACGGCGACGGCGAGACTGCAGGACGCGACATCTTGTTCTTCATCGACAATATCTTCCGTTTCACTCAGGCTGGCTCTGAAGTATCAGCACTCCTCGGCCGTATGCCATCGGCTGTGGGTTATCAGCCTACACTGGCCTCAGAAATGGGTATGATGCAGGAAAGAATCACCTCAACAAAAAGCGGTTCCATCACTTCAGTGCAAGCTGTCTATGTCCCCGCCGACGACTTGACCGACCCGGCTCCTGCAACGACGTTCGCTCACTTAGACGCGACGACGGTGCTTAGCCGTAAAATATCCGAATTAGGTATATATCCAGCCGTCGACCCTCTCGAATCTACATCGAGAATATTGTCGGCTAATATAGTGGGAGAAGAACATTACAACACAGCACAACGCGTCAAAAACATATTGCAGCGTTATAAGGAACTGCAAGACATCATCGCCATCCTCGGTATGGACGAACTCTCAGAAGAAGATAAACTGATAGTGAACCGCGCCCGTCGTGTGCAGCGTTTCTTGTCGCAACCTTTCCATGTGGCTGAACAGTTCACTGGCATGAAGGGAGCCTTCGTCAGCATAGAAGATACTATCAAAGGTTTCAATATGATTATGGACGGTGAAGTTGACCAATATCCAGAAGCGGCATTCATGATGGTCGGAACCATAGAAGAAGCGATAGAAAAAGGAAAGAAGCTGATTAATAGTTAACAATTAACAATTAACAATTAACAGTTAATAATTATATAGGTGTGTCAATGATTCCATGAAAGATATGCGAGCATTGACACGTTTAATTAAAATTGAAAATTGAAAACGGAAAATTATGAACTTAACAATCATAACTCCAGATAAACAAATCTTCGATGGTGAGGCTGACTTGGTACAGCTGCCAGGAAGCGACGGCTCTTTTGAGATATTGAATAATCACGCTCCTATGATTGCATCTCTGCAAAAAGGAAAGATAAAAGTAGGTAATAATAGCGACTTGCAATATTTTGAGATTAATGGAGGAGTAGTGGAAGTGTTAAATAACAAGATACTTGTACTCGCCGAAATGTAATTAATATATGGGACGCGCCAAGCCTCGTCCGTACGGTTAAAAATAGAACTCAATATGATTTGGATTGTAATGCCTATTCTCATTGTCCTGATGTTTTTATTAGGCACGGACTTAAACAAAAAATCTTTTGTCGATGTATTGCGTAACCCGCGTGCCGTGATAATAGGACTGACGGGACAGTTGATATTATTGCCAGCCATCGCTTTTCTCTTAGCATGGGTCTTAAAACTACCTCCCGTATATTTCATGGGAATTGTACTGATTGCATGCTGCCCTGGCGGAAGTTCTTCTAACGTATTCACGATGTTAGCTAAAGGCGACGTCGCTCTCTCTGTGACGCTTACAGCAATAAGCAGCATAGTGACTTTACTCACTATTCCTGTCATCATGGAATTTGTTTCTGGATTCGTATCGGAACAGAATAACATCGACATTCATCTTCCGTTCGGCAGACTGATAGTGCAGAACATAGTGCTTCTTTTCGTTCCCCTTCTTCTCGGAATATTGTTTAGACGTCTCTATCCTGAAGCTGCTGTCAAGACTAACAAAACCTTAAGCAAATTCGCATTTCCTGCTCTAATGTTATTGGCATTCATATTCTTCTTACAATACACGCAAGAAATCATAGATAACTTTGCAATATTAGGTCTTACGATATTAGCTCTGATATTGTCTGCGATGTTATGCAGTTCGTTATTATCGAGGATAAGCAGATCCAACGCTGCTGTGAGAAAGACTATCGTCATTGAAGTCGGGATGCAGAACGCCGCTCAAGCCATCGCCATCGCCACCTCGCCATTCATCTTCAACAGCGGAGAAATGGCGATACCAGCAATAATATACGCTTTGCTGATGAACGTGATATTGCTTGTTTACGTAGCGGTGAATAAATAAATTCACATTGGTCGATTCGAACACTTCAAGCCCTCTATAACCTTAAAAAAATCTTTAGACTTTTATCTTTAGATTTTAAACTTTCACTATATTTGCTGAAACTTAATAAATCATTTTCAATGAAGAAATTTTTACTTTTATTATTGACATTTATATCGCTGAATGTCTTAGCGCAGAATGATTATTTTAAAATCAAGGAGGGGTCATTCACTCATGTAGCTGGAGCTGTTATGGATGATGCTAAACAACATACCGACGCAGATGACAGGCCGATGGCCGTCTTTAAAATCTCTACAGAGAATATCAATAATGAGGAACGCCAGAAATTGTATTTCACCGGTAACAGAGTGACTGAGATAAGCGACAAAGTATATAAAACCGGGCAAGTGTGGATTTATCTCACAGCTGAAGGTTCTGAGTATTTAGAGATACGCCACCCCGATTATGGCAGCACAAGATTCTATTTTCCTGAAAGTCTGTGCGAATTCTGTACCTACGAGATGGTGCTGCAATATATCGACCCGACACCGATGATGGAAACAGGGAATCTTTCCATAAGCAGCGAACCCGATGGGGCAGACATTTACATCGATGGCAAACTCTATGGTAAGACAAATGATGTCATCACCGACCTCAAGGAAGGAAACCATAGTATGCAACTTGAGAAAGACGGATACAGCACTCTCACAAAAACCATCGTAATAAATAAAGGAGAAACGCTGAAACTAAATGAAACCTTGCAAACCTTAAGCAGCCAAAGAACTTATTTGATAGTCAAAGCCGACCAAGATGATGCTCGTATTTATATTGACGACGAACTCGTAGGCATGGGAGAAGGAACAAAAGCTGTTATCATCGGAACGACACATACATATAAAATACAATGTAACTTGTATCATGATGAAACTGGCAGTGTCACAGTAAAGGGCAAGGAGACAATTGAAAAGCAACTGATACCATCGTTCGGCTACATAGATATTTCTACAAGTCCGGAACAGGGAGCTAATGTGTATGTGGATGATGAGTACGCAGGAATCTCACCACTTAGAACCGACAAGCTTCAAAGTGGAGCCCATAAAGTGATGGTGATGAAGAATATGTATAAAATGACAGAACAGAGTTTTTTGGTGGTTGACGGACAAACGACAATGGCTAATTTAAATATGCAGCCTAATTTCGTGAATGTGACTGTAAATACAGATATGAGTTCCGACATTTATGTTGACGAAGATTATAAGTCTAAAGGCAATTGGACCGGCCGTCTTTCTGAAGGAATACATGTCTTTGAGGCAAGAAAAGCGAATTATGCGCCAAGCAGAAAAGAGGTGGAGTTGGTCTTAGGAGCAGACAAAAACATAAGCCTCGAAGCACCTAAACCAATAACAGGTGCATTAGATGTTAACAGCATGCCAATAGAAGCAAATATTTATATAGACGGTAAATCGTATGGAACAACACCGAATATGATAAACAACCTTTTGATAGGAATACACGAGCTTAGGTTGGAGAAAGAAGGATATGTAACACTGACAAAGAGCATAAATATCAGAGAGAATGAGACTTATAATCTTAACGAGAATCTGCAGAAAAAAAACACCGCCGAAGAGTTGTATAAAATAGGAAATGACTATTATGACAAGAAAGACTATGTTAAGGCTGTGGAATATTTTCGCAAGGCAGCAGAACAAGGACATGCTGATGCACAATGTAGTTTGGGATATTGTTACGAAGCAGGTCAAGGCGTTGCCAAAGACTATGCTGAAGCTGTGAAATGGTACCGCAAGGCAGCGGAACAAGGAAATGCCATGGCACAAAATAATTTAGGAGAACATTACTATAATGGAGAAGGCGTTACCAAAGACTATGCTGAAGCTGTGAAATGGTACCGCAAGGCAGCGGAACAAGGAGATGCTGATGCACAATATAGTTTAGGATGGTGTTACTCTAATGGAGAAGGCGTTGCCAAAGACTATGCTGAAGCTGCGAAATGGTACCGCAAGGCAGCGGAACAAGGACATGCTTATGCACAATATAGTTTAGGATGGTGTTATGATAATGGCAATGGCGTTGCCAAAGACTATGCTGAAGCTGCGAAATGGTACCGCAAGGCAGCGGAACAAGGACATGCCAGGGCACAAAATAATTTGGGATATTGTTAC
>JAZNVS010000031.1:0-22175 GCA_045592965.1 Bacteroidales bacterium | reverse complement strand
TGCTATAATCAAGGATTCTGAAATCTCTGTTCAAGGTTATGCAGTTCGTATCGGTGCAAGTTCTGGTGGCGCCAGCGGTGCAATAACACTTGAAAATAACACATTGGAGACCAACAACTCAGAAGGTGACGCTGTAATCGTTGTACGTGGTAATGCTGTTACTCAAGTCGACCTCTCAATGGAAAAGAACGTCGTTTCTGGTGCAACTCACATCAGCGGTAACACAGCAGCTACAAAAATCGCTGCCGATGAAAACTACTGGGATGGAAAAGAAGCTCCTGTTGTAGCAGAAGGTTCAGCTCCTATCGTTGTTAACTCATATTATGCAGATGAAGCTCTTTCTACTCTCGTAAGAAATGAAATGGGTAGCATCTACGCTTTCGTTTCAAGCGACCGTATTTTTGGTGATGTCACAACAAATGCTAAAGAAAGCATCAAAATAGAAATTATCGGTAAAGACGGTAACCCAATCGGTACTTCATCTTTAGAAAATTTGAGTTACGCTACAGGTTTCAACAAACAACTCACATGGCGTATCAACCTCGGTGCTGACGACAGCGATTCATGGGCAATGACATGGGAAGAAGGCTGTCCTTCAATCAACAATATGCCTACTAAGGTGAAACTATACGTTGATGCTAAAGAAGGTGACGCTGCTGTTGCAGAAGCTGAAATCAGATATACAGCAAACGGCGACGGTACAAGCCCAGTCTTCGCAGCTAAAACTAACGCTGAAGGTAAAATCAACAGCTTTATAGCTTGTACTGGCGAATTTAACTTGAACAATGCTAACACATTCTTAAAAGAAGCTTTAACAGCAGGCGACAATGTAGCTATTACAGTTGCTGGCACTTACGCTGTTCCAACAGGCAAAGACCTCACTATCACTGGCGCTGTTGACGGTGTCAAGTTCAATATGGCAAGCCCTGTAGGTATTCATTCAAGCATGACTTTCAACAATGTGACATTTGAATATGGTAATGCTAACTACGTAGGCTTACAACATGCTGGCACCATGGTTTACAACAACTGTATAATCAACGGACAAGTATTCTTATATGGTACTTCTGAAACATTCAACAACTGTACTTTCAACCAAAACAGCTCAGACGCTTACAACGTATGGACATACGGTGCTAAAGAAGTTGCATTCAATGAATGTACTTTCAACTCAGCTGGTAAATCAGTGTTAGTATATAATGAAGGTGCTTGTGCAACAGATTTGACGGTTACAGATACAAAATTTATTGCTACAGCAACAGTTGATGATAAGGCAGCTATTGAAATAGATTGTTCATTAATGCCAAAGGGCACATCAATTGTTATAGATGGTGTAGAAGAAGGTAAGACAACTGCAACAGGATTCGGTGCAAACACAAAATCAGGAAGCAGCTTATGGAACGACAAGAAAGTTGTTGAAGGCGCACCTAATGGCGGTACTTCGTCAGAAGTTATAATTGATGACGTAGTTGTTAAAGAACCTGCTTTGATGGACCTTGCAGGTGAAGGTACAGAAGAAAATCCATACCTTATCAGTAACCTCGAAGACCTCATTTGGTTTAGATACCAAGTTAACGCAGGAGTAAACAACTACAAAGGCAAACATGTGAAACTTGCTGCTGACATAGACCTTTCATCCATCGAAAACTGGACTCCAATAGGTGACATCACATACAATAATAAATACCAACCAGCTGATACCACCAAGGTATTTAGAGGTGAATTTAACGGTAATGATAAGGTTATATCTAACCTTAAAATAGAAAAAATTATCGATGACGATACGGATGGCCCAGACGCAGATGCTAATGTCGGTTTGTTCGGTATCACAGGAGAAGGTGCAGTCATCAAGGACTTGACCCTCACAAACGTGAATATCGAGACAGACGGCCGTAACGTCGGTGCTCTTGCTGGTTTTGCATACAAGGCTACTCTCAGCAACATTACTGTAAACGGTAATATTCAAATTAAAGGTGGCAATAATGTTTCTGGTGTTGCTGGCATGACACGTTACTACGCTATGTCTGCTACTAACATTAAAGTTGTCGGTAATGATGGTTCTGCTATCGTTGGTAACAATATCGTTGGTGGTATCTTCGCAGAAATCGCACCAAATGGCAGCGTACAGACATTTGAAAATTTGAGTGTTGAAAACGTAGCAATCACTGGTGTTGGCGGTGTTGGCGGTATCGTTGGTTTGTTGACCACTGGTGCTGTTGATAATGTTACTGTCAAGGATGTAGTTCTAACTGGTAGGACAGATTATCAAGGCGACGCTATGGGTCGTATTCGTTTAGGTTCTGTTTCAGGTTTGATGGGCGGCAAATATGCTACTATCGCAAATGTTACTACTGAAAACGTAACAGCAAAGAACCTTGATGGCAATGCAGTTGTTTTACCTATCATCGGTGCTAACTATGATGCTTCAAGCAACGCAACTGAAGCTAAGATTGGTGATACATATTATGCAACTCTCCAAACAGCTATCAACAATGTTAAAAACGGAGAAACAGTTACTTTGTTAGCAGACTGTGCAGAAGCAGTAACTTTCACTCAAACTAAAGATGTAAGCTTCGTGCTTGATGGTAACGATAAAACCTACACCGGTTCTATAAATATTACAGCTCGTGCTGGCTTAGATGCTACAAGCACTCTTGTCATCAAGAATTTCAACTTTAAGACTGATAAGACTTCCTATGACTTCATTAAGTCAGTAGAGACAAACTACTATCCAAACAATATTACAATTACAGGATGTAGTTTTGAAGGAACTTCTGACATCAATACAGAGGGTTATGCTGTTGTAGCTGTAAGAATGAAGTCTGCTAATAATCTCGTTATCGAGGATTGTACAGGTACAGGTCTCCACTCATTCTTACAGAATACAGCCGGTTGGAACCTCACTATCGACAACGTGTATGTGGACGGTGCTGCAGAGGGTGGTTTAGCACTCGGTACTGTACAAGGCGTGACTGTCAAGAACTGTGAATTCAACAGCGGTCGCTATGGTATCCGTCTCGATGGTCAATACAACAACAACGCTGTTATTGAAAGCAATAAGATTAACGCTTTTATTCCTGTCGTTGTACGTAATGCTTCTCACGATGGAACTATCACATTCACATTCGACGGAACAAATGAGTTTACCCAAAGCAACGAGGACGGCTACTGGTGTGTTATCGGTACTTCAGAATATAAAGAAAATGGTGAATTGCCAACAGCTGCTACTGCTAAGGTAAGCGTTACACTTACGGACGAAACCCTCGATCCTGCTGGCATCTACGGTAACTTCGGCGTAGCTTCTATCAATAGAGATGACAAGGTAATTAAGTATTTGTCTCTTGCAGAGGCTCTCGACGCTGCTTTGGATGGCGAAACTGTAAACTTGCATTGGACTACAGGCGATGCAGCTATCTCAATGGCAGGTACCGTTTGCGGTAAGACAGTGACCATTACCGGTACAGCTAACGTTGACTGGAGCAATGGTTGGTTCTATGTAGGTCGCAATGGCGCTGCCGACGGTAAGGTTATCTTCGACAATGCGAACCTCACCTCTGTTTCTAACAGCAGTGCTTACGGTATCAATGTCTCAGGTCGTAAGAAAGGTTCTACCGATACATACAACGGTACAGTTGAGTTTAAGAACTCTACTGTCGTTCTCGACTACTTGATTCAGAAGAACGTAATGACACTCGACAACTCAACACTCACAGTGAAGAACGGCTGTAGCTTGACAGGTCGTTTTGCAAATGAAACTGAGAGCGGAGAACTTGCTACATCAACCACAAACTTGAACAATGGTTCTAAGCTCGTTGTAATTGGTCAAAATGGAATGAACCTTGGTTACGAGGGTTATGGTGTATTGAACATCGATGTAACCTCTACATTCGAGGCTACTCAGAATTATGGTGTTGCTGCTAACGGTACAATGAACATTGCCGGTATGGCTTCTGTTGCTGGCACAATGACCAACAGTGGTGCTATCAACCTCACAGACATAAACGCTACACTTACTGCTACTGCTGGCTTGACAGTCAACACCGACGTAGCTGACTACAAGGTAGCATATATTGAAGGTGTTTACAAACTCGTTGAGAAGGATTATATCGCTCAGGTAGGCGACAAGAAGTTCGAGTTATTTACCGAGGCTCTTGACGCTGTTGAGGATGGCGGTACCATCACATTGCTTGGTGAAGCATTCGATGAGAGCGGTAAGGAGATTGACTTCACAAAGGCTATCACCTTCACCATCACAGGTCAGGCTCCTGAGGCTAAGCTTCCTATCATTACATTCCAAAACGCTATTGTAAACATCAAGGATGCTAACTTCCAGATTCCAGAACTCGACGCTCGTCAAAATGCAACTATCAACGTAATAAATTCTACAATCGTTGATGCTGGTGGCAATTCTATCGTTAAGTCATACTTCAACGGTGCTATCAATATTGATGAGACTTCAACAGTTTACGCAATGCAAGTTACAACAATGGGTTACATCACAGTTGCTGGTACATTGAACGCTACATGGCAAACTAATGTCTATGGTAACGGTTTGATTACTCTTAACGAAGGTGCTACATTCAATACAGCAGCTCTCCACTTGACAGCTAAAGATTATGAAGGTCGTGACAATACAGATGAAGACCGTGTTGGTAAACCAGCAGAGATCGTAGTTGACGGTGCTAACTTCACAGTTGGTAAGGTTCTTTCAGCAGGTGGTGCAGACTACAGCTACAACTCAAGCAAGGGTATCAATGTTGGTACAGTAGAAGGCAAGTCAGCTATCTTGAATATCATGAACGGCGGTAATGTCAATATCTACATGGCTAATGGCGAGACTGCTAACATCGGTGCTGGCGGTACAGTTAATGTTGATGCTTCTACATTGAACACATTCTGCCGTGCTGAAAATGGTACAGTTACTTTAGCTAACAACGGTACAGTCAACGTAACAGGTGAAGCAAATCTTGACGCTAACGTAACTGGCAACGGTTGGTTCTACATGAACGGTGTAACTCTCGACGCTGATACAAAACTTCTCGGTGCTAAGGTTCGTTTCGCAAGCGGAACAAATAACATCGATGGTTCAACTATCAACGATGGTTTCTTCCAAGTTGGTATCGGTGATTACAATGGTGTTGACGCTAATGTTGATACAGAAGACGGTGTCGTTGTCAATGTTAAGAATGCTGTTGTCGGTGCAAACGGTGAAACATACGCAGGTTGGGCTGGTACAGGCTTCTATGACACAGACGATGAAAAAGCAGCTGCTATGACAAGTGCTAAATATGTTCTCAACATTGAAAACTCAATAGCAGAATTCGGTTACCTCCACATTTCTAATGACGGTGAATTGAATGTTAATGGCAATGCTACTGAAAAAGCTTGGTACAACAACAGCGACTATTCATTCTACGCAGGTGACTTCATCATCAACGGTACAGCTAACTTCAACAACACAGACGTATTAGCACTCTATACTAAAGTCTCATGCGACAATGGTACTTCTACTCCTGGTACATTGAATATCAATGAAGGTACAGAATACGAAGCAGAACGTCACAATGGAGCTATTGATGGTACAAACTTTATCCTTTATAAGACTGGTGTTGCTAACGTAGCTGAAGGTGCTAACTTACACGTTGGTGAACATGCTTCAATTGCAGCCGACGCTACAATGAACATTGCCGGTACAGCTACAGTCTTAGGTGAACTTACAAATGATGGTACAATCAACTTCACAGATGATGCTGCTACACTTGCAACAACAACTGAAGATTTGACAATCAATTACGATCTTAACCCAGACAAGAAAGTTGTTTATGTTAATGGTGTTTACAAAGTTGTTGAAAAAGTTTATGTAGCTCAAATAGGTGATGTCAAATTTGAATCATTGCAAGAAGCTATTGATGCTGTTGCTGAAGGAGAAACTGTTAAATTGATGGCTGATGTAACAATAACAGAACCAGCTTACGGACAAAATGCTCTTAACCATGCACGTGCTATCAACTTTACCTTAGATCTTAATGGTAAGACTTTATCAGCTGATACCGGTAATTCTGTATTCCGCTTCAATATTTCTGGTTCAGGTGCTACAAAAGATGTTACTGTAACTATCAAAAACGGTACAGTAGTTTCTGGTGCAAATACATGGTGTACTTTGATGAGTAGTGGTATCTCTGCTGATGTTAGAGCTATCATGAATCTTGAAGAAAACTTAGTCATAGAAAATTATAAAGGTGGCGACTTCGCTGTTAAAGCATGGGCTAATGGCGTTGTTAATGCAAAAGGAGTTACAATCAATTCAACTTATGGTGGCGGTTTCTATGCATTAGGCGGTGAAATTACACTTGACGATTGTACTGTCAACCAAGAAGGTTTATGGACAGCTCCATATAATTCAATGGCTGTTGCAGTATCTAATGGCGGTAAGATGACTGTTAACTCAGGTACTTATTCAGCAGCTCCTCTAGCAGTTACTGATGGCAACAACCAAGGTACATCACATGGTTCATGGACTGGTGGTGTCATGAGCTCAGGCGGTACATTAATCATCAAAGGCGGTACATTCTCAAATGGCAACATAGGTGGTACTGCTACTCATCCTCGTGAGTTGTTCATCGTAGGTGCAGATGCTGATTATGGTGATAATGTTAATGGTCAAGTCATAATCAACGGAGGTACTTTCACTTCTATTGGCGATTTCATCCACTGTGAAACAATCTGGGGTAGTGCTAATGATCCTGCTAATACTTATATGCCAACAATGGGTGTTACTATCACTGCTGGTGACTTCACAGCTGTAGCAGGTAAGACTATCGGCGGTAATAATCCTATCGACAATAACAATCCTGTCGATGTTGAAATCTCAGGTGGTACTTACGGAGCATATCATGCAATTTATAATAGTTACTTAGTTGTAGGCTACAGCGTTGTTGATAACGAAGACGGCACTTACAGCGTTGTTGAAGACCAAGTCGCTAAGATTGGTGATGTAACATATAAGCTCCTCCATGAAGCATTCAATGCAGCACAAGACGGTGATGAAATCGTAGTCCTTGAAGATATTACTTATACAAAGGCTAACGGTTATGTCAATGGCGATGGCGAGTATATCGACGGTCTCGTTTACACAGGCGATAAGAGCTTCACAGTTGACTTCGATGGATACACTATTACTGACAACGGTGAAATCAACGACTATCTCGTTTACTTGAAGAATCAAGGTGGGAAAGAAAATGAGATCACCTTCAAAAACGGTACGATAGCTATCAAAGCTGAAAGCACTAATACAGCATGGGCAGCAATCACTGTAGGTGCAAACTCAGCTACACACAAAACAACTTTGAACCTTAACGATATGGAAGTTGTCAACGGCAACCCTAACGAAGCAAATAACCAAGTAATCCGTACTAGAAACGGTGCAATCGTAAACTTAAACAACGAAACTGTTGTTACATCTAACGGTACATCATACGGTGTTGTTGCTGAGACAGGTAGTACTGTAAATATCAACAGCGGTGCAAAAATTGTCCAAAAAGAATCAGGTACTACTGGTGGCAATCTGGTTTACACAGCTGTTTCAGGTAACGGTACAATCAACATCTACGATGGTGCTACAATCGAATCAGACAATTATGCTATCCACAATATGACAACAGGCAATACTGTTATCAACATCTACGGTGGTACTATTACAGCTCCTGTTGCTGTACACGTAGCAACTAACGGCGGTAATGGTGAATCAGCTGTTGCTAATATCTCTGGCGGTACTTTCACTGGTTCATTAGAAACATACACTGGTGCAGCAAGCATTGTAATCACAGGCGGTATCTTCTCAGAAGAACCATCAGAAGATTTCATCGTAGATGGTTATAAGGCATATGAACTTCCTGACAGCAGATGGTCTGTAAGATTGATTGCAGGTACTCAAACTCGTGAATTCGCAAGCGCAGGTTGGTATTGGTTCTCTACATATATCCAAGAAATGGAAGGTCCACAAGGTCTCGATAATTTGAAAGAAGCACTTAATGGTAATGCTATAGAAATTAAATCTCAACATGGATTTACACATTACTATCCAGCATACCAATCATGGACAAGCGGTCTTACATCACTCTCAACAGCTGAAATGTATATGATTCAAATTGCAACTCCTGTTACAGTAGAATTAGATGGCAATTTTGTTGAATATGAAAACCGCAGTGTCTCATTATACGAAGGTTGGAACTGGATTGGTTATCCTGTAAATGAAGAAGTAGATATTGATATTGCTTTTATGAACCATACCCCAATGGGAGGTGATATATTAAAAGGACAAGATGAAACTTCACAGTATTATGAAGGATATGGATGGTTCCCAACATTTAACTTGAAACCAGGATATGGTTATATGTACAAATCAACACAAGATGCTACATTTACATTCAATATAGTTGGTAATAAAAACACTAATACAGATGTTAGAACAGTAGTGAATAATTATCATTGGAATGTAGACCCAACACAATATCCAAACAATATGACAGTGTTTGCAATGGTTGAGGATGTTGAAGGTGACGACTATGAAGTTGCAGCATTAGTGAATGGTGAAGTACGTGGCAGTGCTCGTCCTGTATATTTTGAACCATTAAATGCTTATATCTTGGTTCTTACAATCAGTGGCAACGATGTCGAAGAAATGACATTCATGTACTATGACAATACAACAGGTGAAGAAGTAGAGTTCAGCAACAGAATTAACTACTCTAGCGACGCTGTCGTCGGTTCAATAGCAGAACCTTATATGTTAACTCGCGGTACTACAGGCATTGGCGAAGCTGAAATGAGCCAAGTCAATATCTATCCTAACCCAACAACAACAGGTACAGAAATCAACCTCCAAGCAACATGCGACAAAGTTGAAGTATTCAACGCTCTCGGTGCAAAGGTTGCCGAATACCAAAATGTTGACTCTATCGATGCTCTTGAAACAGCAGGTATTTACGTAATAAGAATCACTAACGACAGCAATGTACAAAATTGCAAGTTGGTGGTAAGATAAATTTTGCTTAGAGCAGTGAGCTATGAGTTGTGAGCATTATGCCCATAGCTCATAGCTCAAGGCTCAAAGCCTAAATAAAATCAAAACTCAAAAATAAATTAAATCAAACAAATGAAAAAAAGATTAACATTTATCACACTTTTAATGTTGTTCTGCTCAACAATGTTCGGACAAAGTCATTGGACATACACCAATATTTGTACTTATAATATGACTATTTCCGCATCTGTTACAGTTGATGGTGTATTACCAATTAACCATGACGGTTATGAATTGGCAGCTTTTCACAACAATACATTAAGAGGGGTGGCAGTTGCAAAATATTTTCCTCCAACTGGAAAATATGTCTTCACATTAACAATCGGGGGAATGACTGATGGAGAGGAGATTAGATTCAAACTTTTTGATCCAACGAATGGTGAATTTGGCAAAGAACTTAGTACCGATTATTTCGTTGGATTCAAAAAGGACGATATGATAGGCGACGCTATGAATCCTATCAACATTGATTTCTACGAAAGACACTGGGAAAGTAATGGTGTATATGAATCTACAATGACTATAGTTAGTACTATAACAATAGATGGCGTACCTCAAAATAGAACAAATATCGAAGTTGCTGCATTTTGTGGTAACGAATTGCGTGGAGCAACTAGACTTGAAAAATTAGGTAATACCGAGATTTATCTTGCAAGTATCTATGTTGGAGGAGAG
Organism: Bacteroidales bacterium; assembly: GCA_045592965.1. Lineage (GTDB taxonomy): Bacteria > Bacteroidota > Bacteroidia > Bacteroidales > F082 > Limimorpha. The sequence goes on along the minus strand of JAZNVS010000031.1, from coordinate 12,418 downwards.
AATGGTGAAATTATCAGTTTCAAACTTTATGACCCTGCTATCGATATGGAGTTGAATACAGAATATACAACTGAGTTTGTGGAAAATACAAGTATTGGAGAAACTGAACCATTTTCAATTAACTTCATCAATCAATCTGTAGCAAAAATCGGTGAAACATATTACACTACTCTCGCAGCAGCAGTTGATGCAGCAACAGTTGAAAACAATACTGTAACTCTCCTTAAAGATGCTGAAGGTTCAGGCGTTATCATCAACAAATCTATAACAATAGACTTCAACGGAAAAACATATACTTTCACATCTCCTGCTGTAGGTTCAAACGGAACTCAAACGCAAGGTTTCCAAATCTTGAAAGAAGCTGGCAAAGTCACTCTTAAAAACGGTACTTTGAATGTTGCTGAAGCTGCAAGAACAGAGTTCGCAATGCTTATCCAAAACTACGCTAACCTCACAATCACAGACATGATGTTAAACGGTGATAACTTGGATAGATATACAATCAAGGATTACGACTATTCATACGTTCTTTCTAACAACAGCGGTGAAGTAAGTATTAAAGGTGAAACTAATATCATTGCAAATCTAGGTGACCCAAATTGTGAAAAAGAACATCGTGGCATTGCTTTAGACGCTTGCAAATATGCAAGCTATACAGCTCCTGTCGTAACACTCGATGCAACAAGTACTATCAGCGGTATAGTTGAACTCTCAGGTGGTGAGCTTTACACAAGTAAAGAAATTGATATTGTCGTTAAGAAAGAATTTAAGGCTGGAGCAGACTGGGGTACAATAAGCGTTCCTGTTGTTGAGGCTTCAATACCAGAAGCAACAGCTGGCATCCACGACCTCTATCGTTACGATGAACCATCAGCAACATGGCAATACTACAAAGATGGTGTTAATGGAGGCAATGCTGAAAATCCATTCGCAACATTGAAATTAGGACAAGGTTACCTTTATGCAAATGCTGAAGACATAGAATTGGTATTAGAAGGTAAACTTAATTTTGCTGACGTTGTTTTCCCACTTAGCTATACCGAAGGCAATAATTTGGCTGGTTTCAATATGGTTGGTAATCCATTTGCATATAGCATTGGCTTAGGAAACTTTGCTACAGAAGCAAGTCTCGCAGATGGTTTCTACACTATTGGAGCTGGTGGAGCATGGATAGCTCAGACAGAAGGACAGAAAATAGCTCCTATGGAGGCTGTTCTTGTCAAAGCTGATCAAGCAGCTAACATGACAATCAAGGCAGGTCAACAGCAAGGAACTAAACGCAATCAACCAAAAGCATATCTCGCTATCAATGTCGCTAATTCAGAATTTGAAGATGTAGCATACGTTTCATTCAGCGAAGGTATGGGCTTGGATAAGATTTCTCACCGTAATGCTGACGTCCCTATGATTTCAGTTCCAGTTGACGGCAAAGAATACGCTATCGCAATCATGAATGAAGATGTCACAGAAATTCCTGTCACATTCAAAGCTAGCACAATAGGCGAATATACATTCAGTGCAGAAGGTATAGAATGTGAATTCAGCAAGTTGACACTCGTTGACAGACAAACAGGCAATACAACAAACTTGTTGTTGGAAGACTATACTTTCATTGCAACAAGCAACGACAATGTAAATCGTTTCTTCTTGCAGATTGACAACAGTCAACCGTCAACAGACAGCAGTGATTTTGCTTATATCAACAACGGTATGATTAAGATTGACAATATCGAAGGCAATGGCGTTGTCAGAGTATTAGACGTCTTAGGTCGTCCGGTTGCAGAATATGACGTACAAGAAACTGCTAACATCCCAACAGCATCATTCGCAAACGGAGTCTATATGATTCAAATGATGGACAATAACGGAGTTAAAGTACAAAAAATTATAATTGATTAATTGATAAAATAATTAAAATGAAAAAACTCTTAATAATATTATCACTTGTAACGACAATGTGCTTAAGCGTTAATGCACAGAATTCATCTGACGGATTCTTCTCTACATCTACCCCAAGTGCTAACTACCGTGATGGAGCTGCTACAGAGGGAGGTCTCTTCCCAGTAGCACCTACACAAAATACTTTTAGCGATCAGAGCGCTGCTCCTGTAGGTTCAGGTTTGTTATTACTCGCAGGTATGGGCTTGGCTTATGCTATGAGAAGAAAACAATCTTAAAATTCGACTTCATCCTCATTTGAAGTAATATTTAATTTCATTTAACTTTTTGGAGGTGTCCCGTTGTGAAACGCGACACCTTTTTTTATAAACTTTCAAAAAAAATCCTATGACATTTTGTCATAAAATATTATCTTTGCAGTTTAAATCATGATTTTACAATGAAAGTATCTTATAATTGGCTTAAGCAGTATATCAACTGCGATTTATCAGCAGAAGAAATTGGAAAGAAATTAACAGGAACAGGTCTCGAAGTTGAAGACTTAACTCCTTACGAATCAATAAAAGGCGCTTTGAAAGGCGTGGTGGTGGGTAAAGTTATCTATTGCGTAGATCATCCGAACTCAGACCATCTTCATATCACAAAGGTAGATGTAGGTGCAGAAGAGCCTCTCAATATAGTTTGCGGCGCTCCTAACGTGGCAGAAGGTCAGAAGGTCTTGGTCGCTACAATAGGCACAGAGCTTTACAAAGACGGCGAGTCGTTCACAATAAAAAAAGGCAAGATTCGCGGCGAGGTTTCAGAAGGAATGATCTGCGCTGAAGACGAACTGCAAATAGGCGAGTCGCACGACGGCATCATGGTGCTTCCTGAAGATTACGAAATAGGAAAACCAGCCTCTTTCTACTTCCCGGTAGAACAAGACACCACAATCGAGATTGGTCTCACCGCTAACCGCTCAGACGCTACTTCTCATATAGGCGTCAACCGCGACCTCGTGGCAGCTCTCAACTATCAAGAGAAAACAGATAAATATCATCTCGTCATACCTTCGGTAGATGATTTCAAAGTTGAAAATACAAACAACATTATCGATATAGTCGTTGAAGACACAAAGGCATGTCCTCGTTACACTGGCGTCACCGTCAGCGGAGTGAAAGTAGGTCCTTCACCAAAATGGTTGAAACATAGACTTGAAGCTGTTGGTCTTCGTTCAATTAATAATATCGTTGACATCTCCAACTACGTTTTGATGGAGACAGGTCAGCCTCTTCACACCTTCGACGCCGATAAGATTAAAGGCGGCAAAGTGGTTGTGAAATGTATGCCTGAAGGAACACCATTCGTTACATTAGACGGAGTGGAACGTAAGTTGAGCAGCACCAACTTGATGATTTGTAATGCGGAAGAGCCAATGTGTATAGCAGGCGTTTTTGGTGGTGCAGAGTCGGGTGTTACAGAAAACACGACTAATGTATTTATTGAGAGCGCTTATTTCAATCCAACGTCAGTACGTAAGACTTCAAAATATCACGGACTTCAGACAGACGCGAGCTTCCGTTTTGAACGTGGCTGCGATCCTAACATGACAATGTACGCTTTGAAACGTGCAGCCTTGTTGATAAAGGAATTAGCAGGCGGAACAATTTCATCAGAGATAAAAGATGTTGTTAACGGCGACTTCACTCCAGTCCGCGTTGAACTTAAATTCGATTACCTTAACAAAATCGCAGGTCAGGAAATAGAAAAAGAAATCGCTGTAAACATTTTGAAGAACCTCGACTGCAAAGTGGTTGAATGTGACGAAAGCCGTGTAGTAGTCGATGTTCCTACATGCAAAGTCGATGTTTATCGTCCAGCTGACTTGGTTGAAGAGATACTTCGTATTTACGGTTACGACAATATCGCAATACCAGAAAAGATAAACGCAACTCTTAATGTTGTCGCTAAGCCAGATCCGGAAAAATTAAAGAGAAACATTTCTATTATGTTGGCTTCAAATGGTTTCTATGAAATCATGAACAACTCGCTCACCAAAGAGTCATATACAAAAGACATGGACAGCTTCGACGAAAATAGAAATGTCAAGATATTAAATCCACTCAGCTCCGACTTGAACGTGCTTCGTCAGTCACTGCTTTTCGGCGGTTTGAAGAGCATAGAAAACAATCATAATCACAAGATTTTCGATATTAAGTTCTTTGAGTTCGGCAACACATATTTCTATGACGAAAGCAAGAAAGAAGAAGGCAAGTCGTTGGCTCAATATTCAGAAATATACAATCTCGATCTGTTCATCACAGGAAAAGACAAGGAAGAGTTATGGAGCAACAAACCTCAAAATGTCGACTTCTATGAGCTTAAGAAATATGTCCATGGCGTTTTGAATAAACTCAATATCGATGTCGATAAGATTGAAGTCAGCGAGGGAACAGTCACACATTACGAATATTCTTTAGTTTATACATTAAATGGCAGAGAATTATGTACACTCGGAAAGATAAATCAAAAGACATTGAAGCTTTTCGATTTGAAGAGAGACGTTTATCATGCCACAATGAATTGGGATAACGTATTGAAAGCTAATAAAGAAGCTAAGGCTGTACGTTATGAGCCAATGCCAAAATTCCCTGCTGTCCGCCGCGACTTAGCATTGATTTTCGATAAGGACGTGAACTTTGAGCAGGTTAAAAACGTTGCTTTTGCAGCAGAGAATAAGATTTTGACATCTGTCAGTTTGTTCGATATATATACAGGCGACAAGATTCCAGAAGGCAAGAAACAATATGCTTTGAGTTTCATTTTGCTCGACACTCAAAAAACATTGACCGACAAGGTTATCGAAAAGACAATGATGAAGATTCAGTCTGCGATAGAACAACAATTAAAAGCAACATTACGATAAATGGACATACAAGACATCCAATCGATAAAACAAAGATTTAAGATAATAGGCAACAATCCGCAGCTCATCAGAGCGATTGAGATTGCGGTGCAGGTTGCCGGCACCGACTTGACCGTTCTCATCAATGGTGAGAGCGGTACAGGTAAGGATGTCATTCCTCAGATAATACATCAGAATAGTTCCAGGAAACATAAGAATTATTTTGCCATCAACTGCGGCGCTATTCCAGAAGGAACCATCGACTCAGAGTTGTTCGGTCACGAGAAAGGCTCTTTTACGGGAGCTTATGAGACAAGAAAAGGTTATTTTGAAGTTGCCGACGGCGGAACAATCTTCCTTGACGAAGTAGGAGAACTTCCATTGGCAACACAGGCACGTCTTCTAAGAGTGTTGGAAAACGGTGAGTTTATCAAAGTCGGTTCTTCAAAAGTACAGAAGACAGATGTCAGAATAGTGGCAGCCACTAACCTCAATATTCCATTGGCGATAGAGAAGGGCAAGTTCAGAGAAGACCTTTATTATCGTCTCAACACCGTTCCGATTCGCATCCCTGCATTGCGTGAGCGTAAAGAAGACATTAGACTGTTATTCAGAAAATTCGCTGCTGATATGGCAGAGAAATATCGTATGCCAGTTCTTCAACTGACACCTGAAGCTCTTGTTATGATGGAGAATTATCGATGGAGCGGAAACGTCAGGCAGTTGAAAAACATAACAGAACAAATTTCCATCATTGAAGATGAGAGAATAATAACTCCTGAGATTTTAAAGAAATATCTTCCTGATGACAAGATGACATCCTTGCCAGCTTTGTATAAAGGAGGAAAAGAGGAAGACCCTATATCAGAACGCGACATACTATATAAGGTGTTGTTTGATATGAAGAACGACATTATGGAGCTGAGAAGGACTGTCAAGGAGTTGTCGGAGAATAGAGTCAATGTTCAGCAACTTTCGGAGACACAGAATCTGACACCTATTAATGCCACTGTCATTTCTCCTATTGAAGAGGAAGATGACGCCTTTGAATATGTCCAAGATAATGAGGAAGAATACAAGATAGAAAGTGTAAACGAGATGTCGAGTCTTTCCTTGGAACAGACAGAGAAAGAGCTTATCTGTAAGGCCTTGGAACGACACAAAGGAAAAAGGAAAGACGCTGCTAAAGAATTAGGTATCAGCGAGAGAACATTATACAGAAAGATTAACGAGTATCAGATCAAAAGCAAATGAGAAGTGTCAAGACATATAATCTTTTGATGATATTGATAATGAGTATGTTCTTTGCTGGCTGCGGGATATATTCTTTTTCAGGAGCGTCCATTCCGGCAGAGGCGAAAACAGTTTCTGTGCAATATTTCCCTAACAATGCACAACTCGTCAATCCTTTGTTAAGCAATACCATAACGAATGCTTTGAACGATATGTTTGTGAATCAGACGACATTGCAGTCGGTGGCACAAAATGGCGACCTGGCTTTAGAAGGAGAGATAACGGGTTACAAAACCTCGCCAATTGCTATCACCGGTAATCAGACCGCCGCAATGAATAGACTGACTGTTACTGTAAATGTCAGGTTTACAAATAAATATGACGAGAGTAAAAACTTCGAGCAGAGTTTCTCACAATATCAGGATTATCCGAGCGGACAAGACTTGAATGCTGTTCAAGATGTTTTGGTTGAGCAGATTGTAGAAGATTTATGTCAAGATATTTTCAATAAAGCTGTGGTGAATTGGTGATATGGATAAAGAAAGATTGATACAGATAATAGAAAAGCCGAACTTGATAAACGACGCTGACATAGAGATGTTGCAGTCGTTAGTTGAGGAATATCCTTATTTTACTATAGCTCAGGCACTTCTTGCAGCAGGATTGGAACTGAAGGAAGACAAGCGTTCTGTTCATCAGTTGAGGATTGCAGCCGCTATGGCTCCCGACAGAAACTCGTTGCGTCATTTGTTGGCAGCGGCAAAGGAAAAAGATGAGAGTTGTGAGCTGCCTGATGAGTTTGCTGAACAGGAAGATGAAATCATCCCTGAGAAAACTATTGTCATTCCAGAGATTGACCTGAGAAAATCGCAGGAAGAACTGTCGAAGGAGATGGCTTTGTTGGAAGAAAAGAAAAAATCTTTGGATGAGTTAAAAGCGCTTATCGAGCAGAGAATTATTGAATTGGAAAAAGAGAAAGAGGAGTCACAGAAACAAGATAAAACGATGTCGAAAGATGAAATTATCGACAAATTTATCGCAGAAAATCCCCAAATTTCTCGACCCAAACAAGAGTTTTACAATCCGTTTCTGGTCGCACAAGCCAGTGTTGTTGATCAGGAAAATATTGTAAGTGAAACATTAGCAGCGATTTATCTTAATCAAGGATATGTTGAAAAAGCAATTTCAATATATGAAAAATTAAGTTTGAAAAATCCAGAAAAAAGTGTTTACTTTGCAGAATTAATTAAGAAGGCAAAAAATAAGTTTAACAATTAAATAAATTAGTAAGATGTACGTAGCAATTTCAGTATTCATCCTTATCGTCAGCTTTTTGATGATGTTGGTTGTTTTAGTTCAGAATTCAAAAGGTGGTGGATTAGTGTCAGATTTGTCATCATCAAATCAAATCTTAGGTGTTCGCAAAACTACTGATTTTTTGGAGAAGTCAACATGGACATTGGCAGTCGTATTAGTACTCCTTTGCTTGGTCTCAAGTTTGTCAATCCCACAAAGCGGTGTTAGTACAGGCGCTCAAGCTGATACAGAGATGCGTCAACAAATAGAAAGCACAATGGCTCCATCAGATTATCAAATGCCAGCTGCAGAATAATCGAATAAAACAGTCATAATAAAAGTTAGAAAAATGTCAGAATGTCACAAATTCTGACATTTTTTTTTGTAATAATTTTTGGCAAACAATTTGACAAACGCGGTGACAGAAAAATATAATTACACAAAATAAATAACAGTTATGACACAATTATCAATTAAACCTTTGGCAGACAGAGTCGTTATCGAACCTGCTCTCGCAGAACAAAAAACAGCAAGTGGAATTATCATCCCTGACACAGCAAAAGAAAAACCACAAAGAGGTGTTGTAGTGGCAGTCGGTCCTGGCACAAAAGACAATCCAATGACATTGAAAGTTGGTGACGTTGTTATTTATGGCAAATACGCTGGAACAGAATTCCATTTAGATGGTAAAGATTATATGATAATGAGAGAAAATGATGTTATAGCAATCATCTGATTTCTCATTATTTTTTTTATTTATTTTTTAACATTAAAACAGTACAACAATGGCAAAAGACATATTATTCAATTTAGATGCACGCGATGGTTTAAAGAAAGGTGTTGACGCTCTTTCAAACGCAGTAAAAGTTACACTCGGACCTAAAGGTCGTAACGTTATCATTGAAAAATCTTACGGTGCTCCTCACATCACAAAGGACGGCGTTTCAGTAGCTAAAGAAATAGAATTACAAGACCCAGTAGAAAATATGGGTGCTCAATTAGTTAAAGAAGTAGCTTCTAAAACTAACGACCTCGCTGGTGACGGCACAACAACAGCTACAGTCTTGGCACAAGCTATCGTAGCAGCAGGTTTGAAAAATGTTATCGCCGGCGCTAACCCAATGGACCTCAAGAGAGGTATCGACAAAGCTGTTGCTACAGTAGTAGAATCATTGAAAGCTCAGTCAGAACAAGTTGGCGAAAGCATCGAAAAGATTCAACAAGTTGCAAGTATCTCAGCTAATAACGATAACGCTATCGGTACTTTGATCGCTGAAGCAATGGCAAAGGTCAAGAAAGAAGGCGTTATCACTGTTGAAGATGCCAAAGGTATCGAAACTCACGTTGACGTTGTTGAAGGTATGCAATTCGACCGCGGTTACATCTCTCCTTATTTCGTAACCAATACAGAAAAAATGGAAGCTGTCTATGAAAATCCTTTCATCTTGATTTACGATAAGAAAGTCTCTGTGATGAAAGACTTGCTTCCAATCCTTGAAAAATCATTACAAACAGGTCGTCCTCTTTTAATCATCGCTGAAGACATCGACAGCGAAGCATTGGCAACATTGGTTGTTAACCGCTTACGTGGTTCTTTGAAAGTCGTTGCTGTTAAGGCTCCAGGTTTTGGTGACAGAAGAAAAGAAATGTTAGAAGACATCGCTGTTTTGACAGGTGGTACTGTAATCAGTGAAGAAAAAGGCTATCGTTTGGAAGACGCTACATTGGCAGAACTCGGTACAGCTGACAAAATCACTGTCACAAAAGACAATACAACAATCGTTAATGGTCATGGTGCAAAAGAAAATATCGATGCACGCGCAGCACAAATCAAAGCTCAAATCGCAACGACAACATCAGACTACGACCGCGAAAAATTGCAAGAACGTTTGGCAAAAATCGCTGGTGGCGTAGCCGTTATCTATGTTGGCGCAGCAAGTGAAGTCGAGATGAAAGAAAAGAAAGACCGCGTTGAAGACGCTTTGAATGCAACAAGAGCAGCTATCGAAGAAGGTATCATCCCAGGCGGTGGCGTTGGCTTTATCCGTGCTATCAGCTCAATAGAAAAGATGAAAGGCGAAAACGACGACGAGACAACAGGTATCAGCATCATCAAACGCGCCTTGGAAGAACCATTACGTCAAATTGTTGAAAACGCAGGATTGGAAGGTTCTGTCGTTGTTAACAAAGTCAGAGAAGGCGAAGGTGACTTCGGTTTCAACGCTCGCACAGAAACATACGAAAACTTGTTGAAGACAGGTGTCATCGACCCTGTTAAGGTTTCTAGAGTTGCTTTGGAAAACGCTGCTTCTATCGCAAGTATGCTCCTCACAACAGAATGCGTCATCTCAAATCATAAGGAAGAAAACCCAATGCCTGCCATGAACCCACAAATGGGCGGCATGCCAGGAATGATGTAATTCTTGAATGATATAAAATATGAAAAAAAAGAGTCCCACGGGACTCTTTTTTTTATCATAACTATTTCCCCTTTTGTCTTTTTAGTATCTTTGCAGAAGATTTCTTTTATTAATTTAACCTATTGATATTTATGTCACAATTTCAAGATTATGGTTTGAACCCGGCTATACTGAGGGCTATTGATGAGCTGGGTTTTAAGGAACCTATGCCAATTCAACAGGAGACTTTACCTGTGCTCCTCTCTCAAAAGACTGACTTAGTTGGTCTCGCCCAGACAGGTACCGGAAAGACAGCCGCTTTCGGACTTCCGCTTCTTCAGAACATCGACGCTTCGCAACGTTGCGTGCAGGCTCTGATACTTTGTCCGACTCGCGAACTCTGTGTTCAGATTTCCAAAGACTTGAAAAACTATTCAAAATATATCCCTGAGATATTAGTAGTGCCTGTTTATGGAGGAGCAAGTATAGAGGTGCAGTTTAAAGAACTTGCCAAGAAACCTCAGATCATCGTCGCGACTCCAGGTCGTCTCGAAGATATGATACGTCGTAACAAGATAGACTTTTCTAACGTAAGAACTATCGTCCTCGACGAAGCCGACGAGATGCTCGATATGGGATTCCAAGAAGATGTAGACGCGATATTAGAATATATGCCTGAAGAGAAAAACATTCATCTCTTCTCAGCGACGATGCCGGTCGAGGTTGAGAAAATACTCAACCATTATATGACTGACCCGGTGAGAATTTCTATCGGTCAGAAAAATTCTGGTACGGCTAACGTGCGTCACATACATTATTTAATCAGAGCCAACGACCGTTACCTTGCATTGAAACGTTTCATCGACTACACTCCTTCGATTTACGGTATCGTATTTTGTAGAACGAAACTCGAGACTCAGGAAGTCGCAGATAATCTCATTCACGATGGTTATAACGCCGCATCACTTCACGGCGACCTCTCGCAAGCTCAACGCGACTTGGTGATGAATCACTTCCGTCAACGTTATCTGCAAATTCTCGTCGCTACCGACGTGGCAGCTCGCGGTATCGATGTCAGCGATCTTACACATATTATTAATTATAATCTTCCTGACGAGACTGCCGTCTATATCCACAGAAGCGGTCGTACAGGTCGAGCCGATAAGACAGGCGTTTGTCTCAGCTTGATACACTCTCGCGAGAAACATAAGATCAAAGCTATTGAGAAACAACTTGGTCAGACTATCGAAAGAGCGATGGTTCCATCGGCAAAACAAGTGTGTGAGAAACAGCTCTTCAATCATATCGACCGTCTCGAGAAAGTCGATATCATGCGTGCCGACATCGAAGATTATCTTCCTATAGCTTTCAGAAAATTGAACTGGCTCAGTCGCGAAGACTTGATTGCGAGAGTCGTGGCTCTTAACTTTAACCGTTTCTTAGATTATTATAAAGATGCCAAAGACTTGAACTTCGACGATACTAAGCCAGAGAAGAAAGAGAAAAAAGCTAAAGGCGAGAAGAAAGAATACGACGACAGCGGATTGCAAAGGTTGTTCTTCAGTAAGGGTAAGAAAGACAGAATAAAACCTAACAGCATCATTGGTAAAATTAACGACGTTACAGGAACGAAGGACATTCGCATTGGCAGAATCGACATGATGGAGAATTTCTCTTTTATTGATGTTGATGAAACACAAGCACAATTCATCGTCGATTGTTTCGCTGACGAAAGAAGAAATAAGGAAGGAATCCGCGTTGAGATAACGACTACCGACCCTAAGCCAAAGAAGAAAAAAGAGAAGAAACAATTCGACGACGACCGACCGGAACGTAAGAACCGTGACAAGTTCGGCGACAGAAGCTACAAACCTGAAGGTAAGAAGGAAAGGAAGAAAGAAAGTCGTAAAGATTCCAAGAGAGACAGAAGAGATTCTAAGAAAGAATCAGGTCGCAGAGGAAAGGGAAGAAGCAGATAGAATAAGAGTTAACAATTTACAGTTAGCAATTTACATTTGGGACGTATGATAGCGTCCCTTTTTTATTTGCTTTAGTTATCCTTATTTATCAAATTTACAACGACTTTAACCATAACGTCTTTCTCTTCTGGACGACTTTCAGCTATCATTAAGGTAAGAGCGACAAGAGCACCATTGCTGATTCTTTTAGAACCGTCAGAGTTATATAAGATGCTGTTATTCTGCATGAACCACAGAAATAATGTAGCAGCTATCCTTTTGTTACCGTCACTAAACGAATGATTTTTTGTTACCAAATAAAGTAACATTGCAGCTTTTTCTTCAACGGAAGGATAAAGATCAAGGCCGTCGAAAGTCTGATAAATTTGTCCTATAGAACTTTTGAAGGAATCGTCTTTTTCGTTTCCGAACAACCAACTGCCGCCGAATTTCATCCTCAGATTATGAATCGTTTCCATTGCATTTTCATAAGTAGCATAGAATTTGTTTTCGGAAGTTGTTCTCTCAATCTTTAGCTCCTGATAATCATATCTGTCGAGAGTGTCTAAAGCATATGTATAGTCTGTTACAACATTAATCAGATTCTGATTTTCTGAATTAGATAATTCTGGTTGAGAATTGATGGTTCGTCCTAAGATATGAACTAACTGTGATAATTCTTTGTATTTCTTCTGAGTAATTTTATCGTTGATAGCATAACCTTTAACGAGATAGTTTTTAAGGACTTT